>NZ_JBEYUI010000014.1:0-176780 GCF_040643455.1 Micromonospora sp. NPDC047134
CAGCGCACTCCGCACCGCCGGCGTCACCAACATCGCCGCCGCCAACCGACATCACGCCCGCGACAGCACCCGCCCACTGGCCCTACTCGGCATCATCTGACGACTTTGCCGGGGCCCTGGGGAGACCCCCGCCCCGGCCGGCCGAGGTTTCCCGGAGAGCCTGCCGCTACCCGACCCCGGCATCTCCTGGGCGGTTCATCCGGCCAGGTCCGGCCGGAGGCGGGCGGCCCCGCCCAGGTAGACGTGGGTGATCTCGGCGCGGGACCGGGTTGTTCGGACGTGCGCCAGCAGCCGGACGACGCGGGGCAGGGCGCCCGGGACGTCGATCTCCTGTGCGCAGAGCAGAGGCACATCGGCCATGCCCAGTTGCCGGGCCGCCTCGGCGGGGAAGCAGCTGACCAGGTCCGCGGTGGTGGTGAAGAAGAGACTGATCAGGTCGTCCGGGTGCAACTCGTTGCGGTGCATCACCTCGGCCAGCAGTATCCGGGTCGCGCCGGTGACAGCCGGGGGCTCGTCCCGGTTCACCTGGATGGCGCCGCGGACCGCGCGTACCGTTGCCAACGGTCCACCGGCCACGACAGGCGCGGGAGCGGAGCTGGTCATGGCTTACCCTCCGGCTGGTTCGTCGGGTGCTCCACCCTGTGTGGTGGGCGCATGGCAACGTTAACGGTGCCGCCGACCGACCGGCCTCTCCCACTTTGCGCAGTTCGCGCGCGACCGCCGGGGCTGGGCCCGTCCGGTCAGGGTGAGTCGACCGCTGGTTGATCAAAGAGCCTGACCGATATGACGCTGATCATGGCTCTCCTCCGGCAAGTGGGTCGAGACGAACAGAGTGGGGGCCTTCGACTAGGTCGGAGCAACAAAGCGCCGGTCTGCCGATGATTGTCCGAACCCTCCGGCTTGAGCTTGAGGTACCGGTGCCTTCCTCATAGGGCCCCTGCCAAGGAGTGCAGGATCTGTGCCGCCGGTCCGGGGCGTGCGTGCCGGTGGCCGGTGCCGGCCCAGAGGTTCAGCCCGTGCGGATCGTCGGCTTCGGCGGCGGCGGCCCGCAGCGGCGCGGTCAGGTGGTGCACGGCCGGATAGGCCAGCGGGGCCGCCGTGGAGAAGCGGTCCGTGAAGCGGTTCCGCAGGGCGCGTGCCGGGCGGCCGGTGAAGGCCCGGGTGACGACCGTGCCGGTGTGCTCGCCGCCGGTCATCGCCGCCTTCTGCACCGCCCGGGTGCCGGCCTCGTCGGCCAGCAGGAACATCGTTCCCGCTTGCACGGCCACCGCCCCGGCAGCCAGCAGGAGGCGTACGTCCTCGGCGGTGCCCACCCCGCCCGCGGCGATCACCGGCAGGCCGGCGGGTAGCACCTCCCGGACCACCTCGGCGGTGGCGCGGTCGGGGTCGTAGGTCTGGGGTGTGGTCGTCGAGGCGTGACCGCCCGCGGTGCCGCCCTGGGCGACCAGCCCGTCCGCCCCGGCCCTGGCGGCCTGCCGGGCCTCGGCGGCATTGGTGACGGTGACCAGGACGGCCGTGCCCTGGGCCCGCAGGGTGGCCACCACCTCGGCGGAGGGGATGCCGAAGGCGAAACTGACCAGCGGGGGCGCCGCCGCCCGCAGCAGTTCGATCTTGGCCAGGTAGTGGTCGTCGTCCTGGGTGCGCACCTGCGGCAGGGTCACCCCCAGCCGCTCGGCCTCGGGGAGCAGCAGGTCACGGTAGGGCTCGACAGTGGACACCTCGACCGGGGGCTGCGGAATGAAGACGTTGACCCCGTACGGCAGGCCGGTCTCGCGGATTTCCGCCAGCTCGGTCCATACCACCTCGGGTGACCGGTACCCGGTCGCCAGGAAGCCCAGGCCACCGGCCTCAGCGGCGGCGGCGACCAGGCGTACGGTCGAGGGGCCGCCGGCCATCGGGGCGACGATCACCGGATGTCGCAAGGTGTCGAGCATGTCCTCATCCTCCCGGGTCAGATGGCCTGGCGGAGTCGGGCGGCCCGCCGATCCTCCAGTGGCTGGAGGTCAGGGGCCGCCCAAAGGAAAACGGGATCAGCGACCGGCGGGCACCGGGATCTTCACCTCGGCCGGCTCGGTCTCGGTGGGTAGGCCCTGGGGTGGGCCGTCCACCTGCGGCGGAGCCGCCGCGGCCGGCAGCGCGGTCATCAGCACCGCGATCACGGCGAGGATGCCGGCCAGCCAGTAGGCCGTGTTCTCGAAGGCGTCGACGAAGGGGGAGCGACCACCCGAGCTGGTCTCGGAGAGCACCCCGAAGAAAAACACCGAGGTGAGTGCCAGGCCGAGGGCCTGACCGACCTGCAACATGGTGTGGATCAGGCCGGAGGCCGAGCCGGCGTGGGCCAGGGGTACCTCGGCCAGGATCGCGTTGATCAGCGGCGACACGATCAGGCCCATTCCGAAGCCGATGACCAGCAGGGCGGGGACCATCTGCCAGAAGGTGACCTCCTGGCCGAAGTGGTTGGCCGTCCAGCCGTACAGGGCCATGCCGGTCCCCATCAGCAGCGCCCCCATCTGCAACACCTTGCGGCCCAGCTTGGGGATCAGCAGCTGCACGGAGATGCCGGCGGCGATGGTGGTGGCCACCGAGAAGGGGATGCCGCTGAGCCCGGCCCGCAGCACACTCCAGCCCAGGCCCACCTGCATGTACAGGGTCCACACCAGGAAGAAGACGCCGGTCACGACACCGAAGGCCAACTGGACCGCGACCCCGGCGGAGAAACCCTTCACCCGGAACAGGGACAGTTCGATCAGGGGGGAGCCGTCCCGGCGGGACTTCGCCCGCTCGTACGCGATGAGGGCGCCGAAGACCGGGATGGAGGCGAACATGGTGACGAAGCCCCAGGTGGGCCAGCCGGTCTCCTCGCCCCGGGTCAGCGGGTAGAGCAGCATCAGCAGGCCGACCGTACCCACGATCACCCCGACGAGGTCCAGGCGCAGGGCCTGCGGGGAGCGGGACTCCTCGATGTATTTGGCGCCCAGGATCAGGGCCAGGATGCCGACCGGCAGGTTGATCAGGAAGATCGGCCGCCACTCCAGACCGAACAGGTTCCAGTGGGTCAGCAGGGCACCGATCAGCGGGCCGGAGATGCCGCCGAGCCCGACGATGGCACCCCAGAGTCCGAACACCTTCCCCTTCTCGTGCGGCGGGAAGGTGGCGTGGATGATCGCCAGTACCTGCGGAACCATCAGCGCGGCCATGGCGCCCTGGAGGATCCGTGCGGTGACGAGCAGCTCGGGGCTCTGGGCGATGCCGCACAGCGCCGAGGCGATGGTGAAGCCGGCGATGCCGGCCAGGAAGAGTCGCTTGCGGCCGTAGATGTCGCCGAGTCGACCACCGGTGATCAGGCCGACCGCGAAGGCCAGGGCGTACCCGGCGACGATCCACTGGATCTGACTGACCGTGGCGCCGATGTCCTCCTGGATCGCCGGGATGGCGATGTTGACGATGGTGACGTCGACCAGATCCATGAAGGCCGCGGCCATCACGATGGCCAGCGCGATCCAGCGCCTCCTGTCCGTCTGGGTTGCCACTGGTACCTGGGTTCGTGATGTCATGTCAGGAACGCTAGGCGAAAACGCCTCTTTGCTGCCGTACGCGGTGATAGTCGGTCATTCTGTTCCGATCAGCGACAGTTATCGGCGGACCCGTCACCGACACGCAGTTGCCCCACCCCGGGGGAGCGGGGCGGGGCAACTGCGGTGGTTCAGGCGACGACCCCGTGCAGGGCGGGTTCGCCCTCGGCCTCGGCGGACAGGGCGGACCAGTCCGCCCAGGTCTTGAGTCGGTCGGCGTACACCCCCTGGGCGGCCTGGTACGGCTGGGTGCCGAAGAAGATCCGCAGCGGCGGATTCTCCGCGTCCACCACGGTGAGCAGGGCCTGGGCCGCGGCCCGGGGACTGCCCTGGCGCAGCTGGAAGCCGGCCATCGCCTGCCGGAGCCCGTCGTACGCCGGGTGCGGCGCGGAGAAGGAGGCGGAGGGCCCGCCCCAGTCGGTGCCGTACGACCCCGGCTCCACAATGGTCACCTTGATGCCGAAGCCGGCCACCTCCTGGGAGAGGGACTCGCTGAACCCCTCCAGGGCCCACTTGGAGGCGTGGTAGCCCCCCAGGGCGGGGAAGGCCAGCACCCCACCGGCGCTGGAGACCTGCACGATGTGGCCGCTGCCCTGCTCGCGCAGGTACGGCAGCACCGCCTGGGAGACCCAGAGCGCGCCGAGCACGTTGGTCTCCAGTTGCGCCCGGATGTCGGCCTCGCTGATCTCCTCGATTGTGCCGAACAGGCCGAACCCGGCGTTGTTCACCACCACGTCGAGGCGACCGAAATGCTCGTACGCCTGCTGGACCGCGGCTACGACGGCGGCCCGGTCGGTCACGTCCAGGGTCAGCGGCAGGATCGCGGTGCCGTGCTCGGCGACGAGATCGGCCAGGGCGCTCGTGTCGCGGGCGGTGGCGGCCACCTGGTCACCACGGGACAGTGCCGCGCTGACGAACTCGCGGCCCAGACCGCGCGACGAGCCTGTCACGAACCATACCTTGCCCATTTCCGGTGTCCTCTCGCCGATGCTCGTAATATGTGTAGGACGCTAGCCCGACATTCGTTCAGAGCCCCAATAAGATCCTCTTATCGGTGCCATTCTCGATAATTGCGTGCGCCTCGGCTGCGGATTGCAACGGCAGCACGGCCACCTCGCGGGTACGCAGAAGACCGGAGGGCAGCAGCCGGTTGATGGTCCGGGCCGCGGCGGCCAGTTCGGCCGTACTGGCGTGGGAGATGACGAAGCCCCGGATCGATCCGTCCCGCATGTACAGCCGACCCGCCGGTAGCACCGGTTCGGTGCGGGCCCCGGCCAGCAGGACGATCCGACCCCCGTGGGCCAGGAGGTCTACCGCCAGCCGCAGATCGTTGTGGCCGGAGGTGTCCAGGTGCACGTCGATCCCCTCGGGGGCGGCGGCCCGCAGTCGGGCGGCCAGGTCCGGGGCGTCGTACGGGATCGCCTCGGCGGCGCCCATCGCCCGGCACCGGGCCAGGTCCCCCGGACCGGCCGTGGCGATCACCCGGGCCCCCGCCTGGGCGGCCAGGACGACCGCCGCGCTGCCGACATTGCCGGCTGCCCCGCCGACCAGCACGGTGTCACCGGCGCTCAGCTGACCGTGCCGGAACAGCCCCAGGTAGGCGGTGGCCGTGGGATGCAGCACCCCCACCGCGGTCAGCGGATCGACCCCCGCCGGCAGCCGGTACAGCCGGTCCGCGGGCACCACCGCCAGTTCGGCCGCGGCGCCCTGCCGACCGTCATGACCGAGGCTGTTGCACCACACCGGATCGCCGGGGGCGAACCCCGTCGCGCCCGGCCCGGCCCGGACCACCCGACCCACCAGATCCCGGGCGATGACGAAGGGGAAGGCCACCGGGGTGCGGAACAGCCCGGAGCGGACGAAGGTGTCGACCGGGTTGACCGTGCTCGCCCACACCTCGACGAGCACGTCCGTGGGGCCGGGGGAGGGGTCGGGCAGCCGGCCGTACCGAATTTCTTCTGGCGGGCCGAACCTTTCGATGTACGCAGCCAGCATGGTGCCACCCTGCCATCGAAATCATGCACACGCCGTCGAATGACGAGTAGAAGGGTTTATCGCGCAGCCATCGATACCGATCCTCACGTTTTCTAGCGTCGAAACAGACGAACATACGTCACGACGTGAGGGGACCGAGATGCAGACCGCTTCGCGGCCACTGTTCGAGTTGTCGGTGCAGAGCAAGGTGTCCGCGCCACCGGACCGGGTCTATGCCTTGGTCAGCGACCTCGAGCGCAGCGGCGAATGGAGCCCCGAGTGTGTGGGCGGATCGTGGATCGCCGGTGAACCCGGCACGGTCGGCGCGGTGTTCCGCGGCGAGAACCGGCGGGAGGCCGACGTGGTGGCCTGGGCGCCGGTCGTACGCGGTGTCTGGTTCACCGAGTCCGAGGTGGTGACCGCCGAGCCGGGTCGCACCTTCGCCTGGTCCATGCGGAACCGGGCGGGGGCGCGTCAGGACAGCGTCTGGGCCTACGACATCGCCGAGCAGCCCGGGGGCGGATCGGTGCTGGTCCACCGGTTCCGGATGGGCGCGGCCACGGAGGGCATCCGGGGCATCACCGCCGACATGGACGCCGCCGCGCGGGAGCGGTTCTTCGCCGAGTGGGGGGCCAAGGTCGCCGGCGACATGCGCGCCACTCTCGGTCGTCTCTGCCAGGTACTAGAGGAGGACTGACCATGCTGCTGCAACGCATCAGGAACCGGGGCATCCAGCTCGGCACCCTCTTCGAGCGGGCCGCCCGGCGACACCCCACCAATGTGGTCACCCTGGACCATGATCTGCAGATCGCCCCCGATCTGGGGCGGCGGCTGACGGTCGGTGAGGTAGCCGACCTGATCGACGACTACGCCGCCCGGCTGTGGGCCGCCGGGGTACGCCCGGCCGACCGGGTGGTCGTGCACAAGACGAACGGGTTCGACATCACCCTGCTGGCCTTCGCGGTCTCCCGGATCGGCGGGGTGCCGGTGCTGCTCTCCCCCAGCCTGGACGGGGACACCGTGGCGGAACTGGTACGCCGGGCCGACCGGCCCTTCCTCGTCACCGACGAGGCCAAGCTGGCCGGTCTGCCGGAGGTGATCTTCGACCGGGCCGCGGGCATCCTGCTGACCGCCGGAAGTCACCCCGGGGCGAAGTCGTTCGGTGAATTCGCCGGGGCACCCCGGGTGCCCGTGGTCACCGTGCCCGCGGACCGTCCGGCGTTGATCACACACACCTCCGGCACCACCGGGATCCCCAAGCTGGCCGTGCACACCGGGTTCACCCTCCAGGCCCGGTACCGGCCGCAGATCTCGGTGGTCACCGCGCTGTTGCGACGCCGGGAGACCGTGGCCATCCATGTCTCCTTCGTGCACTCCCGGCTGATGACCGCGCTGGCCATGTCCCTGCTGCGGGGCTGTCCCATCGTGGTGCTGGTGGACTCCGACCCGGATCGGGTGGCGGACCTGTTCAGTCGGCTGCGCCCCGGGGTGCTGGAGGCCCACCCCAACTCGCTGATGGAGTGGGAGGGGCTGGCGGACGACCCCCGTGGGCCGCTGGCCGGGGTGAAGCTGTTCAGCTCCACCTTCGACGCCATCCACCCCAGGACCATCCGGCGGCTGCTGGACGCCTCCCGTCGACGCAACCCGGTCTTCGGGCAGTTGTACGGCCAGAGCGAGGTCGGACCGGTGATCGGCCGCACCTACACCCGGGGGCGGGGGGAGGACGCCGACGGGCGGTGCGTGGGGATGCCTTTCCCGGGCATGACCGGGGTACGGGTGGTCAGCCGGGACGGCAAGCCGCCCTCGGCCGAGAACCCCGGCTTCATCGAGGTACGCAGCGGGGGCCGGATCGTCACCTACCTGGGCGAGCAGCAGCGCTACGACGCCCAGCTCTCCGCCGGTGGCTGGTGGCGGATGGGGGATGTCGGCTATCGCACCCGCTGGGGGTGTGTGCACCTGCTGGACCGCGAGGTCGACCTGATCGAGGGCTTCGGCTCCACCCTGGCCGCCGAGGACACCCTGTTCAGCCGGATCCCGGAACTGGCCGAGGTGGTCATCGTGCCGGGGGCCGACGGCGGCGCGGTGCCGGTGGTGTGCACCCGGGACGACCGCCCGTTGGACCCGGTGGCCTGGCGGGCTGCGGTAGCCGGTCTGCCGGCGATGGGCGAGCCGATCCAGTGGCGCATCGGGGACCTGCCGCACACCGCCACCACGAAGATCAAGAGGCTGGAGCTGGCGCGGCTGTTGGCCGGGGACGGGAGGGCCTGATGTCCCGGGTGATCATCGCCGGTGGCGGCATCGGCGGACTCGCCACCGCCCTGGCCCTGGCCCGCACCGGCCACCAGGTCACCGTCCTGGAGAAGGCGGCACGGTTCGCCGAGATCGGCGCCGGCATCCAGTTGGCCCCCAATGGCCTGCACGCGCTGGATCAGCTGGGGGTCGGGGCCACCGTGCGGGCCGGGGCGGTACGCATGGACGAGTTGCGGTTCATGGACGGGGTCACCGGGGAACATGTGACCAGCCTGGAACTCACGGAGACCTATCGGCGTCGCTTCGGGCGCCCGTACGTCGTGGTGCACCGGGCCGAGCTGCACACCGCCCTGCTGGACGCCTGCCGCGACACGGCCGCGATCGAACTGCGCAGCGACGCCCCGGTCCTCGGGTACGGCCAGGAGGACCTCTCCGCCTGGGTGACCCTGGCGGACGGGGAACGGGTCGAGGGCGAGGTCGTCATCGGCGCGGACGGCCTGCACTCCGCGATCCGGCAGCAGATGGTCGGCGACGGTGATCCGATCGTCTCCGGCATCACGGTCTACCGGGCGGTCGTCGAGATGGACCGGGTGCCGGCGGACCTGCGGTACGACCGGTCCGTGGTCTGGTGGGCCGGGCCGGGATGCCACTTCGTGCACTACCCGATCGCCGGGGGCCGGTACCTGAACCTGGCCGCCAGCAGCGTCGACGGCAGCACCACCGCGGTGGCCGGCAGACCGGTCAGCCGGGAGCGGGCCCGGGCCGAGTTCCCCGCCCTGGGCGGGACGGCCCAGCGGCTGCTGGCCCTCGGCGAGGAGTGGAAGACCTGGACCCTGGTCGACCGGGAACCGGTGGACACCTGGACCGAGGGTCGGGTGGCCCTGCTCGGGGATGCTGCTCATCCGATGCTGCACTACGCCGCTCAGGGTGCCTGCCAGGCCCTGGAGGACGCGGTGGTGCTGGCCCGACACCTGACCCCGGGGGCATCGCCCGAGGCCGGACTGCGGGGGTACGCGGCCGAGCGGGCCGGTCGGACCGCGGCGGTGCAACGGGCGGCCCGGAACAGTGTCGTGCTGTGGCACCCGGCCGGAGCTGCGGCCCGCCGCCGCAACGAGCGGCTGCGCGGTCTCTCCCAGCAGGACCTGCGCGAGCACCTGGCCTGGATGCACGGCACCCGGGTAGCCGGGGCCCCCGTCCGCCCGACCGTGCAGGGAGTGGCGGCATGACCGAGATCTGCATCATCGGGGCCGGGCCTCGCGGACTGTCCGTGCTGGAACGACTCTGTGCCAACGAACGCGCCCGACCCTCGCACGAGGAGGTCGTGGTGCATGTCGTCGACCCGGCCGGGGCGGGCGCCGGGGCGGTGTGGCGCTGTGACCAGTCCCGCCACCTGATGACGAACACCGTGGCCGCTCAGATCACGGTCTGGTCGGACGACAGCTCACGCATCGAGGGCCCGATCGAGCCCGGCCCCAGCCTGTACGAGTGGGCGCTGGACCAGCCCGACGAGGAGGCGCGTGCCCTCGGCCCGAACTCGTACCCCTCCCGGGCCTTCTACGGCCGCTACCTTCAGGCCGCCTTCAGTCGGGTGGTGGAGCAGGCTCCCCGTCATGTGACCGTCCGCTGCCACCGGTCCCGGGCCATCGCCCTGGCCGACACCGACGGGGTGACCGGCGGCCCGCAAGGGGTACGGCTGGCCGACGGGACCCGGCTGCACGACCTGGACGCGGTGGTCCTGGCCCTCGGTCACCAGCAGGTCCGGCCCACCGCCCGGGAGGCCCGTACGGCCAGCCTGTCCCGCATCCACCACCTGCGGTACCTGACCCCGGCCAACCCGGCCGACCTGGATCTGGACGAGATCGGGCCGGGGGAGCCGGTACTGCTGCGTGGGCTGGGGCTGAACTTCTTCGACCACATGGCCCTGCTGACGGTCGGCCGAGGTGGCTCCTTCGTCACCAGGCCGGACGGGTGGCTGACCTACCGGCCCTCCGGCCGGGAACCCCGGCTGTACGCCAGCTCCCGGCGGGGGGTGCCCTACCAGTCCCGGGGCGAGAACCAGAAGGGCGCGGCCGGCCGACACCTGCCGCTGCTGCTGACCGCCGAGTACGTGGCGGACCTGCCCCGGCCGATCAACTTCACCCGGGACCTGTGGCCGGTGATCGCCCGGGAGGTGGAGAACGTCTACTACACGACCCTGCTCGGGCTGGGGCCGGAGACGATGGCCTTCCAGGCCGACTTCCTGGCCGTCCCGATCGGCGGGGACACCACCGAGGTGCTGGAGGCGTACGGCATCGCGCCGCGGCGCAGGTTCAGTTGGGAGCGGCTGGCCCGCCCGTACGGCGACAGCACCTTCGTCGACCGGACGGACTTCCAGGGCTGGCTGCTGGAGCACCTGCGCGCCGATGTGCGGGCGGCCCGGGCCGGCAATGTCGAGGGACCCCTGAAGGCGGCCCTGGACGTGCTGCGGGATCTGCGCAACGAGATCCGGCTGGCGGTCGACCACGGCGGTCTCAGCGGTGAGTCGCACCGGGACGACCTGGAGGGGTGGTACACCCCCCTGAACGGGTACCTCTCCATCGGACCCCCTGCGGTCCGGGTCGAGCAGATGATCGCCCTGATCGAGGCCGGGGTGCTCACCCTGACCGGTCCGGGCACCTGGATCCGGCTGGACACCACGGAGCCGGCCTTCGTCAGCGGGTCCAGCGCGGTGCCCGGTGAGCCGATCCGGTCCCGGGTGCTGATCGAGGCCCGGTTGCCGGAACCCGACCTGCGCCGTACGGAGGATCCCCTGCTGCGGCATCTGCTGGACACCGATCAGGCGGTCCCGTACCGGATCGGCAGCTACGAGACCGGCGGGCTGGCCGTCACGGAGCGCCCCTACCGGCTGCTGGACGGCTGCGGGCGCCCTCATCCCCGGCGGTTCGCCTACGGGGTACCCACCGAGTCGGTGCACTGGGTGACCGCGGCCGGCATCCGGCCCGGGGTCGACTCGGTGACCCTGGCCGATTCGGACGCCATCGCCCGTGAGGTGCTGGGGCTGCCCGAGGTGGCCCGGGTGCCCCGCGAGGTGCGCCGGGCCTTCGCGGAGGCGCCGGACGAGGACCCGATAGGGGTGATCGTGTGACGGAGTCCACCGGACTGCTGTCTCCGGTACGGGCCGGGACACCGGTCGAGGCGGCCGTCGACGATGTCGCCTGGGTCCAGGCCATGCTCGACGCGGAGTCGGCACTGGCCCGGGCCCAGGCCCGGCTGGGCACCCTGCCGCCGGAGGCCGCCGAGATGATCACCCGGTGCGCCCGGGTGGAGGCCTTCGACGTACGCGCCATCGCCCTGGCCTCCCGGGAGACCGCCAACCCGGTCGTCGCCCTGGTCCAGGCGCTGACCGCCGGGGTGGCCGCCAAGGACCGGGCCGCGGCCGAGTACGTGCACCGCGGCTCCACCAGCCAGGACATCTTCGACACCGGGGCGATGCTGGTGGCCAGGCGGGCGATCGCCCTGATCCGCGCCGACCTGACCGCGGTGGCCACCTCGCTGGGCGTACTGGCCGGCCGACACCGGGACACCGTGATGGCCGGGCGGACCCTGGCCCTGCACGCGGTGCCGACCACCTTCGGGCTGAAGGCGGCCGGGTGGCGTCGGCTGGTGCTGGACGCCCGGGACCGGCTGGACGCCCTGGTGCTGCCGGTGGCCCTGGGCGGCGCCGCCGGCACCCTGGCCGGATACCAGGAGTACGCCAATATGGACGGTCACCATGGCGAGGGATACCCCGCCAGGTTGACGGCCGCGTACGCCGAGGAGACCGGGCTGGCCGCGGTGGTGCTGCCCTGGCACGCCCTGCGTACCCCGATGGCGGACCTGGCCGCCGCCCTGGCCCACACCGCCGGGGCCCTGGGGAAGTTCGCCGCGGACGTGCTGGTGCTGGTGCGTACCGAGATCGGTGAGGTGGCCGAGCCGACCGTGGCCGGGCGGGGCAGTTCCTCGGCCATGCCGCACAAGAGCAACCCGGTGCTGTCCACCCTGATCCGCAGCGCCGCCCTGCAAGCCCCCTGCTACGCGGCGGCCCTGACCCAGTGCCTGGTCGCCGAGGACGAGCGGTCCGCCGGGGTCTGGCACGCCGAGTGGCTGCCCCTGCGGGAGCTGCTGCGCCTGGTCGGCGGCGCCGCGCACACCGCGGAACAGCTGGCCGCCGGGCTGACGGTACGGCCGGAGCGGATGCGGGCCAATCTGGCCCTGACGGGCAACCGGGTGGCCACCGAGCGGGTGGCCGCCGTGCTGACGCCGCACCTGGGCCGGGCCCCCGCCCGGGCCCTGCTCACCGAGGCCAGCCGGGTGGCCGAGCAGACCGGGCAGCCCCTGCACCAGGTGCTGGGGGCCGATTCCCGGGTCGCGGGGCACCTCAGCGAGCAGGAGCTGACCCGGCTGCTGGACCCGGCCGGGTATGTCGGGGCGGCCGGTGACCTGGTCGACCGGGAGCTGCGGGACTGAACCGCGTAGGCAACGCAGAAGGGGAGGGCCACCGACCGGGTGGCCCTCCCCTTCGCTGTGGTTCAGATCGTCGCCAGGGCCGGCCGGGCCTCCCGCTCCGCGGCCAGGTAGGCGGCCATCCGGGCGATGGTCGGCTCGTGGAACAGGTCCCCGACCTCCACCTCCAGCTGGTACCGGTCGGCCACCTGGCCGGTCACCCGGGCCGCCCGCAGCGAGTCCCCGCCCAGGTCGAAGAAGTTGTCCAGCACCCCCAGCCCCTCGACCTCCAGGGCGGCGGTCCACAGCTCGTGCAGCTCCCGCTCCAGGTCCGTGGTGGGGGCCTGGTAGGGGCTGTCCACGTCCGGCCGGGACCGCGGTGGCTCCGGCAGTGCGCCCCGGTCGATCTTGCCGTTGGTGTTCAGCGGGATCTCGCCGACCACGAAGGAGGAGGGCACCATGAAGGCCGGCAGGCGCTTGCGCAGGGCCCGGCGGATGTCCCGGACCGCCGGGGTGGCCCCCGCCTCCGGCTCGATGTACGCGGTGAGCTGGGTGTCCCCCTGACCGTCCGCGCGGGCCAGCACGGCCGTACGCCGTACCCCCGGCTGGGCGCCGAGGACGATCTCGATCTCGGCCAGGTGGACGGTGTTGCCGCGTACCTTGATCTGGCCGTCTCGGCGGCCGACGATCTCGATGCTGCCGTCCGCCCAGTAGCGGGCCATGTCGCCCGTGCGGTACAGGACGGGGGAGCGTTCCGGGTCGATCGGGTTGCTGATCCACTTCTGGGCGGTCAGCTCCGGTCGGTTGACGTACCCGGCGGAGAGACTGTCCCCGGTCACGCACAACTCCCCGACCACCCCCGGGGGCACCGGACGGAACCACTCATCCAGCACGTAGGTCCGCACGTTGTCGATCGGTCGGCCGATCGGCGGCAGGGCCCGGGCCCGGCCCGCCTCGCCCAGGGACTGGCCCAGGGCGGTGATGTCGCAGGCGGAGACCGTGGTCGCCTCGGAGGAGCCGTACAGGTTGATCAGGCGGAAGGGCAGGCCGGCCGGGGGCCAGGCCTGGATCCGCTCGCCGCAGACCCGGATGTCGCGCAGCCTGGTGTCGGCCGGCCACTCCAGCAGCCACAGCCGCTCGGCCATCGGCTTCATCAGCAGGGTGGTGGTGATGCCGTACCGGAGGATCCACTCCTGGAGACGCTCCGGGGAGGCGACCACGCTGGCCTCCGGGATGTGCACGGTGGCACCGGCCGCGAGCACCGGGAAGCACTCGACCTGGATCATCCCGTACCCGGGTGCGGCCAGCCAGGTGCCCTGGGAGGCCGCGGTCATCCCGCACAGCTCACGCATGGCGTGGATCAGGTTGCGGGCGGGACCGAACCGGGCCTGCACGGCCTTGGGTGCCCCGGTGGAGCCGGAGGTGTATCCGATGTGGATGAAGTCGTCCGCGGTGACCGGCTCGTGCACCTCCGTGGTCGGCTCGGCGGCCCAGTCGGTGGCCCACAGGTCGATGACCGGGCAGTCGGCCCCCTCGACCAGGGCGGTGTGCTCCGTGCTGGTCAACACGGCGACGGCGGAGGAGTCCTCGAGCATGAACCGCAGCCGGTCGGCCGGGAAGCCGGGATCCATCAGGATCGCCGCCGCGGTCAGCTTGAAGCAGGCCAGTTGGGCGATCAGGGCGTCCGCGCCGCGCGGGAAGCAGACCCCCACCCGGTCGCCACGGCGTACCCCGGCCGCCCGGAGCCGGTGGGCGAACTGGTTGGCCCGGCTGTCCAACTCCCGGTAGGTGACCTGCTCGTCGGGGAGGGCCACCGCGACGGCCTGCGGGGTGGTGCGGGCGTACTCGGCGACCAGCTCGTGGATGAACGGCGCGGGGATGGCGGCGTCGGTGTCGTTCCACTCGACCAGGGCGCGCCGGGTCTCCGCCTCGGTCAGCAGAGCCACCTCGGCGACCGAGACCTCCGGCCCGGCGGCCAGGATCCGCTCCAGGTGCCGGGCGTACTGGGCCACGGCCGCCTCGTCGAAGATGTCGGCCGGCATCAGCAACTCCAGGCCGGCCTCGCCGACCACCACGGTCGGCACCTCGGCCGCCCGGGCCGGCAGCCCGTCGCTGACCACGACCCCCTGGGGGGTCACCTCCTCGCCGAGCTGCACCGCCGGCTCGGTCAGGGTGCCGAGGGCGGCCGTGTCCGGGAAGGACATGAGCAGTGTGGTGTGGACCCCGGGGGCGCGCCGCCCGATGCGGATCTCGTCCTCTCCGGTGTAGCGGCGCAGCAGGGCGGCCAGGGCGGCGACCGCCCGGGTCGGATCGGGGGTGCCGGTGAGGGGCACCCGGTGGGCCGGCGCGGGCGCCGCCCCCTGGCCGGAGCCGGCCAGGGGAAGCGACGAGGTGGATGTCGTGGACATGGGCGGATTCCTCTCTCCGAAGCGGCTTCAGCCGGCCATCGCCAGGCCGTAGGCGGACCGGCGGGTGCTCACCGCGTCGGCGAGCAGGTCGATCAGGTGTTCGGTGCGCTCCCAGCCCACGCAGCTGTCGGTGACGCTCTGCCCGTAGATGAGCCGGTGCGACTGTCCCGGCACCAGGTTCTGCCGGCCCTCGGTGAGGAAGCTTTCGATCATCACCCCGGCGATGCCCCGCTCGCCGTCGGCGATCCGCAACGCCAGGTCCTCGACCACCTTGGGCTGCCGGACGTGGTCCTTGCCGCAGTTGCCGTGGCTGGCGTCGATGAACAGACCCCTGGACAGGTCGGCGGCGCGGAGCCGGTCCAGGGTCTGGGAGACGTGTTGCGGGCTGAAGTTCGGGCCGTCGGCGCCGCCCCGCAGGACGACATGGCAGTCCGGGTTGCCGCTGGTACGCATGACCGCCCCGTGCCCGTCGTCGGTGAGACCCGGGTACACGTGTCCGCGTCCGGCCGTGACGATCGCGTCGATGGAGTCCTCGACGTTGCCGCAGGTGGAGTTCTTGAACCCGACCGGCATCGGCAGACCGCTGGTGAGCTGCCGGTGCGGTTGACTCTGCACCGTGCGGGCCCCGATCGAGCCCCAGGAGACCAGGTCGGACAGGTAGCGGCCGACGGTCGGGTCGAGGAACTCGCAGCCCACCGGCAGGCCCACCCCCAACACGTCGACCATGGTGCGGCGGGCCACCCGCAGCCCGGTGGCCAGGTCGTCCGAGTCGTCCAGCAGGGGGTCGCTGACCAGGCCCTTCCAGCCGAGCCGGGTGCGGGGCTTCTCCACGTACACCCGCATCACGATCTGGAGGGAGCCGGAGACCCGTTCGGCCACCGCGGCGAGTTTCTCCGCGTAGGTCAGGGCCGCGCGTGGGTCGTGGATGGAGCAGGGGCCGGCGACCACCACCAGGCGGTCGTCGTCGCCGTGCAGGATGCGGCCGATGGAGTGTCGGGCGTGTTCGACCCGATCGGCCAGCAGGGCCGGGAGGGGGATGTCGGCTCGGAGGCCGGCCGGGGACATCAGCGGTTCGGTGGCGCTGATCCGTGAGGTGGTGCTCTGGGCGGTGTGCATCGCGCTGGTCCTTCCGTCAGTCGTCGCCCGCGGTGAGCACCGCGGCGGAGAAGGTGAAACCCATGCCGGTGCCGATCAGAAGGATCCGAGACCCCGGTTCGAGCAGGTCCGATCCGGCCAGGTGGTGCAGTCCGAGGATCTGGTCCGCGGCGCCGAGGTGCCCGATCGTCAGACCGAACTCGAGCAGGGTGTTGCGGGGGGTGAAGTCGAGAGGGCGGACGAAGCTGTTGTGGTAGAGGGTGCGGCCGACGAAGGGGGTGACCATCCAGTCCACCTGGTCCGGACTGACCTGGGCCTCGTCGAGGGCACGGCTGACGACGCTGCGCACCCGCTGGGTGGTACGGGTCTGGATGTCGCGCAGTGACACCTCGCCCTGGGCCAGGAACTCCCGGGTACGTCGACGCGAGTCGGCCGGCTCCGGGCTGGGCGACAGCCGGAAGGGCTCGTCGCCCCGGGCCAGCCCGCCGAGGACGGTGTCGGCCTCGGCGACACAGGACAGCAGTCGGAACCGGCCGCCGCCCCGGGTGAGCACCGCGGCGGCCGCCCCGTCACCGAAGACCATGCCGGGGGAGGTGTGGAAGCGGTCCCCGGGTGGGCCGAAGCGGTCGGCGACGGTGATCAGGGCCGAGGGCAGGGCCGGGTTGGCGGTCAGCGCGTTCGCCGCCACCTCCAGGCTGGCTATCGATCCGTTGGACCAGGCGGCCACCGTGATCGGCATGGTGTCGAGCTGGGTGCCGATCAGCTCCCCGGCGATCCAGCAGGCGGCGGACCACTGGTCGATGCCCTGGAAGCCGGCGTGGCTGTGCAGGTGCAGGCTGGTCGGGCCGATCTCCACGGCGTGTTCGGCGGCGGCCTTGATCGCCTGGCGACCGCTGGACACCGCCATCTCCGGCGGGGCCTGGGTGGACTGGGAGTAACTGATCATCCCGGTGCTGGCGGCGGCCTCCGCGGAGTACGCTCCGGCCGCCACCGCCCCGGAGACCGGCACCGGGTCACCCAGGGTGGCACCGGTACCGGCCACCCAGATGTCATCGAATCGCATGGCCGGAACCCCCCTCGGGAAGGTCGGACAGGATGCGTCCGCCCCGGGTAAGCCGGGCCGTCCGACCTACCCCCTCCAGCACCGCCAGGGCGGTACGGGTGAGAACCCGGCCGGCGGCCGACTCCACCGCTCCGGCGAAGTGCGGGACGCTGGTCCGGAACCGGACGGTGTACTCGACCTCGCAGCCGTCCGGGCCGTCCGTGGCCGACCAGTGGCCGGCGTACTCCTGGAAGTCACCGTCGGTCTGCTCGAACTCGATCCGGTCGGCGAGGACCCGCCTTCGTTGGGTCCAGCGGGCCACCCCGCCCCGGAAGGCGAGGACCCAGTCGCTGTGGTCGCCGTCGCGGTGCACGGCCACCAGATCCGGGGCGTACGCCGGGAAGGTCTCGTCGTCGGCCAGCCGGCGGATGAGGTCGGCGGCGGTGCCCCCGGTCACCGCCTTGAGAGTGCGCGTGGTCATGTCGGTTCCTCCGTTCGCTACAGGCGGCCGATGCTGACGGCCTGGAGGTGGGTGGTGCGCAACATCGGATGGCTCGCCTCGCCGAAGACGCCCCCGGTCAGTCCGGTGCCGCCCTGGTTGGGCAGGAAGGGCAGGAAGTTGCCGTGCGAGTCGTTGATCTTCAGGTTGCCGCCGTTGGTGATCGAGTCCAGGAATCGGGTGATGGTGGCCTGGCTGCGGGACCAGAGGGAGTTGCGCAGCCCGTACGCGTTGTCCTCGACGAAGGCGAGCACCTGGTCGAACAGTTCCTCGTCGGTGCTGCCGCTCTCCGGCACGATCACCGGCAACAGGGGGAAGAAGGTCTCGTCGCGGACCACGGACAGGTCCCGGGCGCCGGTCAGGCCGTCGATCCGCACCAGGGTCGGCTCGATGAAGAAGCCGGTGTCCGAGACGCTGCCGTCGGTCTCCAACCGCCGCCCGCCGTGCACCAGCTTGGCCCCCTTGGCCAGGGCCTCACCCAGGCAGCCGTAGAACCAGTCGGCCCCGAGTACGGGGGTGAGCACCACCCCGCGCTCCTCCGGGTAGCCCGGCCGGATCTCCTTGAGCACCGAGACCAGCTTCTCGATCACCTCGTCGGCGATGGCGGGGTGCAGGACCACCTGGTTGGGCACGTTGCAGATCTGCCCGGAGTTCATGAAGAACTGGGCCAGGGAGTCCACCGCGGCGTCCAGGTCGGCGTCGTGCCAGACCACACAGCAGTCGTTGCCGGCCAGCTCCAGGATCGGCTTCTTGCCGGCCGCCACGCAGTCCCGTTCGAACTGGATGCCCTTGGTGCTGCCGCCGAAGTAGATGATGTCGTTGACCAGTGGGCTGGCCACCCAGCTGTCCAGCAGCGGGGGCGCGCACAGGGCGTTCAGGGTGCCCGGCGGGGCGCCGGCCTCCTCCAGCACCGGTGCCACGATCTCCCGCAGCAGGTACATGCAGCTGAGTCCCACCCCGCGCGGGGCCCGGACGACCAGGGTGTTGCCGGCGAGCATGGCGGTCAGCCCGTTCAGGGTGTTGACCGTGGCGGCGTTCTGCGGCGGGTTCAGGCAGACCACCCCGTCGGGGACCCGGCGCAGCAGCATCTCCCGCTGGTCGTCGCCGCGGGTCACGGCCATCTGCTCGGCGCACCAGTCCAGGGTCTGGGCGCTCCAGGTGGTGTGCGGGACCCCGAAGACCATGCCCTCGGACATGTCCCGGGGCTGACCCTCGGCCACCAGCAGCTCGACCAGGGTCTCGCCGTGTTCGGCCAGCCGCTCGATGATCCGGCGGCCGATCCGCATCCGTTCCTCCAGGGGCACCCGGCGCCAGGCCGGAGCCGCCGCGGCGGCGGCCTCCAGGGCCTGTTGGGCCAGGTCCTCGCCGGCCACCAGGCAGGCCCCGGCGATCACCTCGCCGTCGGGGACGGACACCCCGGGTCGGCCCTCGTCCAGGTCGCGCTTGAGTCGCAGGGCGGCGAACGTGTCGTCGAGCAACGCCCGCGCGGAGATGGTGTGCACGTACCGGGGGTTGTCTCCGTAGACGTCCCGGCCGCCGATGTAGGCGGGGTAGGTCCTGGTCACGTCGATCCCTTCCGCGCTTCGATGTCGTTACCATGAAAAACGTAATGCTGGTAACAGGAGGGGGACAATGAGCCCGCGATAAGGGCTGCTACTCGGGTGCTCGATTCGAATCCGGCCGGGGTCCGCCGGGTTCTGGGACACGCCGGAGTCCACCTTGGCGGGTGCTTCCCGGGATGACGCGCGGTCAGCCGCTATCCTCCCGCAAGGTGCTATTCGGCTATCGCCTGCAAAAGGGGTACTAAATGGGAAATGTCGCAGCCCTGCGCGGACTCAGTACGGTCACCTACTGGGCGGACGACGTACCGGCCGCCCGGGCCTGGTACTCCGAGCTGCTCGGCGGCGAGCCGTATTTCGAGCGCGGGGGCGCCTACCTCGAATGGCGCATCGGCGACTACGAGCACGAACTCGGGATCATCGACCGGGCCTGGGCCCCGCCCGGCGCGGCGGCCGTCCCGGGCGGGGCGGTGGTGTACTGGCACGTGGACGACATCGAGGCCATGTTCGACCGGCTCCTGGCCATGGGGGCGGTCGAGTACGAGCCCATCACCAAGCGGGAGGCCGGATTCGTCACGGCCGCCGTCACCGACCCCTTCGGCAACGTGCTCGGCATCATGTACAGCCCGCACTACCTGGACCGGCTGGAGTCCCTCACGAACTCGCTGCCAGCGTCGCGATGAACTCGCCGATGCGTCGCTGCCGGGTCTCCGGACGCTTCAGCTTCTGCAAGGTCACGATCATCACGTACCGGCGGCCGGAGCCCAGCTTCTCCCAGGCCGCCGTGGCGGCCGGCGAGGCGGCCAGGGCGGCGGCGAACTCCGGGGACACCTCCGCCCGGCTGGGCGAGTCGTAGGCCGCCTCCCACCGGCCGTCCGCCTTGGCCAACTCCACCTGACGCAGCCCGGCCGGACGCATCCGACCCGCCGCGATCAGCTTGGCCACCCGTACCCGGTTCACCTTCGACCAGGTGCTGCGCTTGCGTCGGGGGGTGAACCGTTGGCTCCACCAACCCTGGGGAGCGTTACCGGACATGGCCTTGCCGTCGATCCAGCCGAAGCAGAGGGCCACGTCCAGGGTCTCCGAGCGGGTGATGGAGGGCACCTCCACGCCCTTCTTCGGGAACAGCACCCACACCTCGTCGGCGGTCTCGTGCCACTGCGTCAGCCAGGCCTCGAAACTGGCCACGTCCGGGAACCTCAACATCCGGTCGGCACCGCCTCCACCAGCGAGAACCGGGCCGGGGCCAGCCCGGTCACCGAGGTCAGCCGGAACCCGGTGGCCTGACACAGGGCGGTGAAGTCACTGCGGGTGCGCTCCCTGCCGCTGAGCTGCACCAGCATGTTCAGATCACCCAGATGCCCCAGGGGGGACCGCTGGGCGTCGACCAGGTCCGGCAGCACCGCGTCGACGATGAGCAGCCGGCCGTGCGGCGGGATGACCGCCCGGACATGCCGCAGGATGACCGCGGCCCGCTCGTCGTCCCAGTCGTGCAGGATGCTCTTGAGCAGGTAGGCCTCCGCCCCGGCGGGCACCGAGGCGAAGAAGTCCCCGGTGGCCAGGGTGCAGCGCTCGGCCACCCCGGCCCCGGCCAGGGTGGTGTCCGCCTGGGCCAGGCCCTCGGCCGTGTCGTACAGCAGGCCCTGGACCCCGGGGTGGGCGGCGAGCACGGCCGCCAGCAGGGTGCCGTCCCCGCCCCCGACGTCGGCCACCGTACGGAAGCGACCGAAGTCGTACGCCTGCGGCAGCACCTGGGCGGCCAGCCGGGTGCCCTGCCGCATGGCCGCGTTGAACCGGGCGGACAGTCGCGGGTCCCCGGCCAGGTGGCCGAAGAAGGAGGTGCCGAAGGTGGTCGAGAAGACCTCCCCTCCGGTGCGGATGGCCTGGTCCAGGTGGGCCCAGCCGCCCAGCATCGCCGGGTCGGTGGTCATCGCCACGAACTCGGCCATCGAATCCGGTCGGTCGGTGCGCAGCAGCTCGCCGATGCCGGTGAGGGCGAACCGCCCCGGCTCGGTCTCCCGCAGCACCTCCAGCGCGGCCAGGGCCCGCAGCAGCCGCAGAGTGGCGCCGGGATCGGTGCCGGCCGCAGCCGCCACCTGCGCCGAGTCGGAGCCGTCGGGGCCGATGATGTCGGCCACCCCCAGCGCCGCCGCGGCGGAGATGGTCCGGGTGGCCATGTGGCCACACACCAGTTGGGCGATACGTTCCCGGTCGGCCGCCGTAGCGGGCGGGGCCGGGGCCTGAGAGGTCGTCATGACAGTCACCTTCCGGGTCGGTCAGTTGAACGGCAGGGCCTTGCTCCAGTCCTCGCCCGCCGCCAGCAGACTGCGAGGCTTCACGACGTCCTTCTTCTGGGTGAGCACCTGGAAGGGCAGCAGGGTGCCCGGTTCGAGGGCGGTCACCTCGGCGGGTACCCCCACCTCATCGGCGATCGCCGCCCGCACCCGGGCGACCGCGGCCTCCCGGTGCTCGGCGGGCACCTCGAACTGGACCCGCAGCAGGTCCCGATCGGCGCGGGCCCGCCAGAACAGCACCTCGTGCTCGATCGGCAGGCTGAAGATGATCTCTTCGAGTTGCTGCTGGGTCACCGTGCCGTCGGCCACCGGGTGGCCGTACACCGACCGGCCCATGACCCGGATGGAGGGCAGCCGCCAGTCGCACGGACAGTCCTCGTAGGACACCTCGACGTCGTCCTCCAGGTTGTACCGCAGCAGGGGCATGGCCTCCCGGTACAACGGGGTGACCACCAGTTGACCCCGGCCCTCGGGGCTGATCCGGCCGGTCTGCGGGTCGTACACCTCGAAGACCATCCGGTCGGCCCACAGGTGCATCCGGCCGTGCCGGCACTCCCCGGCCAGGCTGCCGGTCTCGGTCGAGCCGTACTCCTCGACGATCGGCACCCCCCAGATCTCGCTGATCCGGCGACGCCGGGCCCCGGTCAGGGGTTCCCCGCCGACGAACAGGGCGCGCAGGGCGGGGAAGTCCCGCGCCGGATCCAGCCCGGCCGCCCGGGCGGTGGCCGCCCAGACCAGGGGCTCGGTCGGGATCGACCAGGTCAGGGACACCTCCAGGTCGTGCAGGGCCTGCACCACCCGGGCGTACGGCATGGCCAGGGAGCGGTAGTCGCCGGGGACCACGGTGGCGCCGTGCAGCCGGGCCCCGGCCTGGGCCAGATGACCGGTGATCATCAGGGCGTACGGGGTGCGGACGAAGAAGGTGTCCTCCGGGGTTATCCCCACCCACTTGCGGGCGTACCGCTCGGCCAGGTCGATCCAGTCCTCCGCGGTGTAGTAGGAGGGGGTGGACTGGCCGGCGGTGCCGCTGGACTCGTGATAGGTGGCCAGGTCCCGGCGCGGCACCGCGAGCATCCCGAAGGGGTACTGGTCCCGGAGGTTCTGCTTGGTGGTCAGGGGTTGTTCGGTGAGCTCGGTGAGGTCGCGCCCGGCGTAGAAGGGGGCCCGGGAGGCCCACTCCATGACCTTGGGGATCTGCTTGGCCTGAAGGTCGCGCAACTCGTCCAGGTCGGCCCAGTCACCGAGGCGGGGCAATGCCTGCATGTTCATCTCCTCGCCGTCGCTTGCACCGTTGCCTCCGAGGCTAGGAATCCGGTCGAGGTGGCTACAAGGGATCGGTGATCAGCAATGCTTTTCACTCTCTGCGGCAGTACTTCACCGAGCAGTTCACCGATGATCCGAATGCCGCCGGGGGTCAGCACGGATTCCGGGTGGAACTGCACCGAGGCGAATCCGGGACCGATCAGCCCGTGCACCTCGCCGCTGTCCGCCTCGCGCAACACCGTGATCGCCCCCGGCCGGTCCGGGCTGGTGATCTCCGGCGTCGGGCTCTGAGCGGCGAAGGTGTTGTAGAAGCCGACCAGTTCGGTGCGGTGCCGGAACGGGATCCGCCGCTGGGTGCCCTGGTTGGGGAAGGGGATCCGGGTCACCTCCAGGCCCAGCACGGTGCTGAGCACCTGGTGGCCCAGACAGATGGCGAAGAAGGGCACCCCCAGGGCGAGCAGCCGCCGGGCCGCCGTCCGCAGGGTCATGATCTTGTGGTCGGTGAACTGCCGGGGGTCCCCGGGCCCGGGGCCGAGCACCACCAGATCGTGCCGGTCCAGGTCGTACGCTTCGTCGAAGCGGCGTACCTCCACCTCGAAACCGAGGGCCACCAGGGCGTGCCGGAGCATCTCCGTGAAGGTGTCCTCGGCGTCGATCACGAGCACCCGGCGGCCGGCCAGCCCGGGCTGGATCCGATCCCGGTCCTCCGGGTCGTCGAACCAGAAGTCGGCCAGGGGCCGGTTGCGGGTGGCCAGGGCGTGCCGGATCGAGGGGTGCAGACCCACCGAGGTGTCCGGCCAGGTGGCGGGGGCACCCGGCTGGTCGGCCAGGGCCTCCAGCAGCCCGGCCGCCTTGGCCCGGGTCTCGGCCGCCTCGGTGACCGGCTGGGAGTCGCGGACCAGGGTGGCACCCACCCCGATCCGCATCCGGCCGGCCAGGTCGATGTCGGCCGTACGGATCAGGATCGCCGAGTCGAGCTGCCGGGCACCCTCGGAGTCCCGGCCGATCAACGCGATCAGCCC
This sequence comes from Micromonospora sp. NPDC047134, assembly GCF_040643455.1. Lineage (NCBI taxonomy): Bacteria > Bacillati > Actinomycetota > Actinomycetes > Micromonosporales > Micromonosporaceae > Micromonospora > Micromonospora sp. NPDC047134. The sequence continues at coordinate 23,440 of NZ_JBEYUI010000014.1, forward strand.
GGCGTAGTAGTCCCGCCCCCCGGGCTCGTACCGGGCGACCACCCGGCAGGCGCTCTCCAGGGGACCCCCCACCACGGTCGGGGCGAACAGGGTCTCCCGCAGGATGTCCCGGACATCCCGGGTGCTGCGCCCCTCGATCAGGTACTCGGTGTGGGCCACCCGGGCCATCTGCTTGAGCTGCGGACCGATCGCCCGGGCACCCCGGTCGCAGATCCGGCCCATCATCTTCAGTTCCTCGTCGAGCACCATGGACAGCTCGTTGGCCTCCTTGGCGTCCGCCAGGAAGTCGAGCATCCCGGCCAGGTGGGGGCCGCCGGGCGGATACCGGTAGGTCCCGCTGATCGGGTTCATCGTCACCGTGCCGGCGTCCAGGGTGACGTGCCGTTCCGGGGAGGAACCGATCAGGGTGCGCTCGCCGGTGTGCACCAGGAAGGTCCAGTGGGCCCCCGGATCCCGGCCGAGCAGGCGACGGAAGAAGATCAGGGCGGTCCGCGTCGACCAGCCGGTGATCTCGGTGTGGAAGGACCTTTTGAGTACGAAGTTGGCCCCGGCCCCGGTGCCGATCTCGTCGTCGATCACCTGCTGCACCAGGGCGGCGTACTCGTCGTCGTCCAGGTCGAAGTGGCCGCCGTCGTACTCGATCGGGGCCTGGGGCAGGGTGGCCAGCACCTCGGCGATCGGCAGCCGTTGCTGTTCGGTCACCGCGATGGTGACCAGGGGTGCCGCGTCGTCCGGGGCCTCGAAGCCGCGCTCGCGGATCTGCCGGTACGGCAGGATCGCCAGCAGGTCGTGCCGGGCCCCGGTGCCCCCCTCGACGGGCAGGGGGATGTCGGCGATCCGCTCCACCGTGTCCGCCGTACCGATGATCAGGTCGATGGTGTCGGGGTCGTGGCCGGGCCGGTGCAGCAGGGCGAAGGAGGGCCCGTCCGGGGCGGTGACCCGTTCCAGCCAGGTCATCGCGGTGCCCCCTGCATCATGGCCAGGGCGGTGCGGGTGGAGACGGTCACCGAGCAGCGGGAGGCCGCGTACTCCAACGCCAGGCGGTGGAACTCCGGGGTGAAGTCGGCGATGGCGTCGGCCACCACGAAGGTCTGGATGTCGTTGGAGAAGCCCTCGTGGGCGGTCATCAGGATGCCGACATGGGCGTACACCCCGCAGATGACCAGCTGGTCGCGACCCAGGTCGCGGAGCTGGTCGAGCAGACCGGTCCGGCAGAAGGCGCTGGGCCGCCACTTGGTGTGTACGACATCCGGCCCGGCCGGGGCCAGCTGGTCGATGATCGCCCGGTGTTGCGGGTCGGCGCTCATCCCGCTGCCCCAGAAGTCCTTCAGCAGGCCACGCTGCCGGTCGTCCATCCCACCCGGCTGAGCGGTGTAGGTGACCGGTGCGCCGGCCGCGGTGAAGGCCTCCCGCAGCGCCTGGACGTTGGGCACCAGCTCGCTGACCGGTGACTGGGTGGCCGAGAAGGGTTGCAGGAAGTAGCGCTGCATGTCGTGGATCAGCAGCACCGCCCGGGCGGGATCGATGATCCACCGTACGGTGTTGACCGGCAGTTCGTGTTCGGCCGGCATCGGGTACGGCGCGATCGCGGGGATCGACATGGGGGCCTCCGTGGTCTCCAGGGTTTCGTGGGGCAGGGTCAGGCGCCGAGCGACGCACCGCCGTCGACGACCAGTTCGTGCAGGGTGATGTGGGACGCCCGGTCCGACAGCAGGAACAGCACCGCCGCGGCGATGTCCGCGGGACTGGCCAGCCGGCCCAGCGGAATGCCCACCCGGAAGGTGTCCGCGGTGCCCTCGATGGAGATCCGCCGGGCGTCATCGTCGGCCCAGAGGGAGGTCAGCATCGGGGTGTCCGTGGAGCCGGGCGCGACCACGTTGCACCGGATGCCGTGCCCGGCCACCTCCAGCCCGAGCACCTTGGTGAAGCTGGTGGCCGCCGCCTTGGAGGCCGCGTAGGCACCCATGTGCCAGCGCGGCACCGCGGTGGCGTTGGAGGCGACCGTGACGATCACCCCGAAGCGGCGGGGCACCATCGCCCGGGCGACCGCCCGGCTGACATGGAACACCCCGGTCGTGTTGACCGCGAAGGTGTTGTTCCAGTCCTCGTCGGTGAGCTCGGTGGCCGCTGCGGTACGCAGGATCCCGGCCGCGTTGACCAGGTAACCGATCCCACCCAGCTCCCGCTCGACCTGGTCGATCACCTCGTCGACCTCGGCGCTGACGGAGACGTCGACCGGATAGGCGCGCACCCCCTCGACCTCGTCGGCCAGTTCCTTCAGGGCCACCGGGTTGCGATCCAGCGCCGCGACCGCGACCCCGGCCGCGGCCAGGGCCCGGACGACGGCCGCGCCGATGCCTCCCGCGGCCCCGGTCACCACTGCTGTTCCGCTCGTCATGTCAATCGCCTTCCGTGTTGGTGGCTCGGCGGATCCACTGCGCCACGACCCCGGGATCGACCCCCAGGCGACGTATCGAGAAGGAGGCGAGAGCGTCCAGGTACTGCGCCTGCAGGTCGCTCTCGTCGAGGTCGACCGGCCGCCCGCCACGCACCCGGACCTGCCCGGCGACCAGCACGGTGTCCACGTCCTGGGAGCCGCCCAGAGCCAGGAAGCCCTCCAACGGGCGGGGATTGAGCAGGTACCGCCAGTCCTGGGTACGGATCAGCTGGATGTCGGCCTGGTGGCCGGGCTCCAGGCTGCCGATGCCGGCCCAGTCCAGCCCTCGGGCCGGGATCCGGGTGGCCATCGCCAGGGCGTCGGTGGGCCGGACCTCGGTCGGGTCCGCGGACATCTCGTTGAGTTGCTGCCAGACGGCCCGCATGTTCTCCGCCATGCCGCCCACCGGCAGGGGTGCGCCGTCGGTGGACAGGGACACGTCCAGTCCGGCCCGACGGAAGTGCGGCATGGCCCGGGTCTCGGTCACCGTGGCCTCGCCGGCCGGGCCGTACTTGGCCGGTGAGTAGCTGATGTGCGCGTTTGCGGCCACCAGCATCTTGCGTTCGTCCTCGTCGGCGAAGGCGCAGTGCACCGCCATGAACCGGTCCGAGAGCAGCCCCAGGTCGGCGAAGCGGCGGACCGGGGTGGCGCCGAAGTAGGTCCGGGACACCTCCACCTCGTTGCGCAGCGCGCCGACATGGGTGGCGAAGGGCAGGTCGTGACGCCGGACGAGTTCGGCGAAGCCGGCCCCCAGCTCGTCGGTCATGTTCAGGCTGTAGACCGCGGTGGGACGGGCCCGGAGCAGGCCGGTGGTGTCCCCGGCCAGGTCCCGGACCACCTCCTCGATGCCGGCCAGCACCAGGTCGGCGTCCCGGGTGCGACGGAAGCGGGTCTCCCCGGGCGCGCACCGGGCGTCACTGGCCCAGGTGCTGATCGAGCAGCGCATGCCCAGGCTCCGGGCGGCGGCGGCCAGGGCGGTCGGGTGGTTGAAGGATCCGACGTCGCCCAGGGTGGTGACCCCGGACCGCAGCTGGGTCCACATCGAGTACCGCGCGATCGCGGTCGCCTCGTCCGGGGTGAGATCCGTGATCAGGTCGGTGAAGTCGTCGAAGGCCCCGGAGATCGCCCGGACATCGCCGCCCAGGGCCATGAAGACCGGCCGGTCCTCCCGGTCGCTGGGGGAGCGCAGCGCCCCCTTGAACGGGAAGCGCATCGCGAACATCTCGTGCCAGTGCGGGTTCACGAAGCCGGGCAGGATCATCATGCCCCGGGCGTCCAGCACCCTGAGTTCCGCGCGCTGCTGCGGTAGCAGCGTCGCCTCCACCTCCTCGGTCGGACCGACGGCGGCGATCCGGTCGCCGGTGACCAGGACCGCGCCGTCGGGCAGCACCCGATGCTCGTCATCGGCCGGGTAGAGGCTGCCGCCTCGGATCAGCAGTGTCGTCACGATGCGTCCCTCCGTCGCCGGTCGGTTACCAGCAAAACGCTATGGCGGTAACATGAGGCGGACAAGGGAGCCGCTATTAGCGCAACTACTCGACTTGAGCGCTACCGATGTATTTGAATAGCCGGTAGAGTTCGCGGAATGAGAGGACAGCCCGGAGGTAGGACGGCCGCACCGGACGGACTGGCATTGGTGCAGGCCTTCATCAACAGCGTCAATGTCGAATTCGGGCCGGACGAGTTCGCCGATCTGGCGGGGTTCGCCCGCTGGCTGGCCCGCAACGGCTGGCCCGAGGTGCAACCGGACGAGCTCGACCGGCGGGACGCGATCGCCCTGCGGGAGGCCCTGCGGGCCCTGGCCCGGGAACACAACGGCGGGCCGCCGGCGACGACGGCCCGCCGCACGGTGGCCCACATCTCGGCCGGGTGCCCACTGGTGGTCGGCTTCGCTCAGGACGACGGTGACCCGGCACTGCTACCCACCCAGGACGGGGTACGGGGAGTGCTGGCCACCGTGCTGGCCGCGGTTACCCGGTCCGTGGTCGAGGGCACCTGGCCACGACTCAAGGCATGTCACGAGCACCGCTGCGAATGGGTCTTCTACGACCGGTCCCGCAATCGCAGCAGTCGGTGGTGTTCGATGGACATCTGCGGGGTCCGGGCCAAGATGCGGGTCTACCGACAGGGGCGGCGTCAGGCCGAGCGGGAACCGGCCCCGGAGGCCACCGCCGCGGCGGCGACCCCGAGGCCGGGGGTCAGCTGACCGGTCACCCCGACCAGGTCCGGTCCGCGTGTCGTTCCCAGACGCAGTAACCGTTGCCCCGCAGTCGGCGCAGCACCTTCAGGTGCCGGCGCGCCGATCCCCGGCGTGACTCCAGGATCGCCTTCAGGTAGCGGCGCCGTTCCTCCACGATCGCTTCCGCCCTGGTCATGTCCCACCCCTGTCCTTCCTATCCGTCGAAGTTCCCTTCTCGGGTCACGGTGCGCGTTCCCGGCCGAGCAGGTGCCGGGCCACGACGAGCTTCGTGGCGGCGGCGGTTCCGTCGGCCAGTTGCAGACCCACGACATCGCGCAGGCGCTGGGCCATCGGCCCGTCCTCCGACCAGCCCAGGTGCCCCAAGGTCAGCAGGGACTGGTGCACCGCCTCCATGGCGGCCTTGGGGGCCCACCACTTGGCCATGTTGGCCGGCAGCCGAGGGTCACCACCGGTGTCCGCCGCAGTCAGCGCCTCGAAGGCGACCAGCCGCGCGGCGTGCATCATCGTCAGGTGTTCCACCAGCGGGAAGGTCACCGCCTGGAAGCGGCTCAGGGGCTGCCCGAAGGCCTCCCGTCCCCCGGCATGGGCGAAGGCGGCGTCCAGGGCGGCCCGACCGACCGCGATGGCCATCAGGGCGATGTACGCCCGGGACACCCCGAACCCGCGCATCACCTGGACGAACCCCATCCCTTCGGCGCCGACCAGGTCGGCGGGGGAGAGCCGGACCTCCTCCAGCAGGATGCGCCCCCGCCCTCCGGAGCGGCAGCCCAGATCGGACTGCCCCTCGACCCGTACCCCCGGGGTGTCCAGGGACAGATAGAAGGCGCTGATCCCGCGCGGCCCCGCACCCCCGGTGCGGACGAACAGCAGGGCGTGGGTGGCGTACACCGCTGCCATGATCGAGGTCTTCTCGCCGCTGACCACCCAGCCCTCGCCCTCCGGGCGGGCCCGCATCCCGATGTTGGCGGCGTCCGTGCCGTGCTCCGGCTCGGTCAGGGCCAGGGCCACCACGGACTCGCCCCGGGCGATCGGCGGCAACCAGCGGGCCAACTGTTCCTCGGTGGCGTTGGCGGCCAGCACCCCGCCGACCAGGGCGGCGTTCAGCACCGGGAAGCACACCGACAGGTCGGCGGCGGCCAGTTCCTCCAGGGCCAGGCCGACATAGGCCGTATCCAGGCCACGACCGCCGTAACCGGTGGGTATGCGCAGTCCGAACAGGCCGGTGGCGGCGATCTCGGTGAGCAGGCCCTCGCGGTACCGCCCGGCCCGGTCGCTCTGCACCCGGAAGGGTGCGACCCGCTCGCTGGCGAACGCGCGGATCTCCTTGGCGAAAAGGTCCTGATCGGTAGAGAGGTGGAAATCCATCGTTACCCCCTGACGCGTTCGCGCAGCACGAACTTCTGGATCTTGCCGGACGGGGTGCGGGGAAGGGCCGGCAGCAGCTCGACCCGTTCGGGCCAGAACTGCTTGGCCATCCCCAGGCCGGCCAGATGGGTCCGGACCTCGTCCAGGGTCACCGGCGGACCGCCGGTGACCAGCACCGCGCAGGCCCGCTCGCCCAGGCGGTCGTCCGGATAGCCGACCACGGCCACATCGCGGATCGCCTCGTGGCGCAGCAGGGCCGCCTCCACCTCCACCACGGGGATGTTCTCCGCCCCGCGCATGATGATGTCCTTGACCCGACCGGTGATCCGGATGCCGCCGTATCCGTCGTCACGCGCCAGGTCCCCGGTGTCGAACCAGCCGTCCGGGGTGACCGAGGCGGCATAGGTCTCCGATCGACGGAAGTAGCCCAGGCACTGGCTGGCGCCCCGCACCTGGAGCAACCCGGAGGTGCCCGACGGGACCGGCCGGCCGGTCTCCCGGTCGACGATCCGCACCTGCATCCCGGGCACCGGGGTGCCGTCACTCTCCGCTGCCCGCAGTGGGGGTTCCTCCGGCCGGGTGATCGTCACGCAGCCGTTCTCCGACATGCCCCACAGGGCGTACAGGCGGCAGCCCAGCACCTCCCGGGCGTCCTCGACCAGCTTCGGGGCGATCGGGGCGCTGCCGGTGGCGAAGGTGCGCAGCGCGGAGAGGTCGCGCGGGCGGGCCCGCTGTTCCTCGATCAGATCGGACAGGAAGGTCGGCGCCCCCATGAAGAAGGTGACCCCGTGCTCCTGCATGATCCGCAGCATTGCGGCCGGGTTCCAGGCGTCCACCTGCACGGCCGTTCCCCCCAGCAGCAGCGGCATCACCAGGTTCCAGGTGTAGCCGGCCTGGTGGGTGGTGGGTGACCCCATCGCGGTGACCTCGTCGCCGGTCAGGTGCAGCACCTGGGCCTGGGCCCGGTTCATCGCGTCCATGGTGCGATGGCTGTGCACCACGCCCTTGGGCTCACCGGTGGTGCCGGAGGTGAAGATGACCTGGGCCGGGTCGTCCGGGTCCGGCGCCAGGGCGGCCAGGTCGATCGGGGGCGCCGGGCGGAGCAGGTCGATGTCGAAGTCCAGGGTCCCCGCCTCGCCGGCGGCGCAGTGGTGCCCGTCGTGCAGCAGCACCCGGTGACGGAGGGTGGGCACGGCCGCCGCCACGGCGGCGCTCATGTCCGCGTACGAGAATCCGCGGAACTCGGCCGCGGCCACGTACACCGGGCTCTGGGTCAACCGGGTCATGAACTCGACCTCGCGCTGGCGCATGATCGGCACCACCGGTCCGGCCACCGCCCCGATCCGGGCACAGGCCAGGATCATCGCCACCAGTTGCCAGGAGTTCGGCAGTTGCAGGGTGACCACCTCGCCCCGGCGTACCCCCAGGCGGACCAGGTTGGTGGCCAGCCGGTCGACCCGGTCGGCCAGGTCGGCGTAGGTGAGGGCCTCGGCGGTGTCGCCCCGGTAGCAGATCAGGGCGGTCCGGTCCGGCCGGTGGGCCGCCCAGTGGTGCAGCAGCTGCGGCAGGGTCTGGCCGGGCGGCATCATCGCGTACCTCCGATGGGGTGAACCGGCCGGCGCAGGGCCGCGCGGACCTTGGCGGCGACGGCGGCGGAGGTGACCCCGGCGTAATCGAGCAGGAAACGCTGGCCCCCGGAGACGTCGATGAAGGAGTCCGGCATGGCGATCCGGTGCACGGGCACCGGCAGGGTCTCGGCCAGGGCCTCGGTGACCGCGCTGCCCAGACCACCGGCCGCCCAGTGTTCCTCCACGGTCACCACCAGGCCGGTGATGCTCGCCGCGGCCAGGATGGTCGGGACGTCCAGGGGCTTGAGGGTGTGCACGTTCAACACCGCGGCCCGGATGCCGTCCCGGTGCAGCAGGTCGGCGGCCTCCAGGGCGGCCAGCAGCGGGTACGGCCCACAGGCCGCGATGGTCACATCCGTGCCGGCCCGGACCTGCTGGACCGTGCCGAGTCGGGGCGGAGGCCCGGCGGGCAGGGCCGGGGTCGCGTTGCGCCCCAGCCGCAGGTAGACCGGCCCCGGCACCCCGGCCGCCTGCCGGACCAGCTCCCGGGTCTGGGTGGCGTCGGCCGGCACCACCACGGTCATGTTCGGCAGGGCCCGCATCACCGCCAGGTCCTCAAGGGCGTGGTGGGTGGGGCCGAGGTGCCCGGCGGACACCCCGCAGTGGGTGGCCGCGATGCGTACCGGGGCGTTGGTCAGGGCGATGTCCACCTTGACCGCGTCCAGGGCCCGGGCCGAGGCGAAGGCCGCCATGGTGTTCACCCACGGCATCCGCCCGGCCCGGGCCAGTCCGGCCGCGGCGCCCATCAGGGTGTGTTCGGCGATGCCCACGTTCAGGTACCGGTTGGCGGTCGGGCCGAAGTCCACCCCCTTGAACAGGCCGGTGTCGCTGTCCAGGCAGACCACCCGATCATCCAGGGCCATCAGCTCGACCAGGGTGTCCCGGTAGGTCTCCCGGGAGGCGGGCGGGGCGACGGCGGGGGCGGTCACGACCGGCTCCGGCGCAGCACGGCCATCGCCTTGTGGTACTGCCGTTCCTTGAGGGCCACGTAGTGACTGCGCAGGTCCCCCTCGAGGTAGGGCAGGCCCTTGCCCTTCACGGTGTGCGCGATGACCAGGGTGGGGCGACCCTGCTCGGCGGGGGCCTCCAGGGCGGCCGTCAGCGCCTCGACGTCGTGCCCGTCCACCTCGTGGACGGTCCACCCGAAGGCCCGCCAGCGCTGCGCCATCGGCCCCAGCCGGCTGACCTGCTCGGTGCCGCCGGTGATCTGCAACTGGTTGCGGTCGATGATCGCGGTGAGGTTGTCCAGGCCATGATGGGAGGCCACCCCGGCGGCCTCCCAGACCGACCCCTCCTGGGTCTCACCGTCCCCCATCACCACGAAGCAGCGACGGGCGCTGCCGTCCAGCCGGGCGGCCAGGGCGTACCCGATGCCCAGGGCCAACCCGTGGCCCAGGGAGCCGGAGGGGGCCTCCACCCCCGGCACCCCCGGGTGCGGATGGGCCATGAAGTGTCCGCCGGGCACGGAGTACTCGGCCAGGCGCTCGGCCGGGAAGTAGCCGGCCTCGGCCAGGGTGGCGTACAGCCCGATGCCGCCGTGTCCCTTGCTGAGCAGCAGGATGTCCCGATCCGGGGCCTGGGGGTCGGCCGGGTCCACGCGCATGACCCGCAGGTAGAGGGTGGCCAGGATCTCGACCAGGGACATCGAACCGCCCAGGTGCCCACCGTCCGGGCAGGCACACATGGTGACGATGCTCTCCCGGATCCGGGTCGTTCTCTGCGTCAGATCGGTGCTGGGTGGCGATGCGACAGCGATGCTCATGCCCGTCCTTCCGTCCGATATGTGGGTGGGGCTGCTCAGTTGGGGTGCAGGCCGGTGAACTCCAGGCCCTGCCGCTCCGGCAGGCCCAGGCGGATGTTCATGCACTGCACGGCGTTGCCGGCACCGCCCTTGACCAGGTTGTCCAGGGCACTGATCACGGTCACCTGGGGTGCGCCGGGGTCGATCGCGAAGCCGACGTCGCAGAAGTTCGACCCGGAGAGGATCTTGGCGTCCGGGAACCGGTGCAGGCCGCGCCGATGTGCCACCACCCGGACGAAGGGTTCGTCCCGGTAGACCGTGCGGTAGGCCGCGCGGATCTTCCGCTCGTCCACCTCCTTGGTCACCTTCACCCGAGCCAGCAGCTGCACCCCCCGGACGGCCTCCACCCCGGTGGCCGTCATCCGGACCGGCAGGCCGGTGACCTGGGAGATCTCCGCCTCGTGGCGGTGCCGGGTGGGCGCGAAGACCCGCAGGGCGCCGCTGCGTTCGGCGTGCAGGTTCGCCGGTCCGGCGGTGTTGCCGGCCCCGCTCGACCCGGTGCGGGCGTCGATCGCCACCTCTCCCTCGATCAACCCGGCCCGGGCCAGTGGGGCCAGGGCCAGGATGCCGGCGTTGGCCATGCAGCCCGGCACGCTGATCCGGTCCGCGGTACGCAGCCGTCCCCGGTGGTACTCCGGGATGCCGGGTACGAAGGTGTCCAGCAGGTCGGGGGCGGTGTGCGCCACCCCGTAGTAGTCGGCGTAGGTGTCGGTGCAGCCCAGCCGGAAGTCACCGGACAGGTCGATCACCACCTCGGCCCGGTCCAGGAACTCCGGCATCCGCTGCATGGTCTCCCGGTGCGGGGTGGCCAGGAACAACACGTCGTACCGGTCGAGTTGGTCCTCGCCGACGAACGAGAGCTTGGTGCGCCCGCGCAGGTTGGGATGCACCCCGTCGACCAGCCGGCCGCCGAGCCGCCGGGAGGTGGCCGCCGCCAGTTCGATCCCGGGATGGGCGCTCAGCAGGCGCAACAGTTCCCCGCCGATGTAACCGGCCGCTCCGATCACCGCTACCCTTTTCATGCCTCCGCCTTCGTGATGAGCAGGTCCGCGATGGCCCCGGCGACATCGATGTCGCCGTGCGCGGACTCGAACCCGCGAAACTCGACCCGGTCGTTGACCTCGAGCACCGTCAGGCGGCCGTCGCCGTCCTCGATGAGGTCCACCCCGGCGATGTCGGCGCCCACCGCGGCGGCTGCCGCGACCGCCAGCCGCGCCAGCTCCGGCCCGAGGTGGCAGGGTTCGCTGACCGCCCCCCGGGCCACGTTGGTGCGCCAGTCCTCGCCTCGGCGCCAGGTGGCGCCCAGAGCGCGTCCGCCGACCACGGCGACCCGGATGTCCCGGTCCGCCTTGGGCACCAGTTCCTGTACGTAGACGATGTGGGACTGCGGCGACGGCAGGGCCGCCACATGCTCCAGCACGGCACCGGCCATCGCCTCGTCGGTGACCCGGGTGACCAGCCGGCCCCAGGAACCGACCAGGGGTTTGATCACTGCGGGGTAGCCGACCTCGGCCAACGCCTTCAGACCCGCCTCCGGGGTCATCGCCAGGGCCGTCCGGGGGGTCGGCAACCCGTGCCGCAGCAGTGCCGCCGAGGTCAGCCACTTGTCACCGCTCAGGTGGGTGGCAGCAGCCGTGTTCACCACCCGGGCACCGGCCGCCTCCAGGGCTTCGGCCGCGTACCAGGCCCGGTAGTGCCCGACCTCGCGGTTGAGCACTACCCGGCCGGCGTACCGGTCGGTGGCCGCGGTCACGGACAACGACCGGGAATCCAGGTGGGTGAACCGGCTGCCGCGCCGATCCAGCGCGGCCATGATCCTTTTTTCCTCGTACCGCACCCGCGAGGCGAGTACGACGAGATCGGGGGGAGAGGTGTCCATGACCGCGTCTCCGCTCTACTCGCCCCAGTCCTCTTCGACCTCCGGTGCGGTGCTCAGGACCGGTGGCCGGACAGAGGTGATCTCCAGGTCGGAACGGCAGTCCGTGCACTCGATGATCTCGCTTACCAGGGCGTCGTCGCCCACGTAGATCTCCGCCATGCACTCGGGGCACTCGGCGCCGCTTATGACGTTTTGCATCTCGCCTCCCTTGATCGATGTGATTGATTTCCTGTTAACAATCTAAGCGCCACTCACATCGACCTCCAATAAGGACACTGTTTCACCGATCCGCTGAACGCTTATCGGCCTCGCCAATAAGGAGCGCTTCTCGTGTTCGGGTCCGATGCATCTGCATGCGTGATTAGGCTCGCCAAAACGCCCAGTACACATGGAGGGAAAATGCGCGGAACTGCGTTTGCCCCGACCCTGGACAGCTTGGGTCAGTCCGACCGGAGCCCGGGAGAGGTGTTCGCGGCCGCGGTCCGCGACACCCCCGGGGACGAGATCACGGTGCGGTACAGCCTGCACCTGCCGGCGGCGTTCCCCCTGTTCGCGTCCCGCCCCCGGTACACCGTCCGGCACCTGATGAAGACCGCGAACGTGCCGGACGAGCCGACCCCGTTCGTGTACGAGCCGCCGGCCGGTCGGCTGGAGTCCGGGTCCACCTACGCGACCACCCCGGAGGCGGCCTTCGCGCCCCGGTTGACCCGGGCCGGGCTGACCGACCTCAGTGTCACCGTGCCGCTGCCGGCCGGCCTGCTCGACGAGCCCGAACTGCTGGCCACCTTCGTGGACCTGCGGGTGCTGGTCCGGCTCTCCGCCCGGGAGAACGACGCCCTGCTCAACGGCACGGAGGACGGGGTGATCCAGGGCCTGCTCCGGCAGCCCGGAACCCGCCGCCGTACCGCCGAGCCCGACCTGGTGACCGCGGTGACCGCGGCCGCCGCGGACGTGGAGAACACCGGTGGCTCCTGCGACGGCATCGTGGCGCACCCGGACGTCTACTGGCAGCTGGTCCGCCACGGCGCCCTGGGCCGGCTCAACGCCGCCGGGATCACGGTCTCCCGGACCCGGATGATTCCCCCCACCCGCCTGCTGCTCGGCGACTTCAGCGCCGCGACCACCCTGCTGCTGCCCGGGGTCAGCTCCCTGGCGGTACGCCCCGGCGCGGGCCCGGAGGGGGGCGACCTGATCGTGGCCACCACCCGGGTCGGCCTGGCGGTCCGCCTGCCGCAGCACCTGATGATCATGGAGCTGGGCGATGGCTGAACCACGGGTGCTCTACCTGACCGGTTGGCTGCGCAGCGGCAGCACCATGCTCGGCAACGTGCTCAACGAGCTGCCCGGGGTGCTGCACGTCGGCGAACTGCACTACCTGTGGCGCAACGGGGTGCTGACCGACGGCACCAACTCCAGTTGCGGCTGCGGGCGCACCCTGACCGACTGCGACCTGTGGGCCAGTGCCCTGGGCGGCGGCCACCAGACCACCGTCCGGGTCGACTCCGCCCGCCGTACCCTCCGGCTTCAGGGGTCCCTGCTGCGGACCCGGCACACCCCGGCCCGCCTGCGGGAGGTACGCCGGGGGGTCCGCAACCCGGAGGTCGACGAGGTGGTCGGGCAGACCGCGGACATCTACCGGCTGCTGGCCGACCGGGGCGGTGAACGGCTGATCATCGACGGGTCGAAGTACCCCGCCGAGGCGGCCACCCTGCTGGGCCGCTCCGATCTCGATGTCCGGGTGCTGCACATCGTGCGCGACCCCCGACCCACCGCCTTCTCCTTCCTGAAGGCCAAGGAGTACATCGACCCGATGAGCCCGGCCCGCAGCAGCGGGTTCTGGACCGCCTTCAACCTGGCCTCCGAACTGGTCGGACGGCAGGCCGGGGAGCGGTACCTGCGGGTGCGGCACGAGGACCTCTGCGTCCGGCCCCAGGAGACCATCGACGAGGTGATGCGCTTCGCCGGATTGGCGGGTCCCTCCCCGGTGGATGCGGCCGGTCGGGTGGTGCTGCACCCCAACCACACCGTCACCGGTAACCCGGACCGGCTGGTCAGCGGCGCCACCGTGATCCGGGGGGACGACCGCTGGCGGACCGGGATGACCCCGGCCCAGATCGCGGTGGCCACCGCGCCCGCCCTGCCGCTGCTCGCCCGCTACGGCTACCCACTGGTGCCTCGAACCGAGGGATGACGCTCATGGATCTGGGACTCCAGGGACGGGTGGCGATGGTGGCGGCAGCCAGCAGCGGGCTCGGCCTGGCCGTGGCCCGGGCCCTGGCCGGAGAAGGGGCACACGTCTCCATCTGCGGCCGGGACCCGGCCAGACTGGCCCGAGCACACGCGGAGGTGGCCGCCTGCGGCCCCGGCCAGGTGTTCAGCATGCCGGTGGACCTCACCGACGAGACCGCCGCCGCCGGTTGGGTCGAACGCACCGCCGAGGCGTACGGACGGCTGGACATCGTGGTGACGAACACCGGCGGGGTGCAGTTCGGGCCGGTGGACAGCTTCCGGGTCCCGGACTTCCGGGAGGCCGTGGAGGGCAATCTGCTTCCGCACATCAGCGTCACCCTGGCCGCCCTGCCACACGTGCGGCGCAACGGCTGGGGGCGACTGCTGATGATCACCTCGGAGTCGGTGCGGCAACCGCACCCGGAGAGCGGCCTGTCCTCGGTCGCCCGCCTGGGGCTGCTCGGCTACATGAAGGGCCTGGTGGAGGCGCTGGGGTCGGCCGGGGTGACCGTCAACGTGATCGCACCCGGCTTCCACCGCACCCCCATCCTCGATCAACAGTTCGGCGTCGATGTCGAGGTCGAGATCGCCAAGGTCGCCGAGCGGATCCCGCTCGGTCGGGTCGGCGATGTCGCGGACTTCGGCGCGCTGGTCAGCTTCCTGGCCGGCGAACAGGCCGCGTACATCACCGGCTCCGTCGTGGTGGCTGACGGCGGCAACACCCGTGGACTCTGAAGGAGAAGGGCATGTCAGCACTGGGATTCGCCGCCAACAGCCGCCAGGACCCCCTCTACGTGATCAAACTCGGTAGCGCGACCCTGGCCCACGAACGGGTCTTCGACGAGTTGGCCGACCTGCGGGCCCGGGGGGCCCGACTGCTCGTGGTGGTGGGCGGGGCCGAGGGCATCCGTCAGCACTACGCCGAGATCGGTCGACCGATCCGCACCCTGACCCTGGCCAACGGGGACGAGGTGCGGTACTGCCCGCCGGAGGAACTGCCGTACATCGTGCAGGCGTACCGCTCGGTGACCCTGCGCCGGATCGCCGAGGCCGCCGCCGCCCGTGGGCTGACCGCCTTCACCGCGGTGGCCGCCGACGGGGCGCTGGTGACCGGGCGGCCCAACCCGCCGGTCAAGGTCACCGCCGAGGGGCGTACCCGGGTGGTCCGCGACCATCGGGCCGGCCGGGTCGCCGAGGTGGCCACCGACCGGCTGCAAACCCTGCTGGACGCCTTCGACATGGTCTGTGTCTGCGCCCCGGTGGCCGATCCGGGCCACGCACCGCTGAATGTGGACGCCGATGTGCTCGCCGCCGAGCTGGCCAACGCCCTGGCCGCCGACCATCTGCGGCTGGTGACCGGCACCCCGGGCCTGCTCCGGGACCCGACGGACCCGACGGACCGGATCACCGACGCGGTCGCCGGCGAGACCGGCAGGTACGCCAAGGGCCGGATGCGGCAGAAGGTCCGGGCCGCGGAGATCGCCCTGGCCGGCCCGGCTGACGTGGCCATCACCGGCCCGCACACCCTGAGTCCGGCCACCGGCACCCGGTTCTGGCGCGCCCCGGCCCCGGCCCCCGACCTGGAGCTGCTGGCCCGCGCCACGGAGATCTCCTCGGTCTCCGGCGACGAGCGGGAACTGGCCGAGTACCTGGTCGACTGGTGCACCACCCGAGGGCTGTACGCCCGCATCGACGACCTGGGCAACCTGGTGGTCACCCGGGGGGAGGGGGGTCGGCACCGGTTGCTGATGCTCGCCCACCTGGACACCGTGCCGTACCGCTGGCCGGCCCGCTGGGAGGGCGAGACCCTGTACGGCCGGGGCAGTGTCGACGCCAAGGGCTGCCTGACGGCCTTCCTGGAGGTCCTGGCCGAGACGGCGGTGCCGCCGGACTGTGAGATCCGGGTGGTGGGTGCCGTCGAGGAGGAGATCACCGCGAAGGGGGCCTTCCATGTGCGCGACCATTACCCGGCCGATGCCGTCATCGTCGGCGAGCCGAGCGGGGCGGCTGCGCTGACGGTCGGCTACTACGGGTTGCTCAAGGCCCGGCTCACCGTCAGCCACCCGGTCGGCCACACCGCCGGGCGGGGGGTCAGCACCGCGGCCGACCGACTCCACGAGCACCTGGCGGCGATCCGGGATCGGCTCGCCGAGGTGGCCCCGGAGGCCATGCTGGCCGTGCTGGGGGTGCGGGCGGGCAACGCCGGGGACCGTCAGCAGGGTGAGGCCCTGTTAGACATCCGGGTGCCGCCCACGGCCTCGGTGCAGGATCTGGTCGCCCTGATCCGGGAGACCGCGCCGGATGCCCAACCGCAGATCCTGCGGGCCACCCCCGGGGTCCTCACCCCACGCAGCACCCCGCTGGTGAAGGCGTTCTCCCGAGCCTTCCGGGAGCAGGATCTGGTGCCGCGATTCCTGGCCAAGAAGGGCAGTAGCGACATGAACACCCTCGCCACCACCTGGCAGGGCATTCCGATGGTCGCCTACGGACCGGGCGACGCCACCCTGGATCACACCCCCCACGAGCATCTTCCGGCCGCGCAGTTGCGTACCGCGCGGCAGGTTCTGAAGATCGCGGTACGGAACTGGCTGACCGCCCGGACCCCGCAGGCGGTCCGCTGAACCCTGGGTACCCGGCCCGGGGTCACCGCGCGATGGCGTAGGTGACCCCGGGTCTCAGGGTCTGCGGCGGCCGGTCTGTGCCGGCGGTCCACTGGGCCGCAGCCCACTGGAACAGACGGCCGGGCACGCCGCAGGCCCGACCGAATCCGGTCGGGCCTGGTCGCGGTGCTACTCGGCGAAGGGATATCCGGCCAGGGCGTTCTGGAGGACCCGCCGGGCGGTACGGACGAAGGGAGGGGTTCCGGCGTTGGCGGAGACCGCCATGGTGACCGGAATCGGTCCGGGCGGCGCGGGCAGGTCGTCGGGGCCGGTACGCGGCAGCCCCCACAACCGGTCACCGTTGTCGATCAGGCAGGTGATGCCGAGGCCGGCTTTGGTGGCGGCACGCAGGCCGACCAGCTCGGAGCCCTCGTACCCCACCCGCCAGGGCACCGCCGCGGCGTTGAACAGGTCGACCACCCGGCTGCGCAGGGTGCTCGGCTCGGTGAACAGGGTGACCGGCAGCGCGGCGCCCTCGCCGTACACCGGCCTGCCGAACCAGTCCATCTTCAGATGGCCGAGTTCGTGGGTCACCGGGGCGCGCGGGGGACAGGGCTGGAGCAACAGGGCCAGGTCCAGCTGCCCGCTGACGACCTGCCCTTCCAGGGTCTCACTGAGACCGGTTCGTACGCTGATTCTGGTGTGCGGCATCCGGTACGACAGCGAGGCGAGGATCTCCGGCAGGGCCTCGGCCAGTTGGTCGTCGACGCCGATGGAGAGTCGGGTGTCGCCGGTCGGCGGCATGAACCGCTCGACCACCTCGTCGTTGACCGCGACCAGCCGGCGGGCGTACCCGAGCAGTTCCTCTCCGGAGGTGCTGAGCCGCAGATCGCGGCCGGTGGAGAGGAATACCGGCTCCTTGATGAGCGAGCTCAGCTGACGGATCTGTTGGCTGATGGCGGGCTGGGTGACGTGCAGCGCCTCAGCTGCCCGCCGGAAGCCTCCGAGATCCACC
This sequence comes from Micromonospora sp. NPDC047134, assembly GCF_040643455.1. Classification (NCBI taxonomy): domain Bacteria; kingdom Bacillati; phylum Actinomycetota; class Actinomycetes; order Micromonosporales; family Micromonosporaceae; genus Micromonospora; species Micromonospora sp. NPDC047134. Next base: position 40,594 of record NZ_JBEYUI010000014.1, read on the forward strand.
ACGGTCACCAGCGCACGGAGCCTGTTGATTTGCAGGTCGTGGTGCATGATTCCTCGCAAACATGCTTGTCGACTGTGATGCGAGGTGCGGCATCAATTCCCACAATCGTAGGTTTGCGTCCGGCCGTATTCATACACCTCAGTTCATGAGCTGGGTGTGAAATTCTCACACCCAGCCGGTGAGGAGAAAACTATCGACCGGGTGGGCCGCTGTCGATAATTGATCCCATAAGTCGTACGCAGTGGATCACAGCAGAGGAGTCCGGAGATGGCCACCTGGGAGACCCCGCAGACCTCGACCGACAGTGCGCTCTATGACGTGATCGCCTCCGGCACCGGAACCACGGTCGCCGAGATCACCGACACCGAGACCTTCATCCACGACCTGGACCGGTGCTCGGACAGCACCCCGGCGTACACCTACTGCGGCTGAGGATCTCGCCGTGTCCGCCCACCCCTCGACTCGGATCGGTTTCCGCCGGCATCTGACGGCGGTGACCGTTCCCGAGGAGGCCGCCGTATACCTGGTGTCGGCCCGCGGCACGATCGCTCTCTCCGGCGAGCGTGCCGTCGCCCTGGGGCCCCTGCTCGACGGTTCGTTGAGCATGGCCGAACTCCAGCAGCGGACGGCCGGGAGGCTGACCTCGCAGGAGCTGGGCGCGACACTGGTGTCACTGGCCAAGGCGGACCTGATCGGCCTGCGCCGGTCGAGCGCGCCGGACACCGACCCGGCAGCCGGCGCCTACTGGGACCTGACCACCGGCGATGCCGACCAGGCGGCCGAACGGCTGGCCGCCGGGTCCGTCCGGGTGCTGTCGCTGAGCGCCACCGGTGCGGAGGAGGCCGCGGTCGCCCTGCGCGCCGCCGGCCTGTCCGTACCGGAGGGCCCGGACATGGGCCCGGCCCTGACCATGGTGCTCTGCGACGACTACCTGGACCCCCGGCTTGAGTCGATCAACGCCGCGATGCTGGCAGCCGGGCTTCCCTGGCTGCTGGCCAAGACCACCGGCGCGGACCTGTGGGTGGGCCCGGTGTTTCACGGTCAGGGCCCCTGCTGGGGCTGCCTGGCCGGTCGCCTGCGGATGCGGCGCACCGGTGAGACCCTGGCGCGCGGCCGGGCCCAGGGGGTCACCGCGCCCGAGGCCTCCCTCGCGGTCACCCGTCTGATCGGGCTGCAACTCGCGGTTCTCGAAGCGATCAAGTTCTCGGCCGGTGCCGGGACCGACAGCTGGAACACGGTCAGCACCTTCGACACGGTGACCCTTCAGAGCCGGCGGCATCCGGTCGCCCGCCGCCCCCAGTGTGTGGCCTGCGGCGACCCGGAGTTCATGACCGCCCAGGTCTCCCAGCCGGTTCAACTGGTCGCGCGACCCAAGGCGTCACTCGTCGGCAACGGGCACCGGGCGCTCACCGCCGACCAGGTGTGGGAGAGGTACCGGCATCTGGCCGATCCGATCACCGGCATCACCGACCCGATCCGCCGCGACCCGCGCTGCCCGGATTTCCTGCACAGTTATCTGTCCGGGGCCAATCGGGCGGTGACCGGCCACGGCACCCTGACCGCCGCCAGAGCCGGTCTCCGACAGCAGAGCGGCGGCAAGGGCAGCACCGACATCGAGGCCCGGGTCGGCGCCCTGTGCGAGGCGGTCGAGCGCTGGTGCGGCTCCCGCTGCGGTGACGAGCCGGTGGTCCGCGCCAGCCTGCGGGACCTGGGCGACCGGGCGGTGCATCCGGACCAGGTGCAGCTGTTCGACCCCCGCCAGTTCCGTGACCGGGAGCGGTGGAACGCGGCCAACGGCGCGTTCCAGTACGTCCCGGAGATCTTCGACGAGACCGATGTGCTCGACTGGACCCCGGTCTGGTCGCTGACCCGGGACCGTGCCCGGATGTTGCCGACCGACCTGCTCTATTTCTCCCCCCAGGGCCACCGGTCCCTGCGCGCCACCTCGAACGGCAACGCCGCCGGGGCCAGCCGGGAGGACGCGATCATGCAGGGTCTGCTGGAACTGGTCGAGCGGGACGCGGTGGCCCTGTGGTGGTACAACCGCACCCGGCAGCCGGAGGTGGACCTGGCCTCCTTCGCCGACCAGTGGATGAACGCCCTGCCGGCCCGGTACGCCCGGGTCAATCGGGAACTCTGGCTGCTGGACCTCACCGCCGACCTGGGGGTGCCGGTGATGGCGGCGGTCTCCCGTCGTACGGACAAGCCGGCCGAGGACCTGATGCTCGGCTTCGGGGCACACCCGGATCCGACCGTCGCCGCCCGACGGGCCCTGACCGAGTTGGGGCAGCTGCTGCCGGCCGTGGTGGAGGTTGACGCGGCCGGGGCCTACGGCGCGGAGGATCCGCACGTGGTGCGCTGGTGGCGCTCGGCGACCGTGGCGAACCAGCCCTACCTGCGGCCCGCTCCGGGGCTCACGCTGCGGCGCGAGGACTATCGGTACGCCGAGTCCACCGATCTGCGGGACGATGTGGAAGGGCTGGTCGCCCGCGCCGCCGCCGAGGGTCTGGAGGTGCTCGTCCTGGACCAGACCCGCCCCGATGTGGGTCTGCCGGTGGTCAAGGTCATCGTTCCCGGGCTGCGTCACTTCTGGGCCCGTTTCGCCCCCGGGCGGCTCTTCGACGTACCGGTCCGGCTGGGACGGGTCGCCGCGCCGACACCGTACCCGGATCTCAATCCGATTCCCATGTTCCTGTGACCGGGAGTCTGACGATTGGATGACCTCCCATGCTGCCGCTGCCACTGTGGTCGTTCCGTGACGACGTTTTCGTGGAGGATCAGCCCGCGAACGCCGCCGTGGTGCTGCACAGCCGCTCCGGAGAGTCCGTTCTCACCCCGGTGGGGCCCGCGATCGTGCAGGCCCTGAAGCGGATGAGCCTGGGCCCGACGACGCTGTCGAACGTGATCACCGAGGAGTCGGACTGGACCGCCCTGCGGTCCATCATCGATGACCATCCGCACCTGGTGGTGCACTCCTACGGGCTGGATCCCCAGCAGCCCCTGATCTCGGTGGAGCCGCTGACCCCGGCGGCCCGGCTGGCCGAGCCGGCGGCGGTGCCCCAGGCGCCGGTGCGGCTGTCCCGGTTCGCGGTGATCCGCGCCGAGGGCGGAACCCTGGTCATCGAGTCGCCGCTGTGCCTGCACCGGGTGATCCTGCACGGCCCTGAGGCGGTGGCCGCCCTGGCCACCCTGATCCGGCCGGCCGTCCCGGACTTCGACGATCCGGTGGTACGCGCGCTGATCTCTCCCCTGGTGATGGCGGGCATGCTGGTGGACAACAGCGGTCAGCCGCTGGACGGCACCACCACCGGGGGTGACACCGACCCGGCCCTGCTCGGTTGGGATCCCGCGGAGCTGTTCTTCCACACCCGGGCCACCCTAGGCCGGCACGACCACGACTTCGGGGCCACCTACCCGTTGGGGGAGACCGGCAGGTTCCCGCCGGTGGTGAAGCCGCCCGCCCCGGGCCCGGCGATCGAGTTGTACCGGCCGACCGGCGACGACGGCCCAGGGCTGGTGGAGACGATCGAGGCCCCGCACGGCAGCGGGTACCTGGCCGTGGACCCGGTCAGTGATCGGGAGTTGGGGACCCTGCTCTACCGCACCGCCAGGGTGCGGTCGACGACGGTGGGCGACCCGCATTCCGCCGCAGCGGCCAGCGACCGACCGTACTCGTCGCCCGGCCGCAGCTATGAGCTGGAGATCTACGCCACCGTGCACCACTGCGACGGGGTGCCGCGGGGGGTCTACCACTACGATCCCGCCGGTCACCGGTTGGAACCCCTGGCCGTCTCCGGGGCCGAGGCCGACGAGATGTTGGAGACCAGCCGGGTGGCGGCCAACCTCAGCAGCCTGCCCGGGGTGCTGCTGTCCGTGACCGCCCGGTTCGAGCGGGTGTCCTGGAAGTACAGCGGCCTGGGCTATTCGTTGGTGCTGCGCAACTTCGGTGCGTTGACCCAATTGATGTCTCTGGCCTGCACCGCTCTGGGCCTGTCCGGCCTGCGGATCGACGCGGCCGAGATCGAGGCGACCTCCCGCATCCTCGGTCTCGACTGGCGGGTCGAGCCCGGAGTCGGCAGTTTCGCCATCGGGCGTCCCGTCGTGACACCCACCCACTCACGTTGATCACACATGATGAACCCGATGTCAGGAGGACCCGTGCCCAGGACGGTAGCGCAGAAGATGGGTGTCAAGCCCGGTTCGCGAACCTTTTTCATGAACGCTCCGGAGGCGGTCCACGAGACGATCGACCTGCCGGACCTGGTCGTCGGAGAGGGGCTGGACGGCGAGTTCGACTACATGCACCTGTTCGTCATCACCCAGGCCGAGATGAATGATCAGTTTCCCCGGCTGAAAGCGCACCTGAGGGCCGGGGGAATGCTCTGGCTGTCCTGGCCGAAGGGCCGAAAGCTGGGATCCGACCTGACCCTGCCCAAAGTCATCGAAATCGGCTACAACCATGGTCTGGTGGAGAGCACCTGCCTGAGCGTCGACCCCACCTGGTCGGGTCTGAAGTTCACCCATCCCAAGCGAGGCAAGACCTACCACAACAGTTACGGCACCCTTCCGGGACAGTGAGGCCGGGACCTCCCTCGGGCCCGCATCGACCGACGTATTGCTCCGGTCGACTGATTGACACGCGTGGCGAATGACGGTGTCCTATCGGGACGGCCATAGTTGGCATGAGGGACCGATGTGGAGGGCCCGATGTCTCGAGTGGAAGGCGACGGTTCACTGGACCCAGGCGCCGATCCTCGAGCTTTTCACTCGGAAGAACGCTCAGCTACCCGAATGGCACGCGGTGTCATCATGGCGGTGGTGTTGGGCTATATCCTCAATGTCCTCCTCGCGGCCTTTAACAACAGTCCGCATGGGGCGGCCTTTTTCGCCTTCGTCGCCTGCAGCGGCGTGGCCCTGGTTTTTCAGATCGCACACTCCACTTTGGAGCCACTGACCTGGTCGGTGCGTACCCGGGTGCTCACCCTCGTCGCCCAGGCGGCCGTGACCCTGCTGCCGTTCCTGTGGGTGGGGCCCCTGGCCGGGGCCCTGGCCGGGTTCCTCGCCGGCTCCCTGCTGTTGGCGGTCTCCGGGGGCTGGCGCTGGTGGCTGTTCGGGGCGGTGGTCCTGGCCGTGCTGCTGGGCCAGTGGGTCGAGGGCCTGAGTGCGATCGACATCGGGTACGGGGTCTACTTCACCGCCCTGACCGGTCTGATGATCTACGCCGTCAGTTCCCTCGTCGTACTGGTCGGGCTGGTCCACGCGACCATCGGCCAGATGGTGGCGATGGTGGTCGCCCGGGAGCGTCTGCGGGTCGCCCGGGACCTGCACGACCTGCTCGGTTTCAACGTCTCCGCGATGATGCTCAAGAGTGAGCTGGCCTACCGCCTGCTGCCGATGACGCTGGAGCGGGCCCGCCAGGAGCTGGGTGAGGTGCTACAGATCGCCGACCGTGCCCTGTCGGACATCCGGGTGGTCGCCGGCGGCGACCAGCGGATGTCGATGGCGATCGAGGCGGAGGCCGCCCGGACCGCCCTGACCTGCGCCGGGATGCGGGTGACGGTCGAGCCCGGCCTGTCCGTGCTGCCCGAGCCGGTGGAATCGGTGCTGGGCGTGGTGCTGCGTGAGGCCGCCACCAACGTGCTGCGACACAGCAAGGCGGAGGAGTGCGTCATCGAGGTGTCGGTCCGTGACCACGAGGCACGGTTGTCCGTACGCAACGACGGGGTGGAGGCCGATTCCCGGTCCGACGGGGGGTTCGGGCTGGACAACCTGATCGACCGCCTGGCGGTGGTCGGTGGTCGGCTGGTGGCCAGTACGGATGAGGGATGGTTCCGGTTGGAGGCGACCATCCCCCTGCCGGTGGGGCCCCTGCCGCCGGGCGCGTCATCCGCCGACCGGAGCCTGGGGGAACCGGCTGCCGTGCCCTGGCACCGTCGCGTGGCCCGCGCGTTCACCGTGCTGGTGCTCGCCGGCTACGGGTTGCTCATGGTGATCAACGTACTTCCGGGCGATCCCAACGTTCTCCACCTGCTGGGTCTGGGCCTCTGCCTGGCCGCCGTGGTCGGCCTTCAGGTGCTTCAGGCCCTGCGTTACCCCTATCGATGGCCCCGCTGGTCGCAGGCCGCCGTGCTGGTGGCGCAGGCTGTGCTGAGCGCCCTGCCGCTGCTGTGGATCGAGATGCCCTGGGGATCAATGGGGGGCTTCCTCGCCGGTTCCCTGCTGCTGGTCTTCGGCGGAGTGTGGCGGTGGGTCTCGTACGGTCTGGTGGGAGTCGCCGTGCTGCTGACCTCCGTGGCGTACGGCGCGACTGTGGAGCAGGTCGCCTACCTGACCATCTCGACCCTGCTGACCGGTCTGGTGGTGTACGGGGTCAGCTCGCTCTCCGGCCTGGTGCAGCAGATCGATCAGGCCCGGGTCAAGCTGGCCGGGGAGGCGGTGACCCAGGAGCGCCTAGAGGTCGCCGAGCAGTTGCGTACCCGCCTGGGCGAGTTGTTCTCGGCGATCCTCTTCCGGGGCCGTACCGCCATCCGGCTGCTCCCGGACGCCCCTGAGCAGGCCCGCGCGGAGGTGGCCGAGATGCTCGGCATCGCCCGGATCGCAGCCTCGAACATCCGGACGGTGGCCACCGGATACCGCCACATGTCCCTGCGGGCCGAACTCGAATCCGCGGCGACCGTGCTAAACACCGCCGGGGTCGAGGTGGAGATCGACATAGCTGAGGGTGAACTGGCCCGGGAGATCGATGCCCTGCTGGCCGTGGTGTTGCGGGAGGCGGTGACGAACATCGTCCGGCACAGTGAGGCCCACACCTGCCTGATCTCCGTACGCAGCGAGGGCGGCCGGCTGCGGCTGCTGGTCACCAACGACGGCGCGTCCCCGCGTGCGAAGACGGGAACGAGTCTGGAGAATCTCACGGAGCGCCTCCGCGCGGCCGGCGGCGATCTCACCGCTGCGGCGACGGGCGACACCTTTCGACTCGTGGCGGAATTACCGATCTTCCCGGCCGCGTCGAGAGGATGATTCGCCGGTGTTGAGGATTCTCCTGGCCGAGGACGTGCAGATGGTCCGCGGCGCGCTGGCCTTGCTGCTGAACCTGGAACCGGACATGTCAGTGGTCGCCGAAGTGGACAGTGGCGACAAAATTGTCCCGGCGGCCCTGTCCCACCGACCCGATGTCGCCATCATCGATGTCGACCTGCCGATGCTCGACGGCCTGTCGGCGGCCGAGGAACTGCACGAGAAATTGCCGTCCTGCCGCACCCTGATCCTCACCGGGCTCGGTCGGCCGGGGACCCTGCGCCGGGCGTTGTCCATGTCGGTGGGCGGCTTCCTGCTGAAGAACTCCCCCTCCGATCGACTGGCCGAGGCGGTGCGGGAGGTGGCGGCCGGGCATCGGGTCATCGATCCCCGGCTGGCCCTGGCCGCCTGGGACGTCGGTGACATCCCCCTGTCAGGTAGGGAGATCCAGGCCCTGCGGCTGGCCGCCGGAGGCGCGGAACCACCGGAGATCGCCGCCGCCATGCACGTCTCGGTCGGCACGGTGCGCAACTACCTGACCAGGATCGTGACCAAGCTGAACGCCCGCAACCGGGTCGACGCCATCCGCATCGCCACCGAGGCGGGCTGGATCTGACCCCCTGACCGGGACTTCGGGCACGCGTGTTCAGTCGGGACAACCTCCCGGTCGTCAGGGACGCCCGTCCCTGGTGACCGGGTCTGCCGCGCAAACAGACTTCGAGGCGTAACGGCCGCCCCGCCGAACCGGAGGGCGGAGAGACGCCTCTCGCGAGGCGACGACGAATCGAGGTTCCATGCGAGTTGCAAGGAGCGTGGCGGTCCTGAGCGCCGTCGTGACCGGATGGGCGACCGCCCTGGTGATGGCGCAGCCGGCAGTCGCGGGACCGTACTGCGACGTGCCGGTGCCACCGCCGGCCTGCGGGTACGAGCCCCCGGAGGATCCGCCGCCGCCGTCGAGTCACATTCCGGTGCTCGCCTTCGACGGAGCACAGCAGACGGTGACCCGGGACGGGGTGAACATCTGGGGCTGGACGGCGGACGACGACGCGCCGACCACGCCGTTGACGGTGAACATCCACATCGACGGCACCCTGGCCCGGTCCATGGTCGCCAACCAGAACCGGCCCGACGTGGCCGCCGTCTACCCGAGGTTCGGTGCGGCACACGGCTTCCAGGTGGTGCTGCCGGCCTCGGCCGCAGGACACAACGTCTGTGTGACGGCGATCAGCGTCGGCGGGGGAGCCAACAAGCAGGTCTGCCGGCAGATGGACGACATCGTCGAGTTCATGGCGTACAACATCGACTACGACATCTCCCGGGCGCAGCTGGTCGGCACCTCACTCCAGCAGTTGGACAAGGTGACCAACCGCAACGACACCACCCTGCAACAGTCGACCGAGATCAGCGGTACGAAGTCGGTGACGGAGACCGAGGGGTGGTCGGACACCGCCGGAGTCAGGGTCTCGGTGTCGACCTCCCTCAGGGCCGGATTCCCGATCTTCGCCGACGGCAAGGTGACGGTCTCGGCCGAGGGGTCCTTCAGCTTCACCCAGAACGGATCCACCTCGCGTACCCGTTCGGTCTCCTGGCGGCAACCGGTGCTGGTGCCGGCGCGATCGATCGTGGAGGCGACGGTAACGGTCACCCACGCGAACATCCGGGTGCCGTACTCCCTCAGCGGTGAGTTCATCTACCGCAGCGGCGCTCGGGCCGCCGGCACCGTGGGCGGCATGTTCGCCGGCGGTAACAGCGAAAACGTCCAGGTCACCCTCAAGCAGTACAACCTGGACGGTACCCCTGCGGCCGCACCGGCCGCGCAGCCGAAGGCCACCCTGCTGAAGATCAGCTAGGTAGGCGCCAGAGCCGACTGCCGGGGCGGTGCAGACCGCCCCGGCGGGGGGATCGGCACGGGCGTGGCAATGAGTACGACAATCTGGCGGCCCAGTGATATCGGGGGCTAGCCGCCGGAAGGGGTCGGGGCGACCGGGGGGCGTCCCGACCCACCGTATTGACTTATGCCTTACCCAACGGCTCGATGTACACAAAGGAGAGTGAGATGGGCCTGGTCTCCGGTGAGATGGATGAGCGCATCCTGCTGATCGCCAACGACGACACCTTCGCACACACCTACCCCGACCTGCGGCGACTGCTCGAAGAGCAGTCCGATGGGGACCCCCTGCGCGGTGCGGTGGAGTTCTTCGACTTCACCGGCCGGCGACTGGTCCCCAGCTTCGACCAGGAGTGGCGCCTGACCGAACTCCAGCCGAGCAGTGAACCCGCAGATCCGGAGGCGGTGCTGCGCCGCCTTCAGGCGGTACTCGATCACCTCGAACGGTTCCTCAAGGCCGAGTCGGAGGCGGGAGACGACGCCAGCATCATGGGTGCCGAAGTGATGATCAAAGCCCTGCCCACGCTGAACGGCACCCTGACCGATGCCCTCGACAAGATGCCCTGGCACCAGCCGGGCAAGGGAACCTCCGGCAACTTCCTGCACAACGCCATGCACGCCGCCGGTTGGGCGCACTGACCGGCATCAGCCACCAGGAGGCCCACCGTGACACCGGGTGCGGAGTTCATATCCCGCCGCCGCGGCCTGCTGGCCGGTGCGGCGGTGGTGGTGGCGCTGCTCGTCCTGGCCGGCCAGCTCTACCAGCGGGACTCCCTGCTGGTCGGCCCGAGCACGCTGACCGCGGTCTTCGCCGCCGCCTTCACCGCCCTCGGCGCCCTGGTGTTGGCCGGGGTGCCGGGTCACCCGGTGGGCCGGCTGATGCTCGCCGCCGGCCTGGTCGCCACGGTAGCGGTGCTGGCGCTGAGCTGGTCCTCGTGGCTGCCGCTGGCCTGGCTGGGCCAGTGGCTGTGGTGGCCGCCGTACACCCTGGTCATGCTGGCCCTGCTGGTCTTCCCGGACGGGAAGCTGCCCGGCCCGCGGTGGCGCATCGTCGCCGCGGGCCTCATCGGCTGCGCCGTCCTGTCGACCGGCGCCTTCGCCGTCGCCGCCCTCGACGACCCACGCGGGCTGCTGCTCTCCGCCGAGCTGGCCGCCACCGGGCGGGCCCAACTGTTGGTACGCATCGCCCTGCTGGCCATCGCCGTGCAGGTGCTGCTGGTGGTGGCCGTGCTGGTGTCGCTGGTGGGACGGTGGCGCCGGGCGACCGGTGAGGCCCGCCAGCAACTGGCCTGCCTGCTCGCGGCCGGGGCCCTGTTCCTGCTCGGCGGGATGCTGGACACCCTGAACCTGGCCGGGGCCTGGGCGCTGATGGTGGTGGCCATCCCGGGGGCGATGACCCTGGCCGTGCTGCGCTACCGGCTCTACCAGTTGGAGCGGGTGATCAACCGGACCCTGGTCTGGCTGGTGATGAGCCTGCTGGTGATCGCCGGGTTCGTGGCCATCGTCGCCCTGCTGCGGGATCTGGTCGTCGGCACGGACACCTCGAACTCCTCGCTGGTGGCCACCGGCCTGATCGCGATCACCTTCGAGCCGTTGCGCAACCGGGTGCAGCGGGGGGTCAACCGGTTGCTCTACGGGGACCGGGACGACCCGTACGCCATGCTGACCCGGCTGGGCAGTCTGCTGGAGCGGACCGGGCAACCGCACGCGGTGCCGGCGCTGCTGGCCGACACCATCGCCAAGTCGCTGCGGGTGCCGTACGTGGCGGTCGAGGTGGACGACCCGGAGGGGGGCGACCCGCCGGGCGGCGGCGCGACCCGCTGGCCGCAGGTGGCGCACGGCACCCCGACCACCTCGGTGGAACGCTTCGACATGCTGATCCACGGCGACCGGGTCGGCCAGTTGGTGGTGGCCCATCGCCGCACCGGTGACCGGTTCACCCCGATGGAACGGCGAATCCTCACCGACGTTGCCCGGCAGGCCACCGTGGCGGTGGCGACCGCCCGGCTGATCCGTCAGCTTCGGCAGGCCCGGGAAGGGCTGGTGCTGGCCCGGGAGGAGGAGCGCCGGCGGCTCCGCCGGGACCTGCACGACGGGTTGGGGCCGACCTTCGCCGGCATGTCGATGCAGGTACGCGCGGCGAGCAAACTCTCCACCGGTACCCCACGGCTGGGCCAGATCCTGGACAGCCTGGCGGACGACCTGCGCACCTGCACCGCGGAGGTACGCCGACTGGTGGACCAGTTGCGGCCCGCCGCCCTGGACCAGGGTCTGGAGTCGGCGCTGCGGATGGAGTGCCGCCGCTTCGACGGCCCCCAGTTGACGACGGACTTGCAGGTCGAGGGCGACCTGCGCAGCCTGCCTGCCGCGGTGGAGGTGGCGGCGTACCGGATAGTGGCCGAGGCGCTGTCCAATGTGGTACGCCATGCGCAGGCCGGCCGGTGCGAGGTGCGGGTCCGCCGTGGCGAGGGGCTGCTGGTGGAGGTCGCCGACGACGGGGTCGGAGTGAGCGGCCCGCGACCCGGTGGGGTGGGGCTGGACTCGATCCGGCACCGGGCCACCGAACTCGGCGGCAGTTGCGAGATCACCCCCGCTGCCGGGGGTGGAACCCTGGTGCGGGTACGGCTGCCCTGGGTCGAGGATGGGTAGCCGCCGGAGGGCGGCGGACGGTGAGGGGGCGAGCATGTCGGACCAGGCCCGGGTGCTGATCGTGGACGACCACCCGGTGGTACGCCGTGGCCTGCGCACCATGCTGGAGGGCGAGTCGTGGGTGGCGGAGGTGCAGGAGGCGGCCTCCTGCGCCGAGGCGATCGCCGCGGTCGCGCACGGCCAGGTCACCGTCGTGGCGATGGACCTGGCGCTGCCGGACGGGGACGGGATCCAGGCGACCAGCCAGATCCTGCGGCACCGGCCGGAGATCGCGGTGATCATGCTGACAATGGCGGACGAGGACGAGTTGGTCGCCCGGGCCCTGCGCATCGGCGCCCGGGGCTACCTGCTCAAGGACACCGACCCCGACCTGGTGGTCGACGCGCTGCGGACGGTGGCCGGCGGGGGTCTGGTGCTGGGTCCGGGGATCACCGTCGCCGCCCTGGGGCGGGCCCAGCCGGTGGGGGACAGCCTGCCGCCGCCCTTCGACCGGCTCACCCCGCGTGAGCGGGACATCCTGGCTCACCTGGCCGCCGGTGAGGGCAACGCCCAGATCGCCCGCCGGTTCGGGTTGAGCACCAAGACCATCCGTAATCAGGTCTCGGCGATCCTCGGGAAGCTGGGGGTCGGCGACCGGGTGCAGGCGGCGTTGCTGGCCCGGGACGCCGGCATCGGTGCCGACAAGCGGGCCACCTGACCCCTCACATCCGGTGTCGTCGGAGTCGCTTGTCCAACGCCACCACGGCGGCGGCGGCGACCCCGACCGCGAAGATGCGCAGCCAGACATCGCCGCCGATCGGGGCGGTGTCGAAGATGCTGTTCATCGCGGGCAGGTAGGTGATGGCCAGTTGGGCGACGGCCTGGACCCCCACCCCGGCCAGCACCCACCGGTTGGAGAACAGGCCGATGCGCCAGGCGGAACGCACCATCGAGCGGCAGCTGAACAGATAGAGCATCTCCACCACGACGAAGACGTTGAGGGCCGCGGTCCGTGCTTCGGCCACGCTGGAGCCCCGGTCCTGCTCCCAGACAAACACCAACCAGGAGCCGGCGACCAGCAGGGCGGCCACCAGGCCGATCCGGGCCACGAGGGCCCCGGTCAGCAGCGGCTGACGGGGATCGCGGGGCGGGCGCCCCATGACCCCGACCTCCTTGGGCTCGAAGGCGAGGGTCAGGCCCAGCAGGACGGCCGTGGTCATGTTGATCCACAGGATCTGGGTGGGCAGCAGGGGAAGGGTGGTGCCCGCGATGATGGCCACGAAGATGACCAGTCCCTCGCCCAGGTTGGTCGGCAGGGTCCAGACGATGAACTTGATCAGGTTGTCGAACACCCCCCGGCCCTCTTCGACCGCGGCCTCGATGGTGGCGAAGTTGTCGTCCGTCAACACCATGTCGGCGGCGTCCTTGGCCACCTCGGTTCCCGTACGCGCCATGGCGATCCCGATGTCGGCCTGCCGCAGGGCCGGGGCGTCGTTGACCCCGTCGCCGGTCACCGCCACCACATGGCCGCGCTGCTGGAGGGTCTCGACCAGACGCAGCTTCTGCTCCGGTGACACCCGGGCGAACACCACCGCCCGGTCCACCGTGTCGGCGAACTGCTCGGGCGGCAGCGCCGTCAGCTCCCGGCCGGTGAGCACCTGACCCCGATGGTCGTCGCCGAGGATGGCCAGGCGGGTGGCGATGGCGGTGGCCGTTGCCGCGTGATCTCCCGTGATCATCTTCACCCCGATGCCGGCGGTGTGGCAGGCCCGTACCGCCGGGGCGGCGGCGCTCCTGGGGGGATCCAGCATGGCCTGCAGACCGGCCAGGCTCAGGGTGCCGGGCAGCCCCTGTTCGTCGAAGCCGTCGGATTCACCACGACGAACGGCCGTGGCCAGCACCCGAAGCCCTTGACCGGACAGTTCCTCCGCCGAGCGCAGGGCCGCCTCGGCGTCCAGCGGCCGGGGCCTGCCGTCCGCGCCCAACTCCGTACGACACATCGACAGGATCTGCTCCACACTGCCCTTGACCAGTACGACCTCCTGCCCGGAGTCGGGATCCTCGTGGCGGGTGGCCATGTACTGCCGCTCGGAGCTGAAGGGGATGGTTCCGGTACGCGGCAGGATGGTGTGCAGCCGCTCGTGGTCGATGCCCCCCTTCCCGGCGACCACCAGCATCGCCCCCTCGGTGGGGTCGCCGGTGATGGTCCATTCCCCGTTCTTCTCGCCGATCCGGGCGTCGTTGCAACCCGACCCCGCCAGCAGGGACCAGCGCAGGGCCTCGCTGGTGGTCTCGTCGGCTGCGGCACCCGAGCTGTCCCGGAGCTCTCCCTCGGGTCGGTAGCCCGATCCGGTGACGGTGAACTCGCCGTCCGGGGTCCAGACCACCTGGACGGTCATCTGGTTCTCGGTCAGGGTGCCCGTCTTGTCGGAACAGATGACCGTGGTGCTGCCCAGGGTCTCGATGGTCGGCAGGCGGCGGACCACCGCCCGTCGTCGCGCCATCCGGGTCACCCCGATGGCCAGGGTGACCGTGACGGCCGCCGGCAGCCCTTCGGGGATCGCCCCCACCGCCAGCGCGATGGCCGCCGTGAAGGTGTCGGCCGCGTCCTGACCCCGCAGCACCCCGACCCCGAAGGTCACCGCCGCCAGAGCGAGGATGGCCACCGTCAGCACCTTGCTGAACCAGGCGAGCTTGCGGGTCAGGGGGGTTGCCAGGGTGTCGGCGGTGCTCACCAGCCGGTGAATCTGGCCCAGCTCGGTCTCGGCGCCGGTGCCCACCGTGATGCCCGCCCCGCTGCCCGCCGTGACCAGGGTGCCGGAGTAGACCATGTTGCGGCGGTCCGAGACCGCGGTGACCTCCGGCAGTTCCACCTCGTCCTTGGGCACCGGATCCGACTCACCGGTCAACGCGGACTCGTCCACCCGCAGCTCGGCCAGGCGGACCAGCCGCAGGTCCGCCGGCACCTTGTCGCCCGCCTCCAGGACGATCAGGTCCCCGGGAACCAGCTCCTCCGAGGCGATCATGGTCTCCCGCCCGGCCCGCACCACCCGGGCCTGGGTGCGCACCATCGACCGCAGGCTGTCCAGGGCGGCCTCCGCCTTGGACTCCTGTAGGTAGCCGACCACCGCGTTGACCAGGACGACCCCGAGGATCACGCTGGCGTCGACCCACTCGTCCAGGACGGCGGTGATCACCGCAGCGGCCAGCAGCACATAGATCAGCGGGTTGTCGAACTGCCGCAGCACCCTACGGAGGAAACCACCGCCGGTGGAGGCGGGCAGCAGGTTGGGCCCGTACCGCTCCAGCCGGCGCGCGGCCTCCTCTCCGCTCAACCCCTCCCGGGGGTCCGTCTCCAGCAGGAGCACCACCTCGTGGGAGGACATGGCGTGGTGCTCGTTCTGGCGAGTCGACTCGGCCGGCTCTGCGGAACCCAACCGTCACCTCGCATCGACATCAGACTCAGGCCGCCTGCACCGGAGCAGGGTCATCGAGGCCCTGTCGCCTGAGTGGTTGAGAAAATCCTCGACCAACCCCGGGGCGGGCGAGCGGCAAACGCCGTAAAAAGGCCAGACCGGGTGGTCAGGGGGTGGGGAGCCGGCTGGTGGTGAGAACCTCGTCGATGAGGCCGTAGTCGCGGGCCTGTTCGGCGGTGAACCAGCGGTCCCGGTCCCAGTCTCGCTGGATCTCGGCCAGGTTCCGCCCACTGTGCCGGGCCATCAGCTCCAGCATGGTCCGCTTCACATGCAGCAGGTTCTCCGCCTGGATGGTGATGTCGGAGGCGGTGCCACCCATTCCCCCCGAGGGCTGGTGCATCAGGATCCGGGTGTGCGGCAGGGCGTACCGCTTGCCGGCCGCACCCGCGCAGAGCAGGAACTGCCCCATCGACCCGGCCAGCCCCAGGGCCAGGGTGGCCACCTGGTTGGGAACGAAGTTCATCGTGTCGTAGATGGCCATGCCGGCGCTGACCGAGCCGCCGGGCGAGTTGATGTACAGGTGGATGTCCCGGTCCCGGTCCTCCGCGGCGAGCAACAGGATCTGGGCGGTGATCCGGTTGGCGGACTCCTCGGTCACCTCACTGCCCAGAAAGACGATCCGCTCCCGCAGCAGTCGCTCGAACACCTGGTCGCCGAAGGCCCGCTGTCCGTCGTCCAGCATCGTGATCATCTCGTCCACCCCTCCATCGGCCGGTGGGCGAGGCGACCGCCCGGAAACCGGCCCCCTCAGCCTGGCCCGGCGGCGGGTCGGGTTCCCAAAGCTTCTGCCCGGGGCAGATTCGCCCTCGGCAGAACCGGGGGCCTGTGTCGAAGTCTCTGGCTCGGCCGAGGACTTCGACACAGGCCCTAGGCGCGGGCGAGGTCGCGTGCCGGGCGGGACAACCGGGCCGATACCCCCACGACCCGGTCACCACCCGGCCGTCGCCGGGTGTCCTGGCGGGCCGGCGTACGCATCAACCGGGTTGCCAGGGCGGCGGAGCGCCGCCGACGGGCCCGGCCCAGTGCGCCGCCCCTGGGCCTGGTGACCGTTGCCGGGCGGGGCAGGGCACCCCGGATGAGCTGGTCGCCAGCGGCCTGCGGGCGGTCGGCGAACACGATGATCCGCAGACCCCCGCTGAGGAACATGCTGCTCCCGCTGCGGGTGCCGCCGACCCCGAGCCTTCCCACCTGCCGCAGGGCGGAGCCGAACCGACCCACCTCCAGCAGGGCGGGGTCGGAGCCGAGTCGGGCGATCGGGCGTGGGGTGCCGCCGGAGACGGGCCGGGTGGACGGCAACACCGAGCCGGCCCGGGTGCCCGGCAGGTGGCCGCCGAACCCGACCGTGCCCGGGACCGCGGAGGGCCCTCTGCGCTCGACCCGACGAAGGTCGTCCCGGACCGCTTCCAGAAGGTCGGAGAGGTAGAGGCCCAGGGCGCGGCAGACGGCCGCCAGCACCTCGGAGGAGGCCTCCTTGCGCCCCCGTTCCACCTCGGACAGGTAGGGCACGGAGACCCCGGCGGCCCGGGCCACCTCGCGGAGGGTCAGGCCCTGGCGTTGGCGTTCCCGGCGCAGGACCGCCCCGATCACTCGTCGCAGCAACGACATGCGGGCCTCACTCTCGCCGGTCCTGCGCTACCCGTTCATCATGCCCCGCTGGCGGCCCTGATGTCGTCCCGCCTCCTGCCGGATCAGCCCCGCCGCCTGCCAGGGTAGCCGCTCGGGCACCTCGGCGTGCGGATCGCCGGCCAAGGGCTATGTTGTGGGCGTGCAGGCGACGGAGGCGGGGCAGGTCCCCCGGTGATCCATTTTCCCGCGCAGCGGCGGGGCCCGCTGAGCGCGCTGAGCCTACGGTTGGCCGCCGCCGTCGGGCTGGTGCTCCTCGTGGTCGCGGTGGTCTATCTAGAACGGGACCAGTACCGCGACATCAACGGCGACGGCCTGACCCTGCTGGACTGCTTCTACTACGCGGTGGTCTCGTTGTCGACCACCGGCTACGGCGACATCGTGCCGGCCACCCAGGCCGCTCGGCTGGTCAACGTCCTGCTCATCACCCCGGCCCGGGTGCTGTTCCTGATCATCCTGGTCGGCACCACCCTGGAGGTGCTGACCGAGCAGTACCGGACCGGGCGCCGTCTGCACCGGTGGGAGAGAAAATTGAAGGACCACGTCATCATCTGCGGCTACGGCACGAAGGGGCGCAGCGCGATCTCCGCACTACAGGAGAACGGGCTGGACAAGTCCCGGATCGTCGTGGTGGAACGCAACGGGTCGGCGCTGCGGCAGGCCACCTCCAACGGGTTGGTCGCCATCGAGGGCTCGGCGACCCGTTCCTCGGTGCTCAACCAGGCCCATGTGCGGACCGCCAAAGCGGTGATCATCGCAACGGACAGCGACGACGCCTCCGTACTGGTGGCGTTGACCGTCCGCCAACTGACCGCCGGTCAGGTGCGGATCATCGCCGCCGCCCGGGAGGCGGAGAACGCCCCCCTGCTCAAGCAGAGCGGCGCCCACCATGTGATCGTCTCCTCGGCCACGGCCGGTCGGCTGCTCGGCCTGTCCACCTCGGCCCCACCCCTGATCGACGTGGTGGAGGACCTGCTGACCCCCGGCCAGGGCATGGCGCTGGCCATGCGCTCGGCCGAACGGCAGGAGGTGGGCCGCAATCCCCGGGAGCTGGACTCGCTGGTGATCGCGCTGGTCCGGCGGGGCAAGGTGGTCACCCTGGCGGACCAGGCGGGCGCGGTCGTGGAGACCGGGGACATGTTGGTCTACGTACGCGACGACCGGCCCACGTCCCACACCCTGCCCTGAACCGGCCGCTCCAGCAGCGAAGGGGGGCGGGCCGGTTCCGGCCCGCCCCCCTTCGACATGCGGTCGTCAGCCGACGATGGTCCAGGTGTCGCCGCTGCCCAGCAGGCCGGCCAGCTGCTGCTCCGGGGTCTCGGTGGCCGTGGCCTTGGCCTCGGCCACCTGCGCCTGCACCACACTGTCGTAGGAGGGCCGGGACACCGAGCGGAACACCCCGATGGGGGTGTTGCGCAGGTCGAACCCGGGCAGCCGGGACAGCGCGAAGGCGTACGCCGGATCGGCCACCCCGGCGTCGTGCACGACGATCTCCTCGGTGGGGGTGCCGGCGGTCTCCCGGACCTCCAGCCCGAACCCACCCGGCGGGTGCACGACGCAGAACTGCCCGTCCTTGCCGAAGGTGATCGGCTGGCCGTGCTCCAGGCGGATCAGGTGGTCGTCCCGGATGCCCGGATCCTTGAGCTGGTCGAAGGCCCCGTCGTTGAAGATGTTGCAGTTCTGGTAGATCTCCACGAAGGCCGAGCCCTCGTGTTCGGCGGCGGCCCGCAGCACCGACTGGAGATGCTTGCGGTCGGAGTCGATGGTGCGGCCGACGAAGGTGGCCTCCGCCCCCAGCGCCAGCGAGATCGGGTTGAAGGGCGCGTCCGCCGAGCCGACCGGGGTCGACTTGGTGATCTTGCCGACCTCGGAGGTCGGGCTGTACTGCCCCTTGGTCAGGCCGTAGATCCGGTTGTTGAACAGCAGGATCTTCAGGTTGACATTGCGGCGCAGGGCGTGGATCAGGTGGTTGCCGCCGATGGAGAGGGCGTCACCGTCACCGGTCACCACCCAGACCGACAGGTCCGGACGGGACACCGACAGGCCGGTGGCGATCGCCGGGGCCCGGCCGTGGATCGAGTGCATCCCGTAGGTGTTCATGTAGTACGGGAACCGCGACGAGCAGCCGATGCCCGAGACGAAGACGATGTTCTCCCGGGGGATGTTCAGCTCCGGCATGAACTGCTGGACGGCCGCCAGGATGGCGTAGTCACCGCAGCCGGGGCACCAGCGCACCTCCTGGTCGGACTTGAAGTCCTTGGCGGTGAGCTTCAGGGCGACGGGCTCAGACATTCTTCAGGACCTCTTCCAGCATCGTCTCCAGCTCGGCGGCGGTGAACGGCAGGCCGCGGACCTGGTTGTAGCCGATCGCGTCGACCAGGTAGCGCGCCCGGATCACCTGGGCGAGCTGGCCGAGGTTCATCTCGGGGATGACCACCCGGTCGTAGGAGCGCAGCACCGAGCCCAGGTTCGCCGGCATCGGCGCGAGGTGTCGCAGGTGTGCCTGCGCTACCGGCAGGCCGCGCTGGCGCAGGGCCCGGCAGGCGGCGCCGATCGGGCCGTACGTGGAACCCCAGCCGAGCACCAGCACCCGGGCGTTGCCGTCGGGGTCCTCCACCTCGACGTCCGGCACCGGGATGGCCTCGATCCGGGCGGCCCGGGTACGCACCATGAAGTCGTGGTTGGCCGGGTCGTAGGAGATGTCGCCGGTCTTGTCGGCCTTCTCCAGCCCGCCGATGCGGTGCTCCAGGCCAGGGGTGCCTGGGATGGCCCAGGGCCGGGCCAGGGTCTGCGGATCCCGCAGGTACGGCAGGAAGGTCGTGCCGTCCTCGCCGTTGGGCGCGGTGGCGAACTCGACCCGCAGGTCGGGCAGGGACTCCACCTCCGGCAGCAGCCAGGGCTCGGAACCGTTGGCGACGTAGTTGTCCGACAGCAGGATCACCGGAGTGCGGTAGGTCAACGCGATCCGGGCCGCCTCCAGTGCCGCGTAGAAGCAGTCGGAGGGGGACTTCGGGGCGATCACCGCCACCGGGGCCTCACCGTGCCGGCCGAACAGGGCCATGTTCAGGTCGGCCTGCTCGGTCTTGGTCGGCATACCGGTGGACGGGCCGGCGCGCTGCACATCGACGATGAGCAGCGGCAGCTCCAGGGCCACCGCCAGGGAGATGGTCTCGCTCTTGAGGGCCACCCCGGGGCCGCTGGTCGTGGTCACACCCAGGGCGCCGCCGTACGAGGCACCCAGGGCGGCGCCGACCGCGGCGATCTCGTCCTCGGCCTGCATGGTGGTGACGCCGAGCCGCTTGTGCTTGCTCAGCTCGTGCAGGATGTCCGAGGCCGGGGTGATCGGGTACGCCCCGAGGAAGACCGGCAGACCGGAGCGGACCCCGGCGGCCACGATGCCCAGCGACAGGGCCGCGTTACCGGTGATGTTGCGGTAGGTGCCCGGGGGCATCTTGGCCGGCTTGACCTCGTACCGGACGGCGAAGTCCTCCGTGGTCTCGCCGAAGTTCCAGCCGGCCTTGAAGGCGGCCACGTTCGCCGCGACCAGTTCCGGACGCTTGGCGAACTTGCGCTCCAGGAACCGCAGGGTCGAGGCGTACGGCCGGGAGTACATCCAGCTCAGCAGGCCCAGAGCGAACATGTTCTTGGCCCGCTCGGCGTCCTTCTTCGACACGTCGAGGTCGGCCAGGGCACCGATGGTCATCGAGGTCAGCGCCACCGGGTGCACGGCGTACCCGGCGAGGGTGTCGTCGTCCAGCGGGCTGCTGGCGTACCCGACCTTGGCCAGGTTGCGCTTGGTGAACTCGTCGGTGTTGACGATGATGTCCGCACCCCGGGGCAGGTCGGCGAGGTTCGCCTTCAGGGCGGCCGGATTCATCGCCACCAGGACGTTCGGTGCGTCGCCCGGGGTCAGGATGTCGTAGTCGGCGAAGTGCACCTGGAAGCTCGACACGCCCGGCAGGGTGCCGGCGGGGGCCCGGATCTCGGCCGGGAAGTTGGGCAGGGTGGAGATGTCGTTGCCCAACTGGGCTGTCTCCGAGGTGAACCGGTCACCGGTGAGCTGCATGCCGTCGCCGGAGTCACCGGCGAATCGAATGACCACCCGGTCCAGTTGGCGGATCTGCTTGGTCACGCCCGCACCTCGCTTCGCTGCGCGCCGCGGTGCGGCGCGTCGTCCTCACCCGAGAGCCTACGTCGAATCGGCCTCGCACCTTTGCCGGAGGTCCGTCGACTGGGACTAGATTGTGTGGGTTTATGCGGTGTGTTGCGCCGTTTCGCGCCCTCTGGGTAATCCAGATCACCGCCGCGCTGTCGGTCGTGCCCCGGACCGGCGGCCGGTAGGCTGACCTCCTGTGACCGGCTATCTGGGCTCGTACGCGACGCTCGGGCTGCTGCTGCTCGTCAGCGTCCTGTTCTTCGTCGTTGCCTTCTCGGCGAACCGGGTGCTGCGGCCCGCTAGACCGGCCGATCCGCCCGGAAAGCGAACTAGTTACGAAAGCGGAGTCGACCCGGTCGGCGGGGACTGGGCGCAGATGCAGATCCGCTACTACGTCTACGCCTACCTGTACGTGCTCTTCGCCGTCGAGGCGGTCTTCCTCTTCCCCTGGGCGTTGATCTTCGATCGTCCGGACTTCGGCTTGGTCACCGTCGTGGAGATGGCGATCTTCGTGGCCGTGCTCGCCCTGGGCCTGCTCTACGCCTGGCGGCGGCGGATCCTGCACTGGACCTGAGCCGGTTCAGGCGAGCCCTCGTCGGCTCAGCGCGGGTGGGCGGCTGCCCTTGATGCCGGCGACCATGTCCAGCACCCGGCGGGTCTGGAGCACCTGGTGGGCGCGGAAGACCCGGGCACCCAGCCAGGCGGAGACCGCGGTGGCGGCCAGGGTGCCCTCCAGCCGCTCGGCCACCGGCAGGTCCAACGTCTCGCCGACGAAGTCCTTGTTCGACAGGGCCACCAGCAGGGGCCAGCCGGTGGCGGTCAGTTCGCCGAGGCGTCGGGTGATCTCCAGCGAGTGCCGGGTGTTCTTGCCGAAGTCGTGCGCCGGGTCGATCAGGATCCCGTCGGGGCGCACCCCCAGGGACACCGCCCGTTCGGCCAGCCCGGTAACGGTCGTCACCACGTCGGCCACCACGTCGGCGAAGGCGGCCCGGTGCGGGCGGGTACGCGGGCTCAGCCCTCCGGCGTGCGAGCAGACCAGGCCGGCGCCGGTGCGGGCGGCCACCTGGGCCAGCGCGGGATCCGCCCCCGACCAGGTGTCGTTGAGCAGGTCCGCCCCGGCCGCCACCGCCTCCACGGCCACCTCGGCCCGCCAGGTGTCGATCGAGATCACCAGGTCGGGGAAGGCGGCCCGGACGGCGGCGATGGTGTCGACCGTCCGACGGATCTCCTCGGCGACGTCGACCTCGGCACCGGGGCCGGCCTTCACCCCGCCGATGTCGACGATCTCCGCCCCCTCGGTCACGGCCCGCTCCACCGCCCGCAGGGCGCTGTCGGCGGCGAAGGTCGCGCCCCGATCGAAGAACGAGTCCGGGGTGCGGTTGACGATCGCCATCACCACCAGCTCGTCGGGGTCGAACGTGCGTCCACCGAGTCGCAGCACCCCGGACACGCCGCCTCCTTCATGCCGTACGCCGCCCGGCTGGCCGTTTGCCGGACACCGTGACGCTATCCGGTCGCAGGTCGCGGGGCCGCTGCGGTCCGGCGCGCCGAGGGGGGTCGCTCCGCACCGCGGAACATGCCACGATCAGTGCATGGATCAGCTTCTGCTCCTGCTGGTCGTGGCGGTCACCGTCGCGGCGGTGGTGTTCGGCGTGACGCTCGTGGCGACCGGCCGGGATCCCGGCCTGGTGCCCGCCGAGGCGGACGGGCGGGGGGTGCCCTTGCCGGGCGACCGACCACTGCGCGAGTCCGACGTCGGCGAGGTGCGCTTCGACACCACCCTGCGCGGGTACCGGATGGCCCAGGTCGACCAGGCGATGCGCCGGGCGGCCTACGACATCGGGTACAAGACCGAGCTGATCGGGGTGCTGGAGGCCGAGGTGACCGCGCTGCGGGAGGGACGGACGGCCGAGGCCGACGCCCTGCGTACCGCCCGGGAGCAGTCCGCCAGCCTGGCCCGTGGCCCGGCCCCGGACACCGAGGCGGCCAAGGAAGGCGACACCGCCGAGGCGGGCGAGATCGACCTGGGCGAGCTGGACGCCGGGTCTACCGACCCGGCTGCGAAAGCAACCGACCCGGCCAAGGCGACCGACCCGGCGCAGGCGACCGATTCAGCAAAGGCGGCCGACTCGGCCGGGAAGACGGACGACGAGTTGGCGCAGGAGGAACCGCGGGCGTCCGCGGTGCGCGCGGAGTCGCCATGACCGACCCCGGTGCGCCGGACGAGCTTCGGGAGGCGGCCCAGCGGGGCGCCGGTGAGGTGACCGCCAGCGTCATCGTCAACGCCCCGGCCGAGCGGGTCTTCGCGGCCCTGCTGGCCTGGGAACGGCAGTCCGAGTGGATTCCCTTCACCACCGTGCGGGTGGTCGAGGGCGACGGTGGCGAGGGCAGCCTGGTGGAGGCGGTCACCACCCTGGGCCCGGCCGTGCTGCGGGACCGGATGCGGGTGGTCCGGGTGGACGCCCCGTACGAGATCGGGGTGGTGCACTGCGGCACCCTGCTGCGCGGCCCGGGGGTGCTGCGCTGCACCCAGTTGGCCGGCGGACGCAGCCAGGTGGTCTGGCACGAGTGGTTCCACCTGCCGGGCGGTCCGGCCGGCCGGGTGGCCTGGCCGGTGCTCTGGCCGGGCTCCAAGTTCGGTCTGAGCAAGGCACTGCGGCGGCTGGCCCGGCAGATCGAGCAGGGTCGCCTGCCGTGATCACGCCCGGCAGGGCGGGAGCCGACCACCACGGAGCCGACCGGGGCGGCGGTCTGTCGGTGGGCGGACCTAGCCTGGTGGGGTGACTGACCTGATGATCGGGGCCGATGGATTATCCCGCTGTGCCTGGGGCGCGGGCACTGCCGACTACGCCGTCTACCACGACGAGGAGTGGGGTCGCTCGGTACGCGGCGACGACGCCCTCTACGAGCGGATGACCCTGGAGGCCTTCCAGTCCGGGCTGTCCTGGCTGACCATCCTGCGCAAGCGGCCGGCCTTCCGGCGGGCCTTCGACGACTTCCGGATCGGCGCGGTCGCGGAGTACGGCGAGGCCGAGGTGGACCGGCTGCTGGCCGACGCCGGGATCGTCCGTAACCGCGCCAAGATCGAGGCGGCGATCGCGAACGCCCGGGCCGCCCTGGAGTTGCCCGAGGGCCTGTCCGAGTTGCTCTGGTCCTTCGCGCCCCCGCCCCGCCCCCGGCCCGCCAGCCTCGCCGAGGTGCCGGCCCTGACGGAGGCCTCCACCGCGATGGCCAAGGCCCTCAAGCGGCGGGGTTTCCGGTTCGTCGGCCCGACCACGGCGTACGCCCTGATGCAGGCCACCGGGATGGTCGACGATCACCTCGCGGGCTGTCACGTCGTGCCGGCCGGTTCGAGCGTGATGGGATAGCGGCATGACGACCGACACCGCACCCCGGGTGGCCGGGGCGAACCCGACGGACGGTACGGGCACCTGGGCCGTGCTGCTGCCCGCCGGCCGGTACGACGCCGAGCGGCTAGTGCACCATGACACGCTGGAGCTGACCGGGCTGGCCGAGGTCGCCGCCCTGCCGAGCCCCGGTGACCAGGTCGCGGTGCTGGCCGACGAGCCGCTGCGACTGGTGGCGGTGGGCCGGGTGGCCACCCCGACCCTCCGGCCCACGGAGGATCCGGACGACCCCCAGTCCGACCCGGGGCCACAGACCCTGGTGGTGACGTACACCCGACGGGCCTTCGACGAACCGGTGCCGGCCGACACCCTGGCCCTCGACGGCCCGGTGACCGCCCTGGACCCCGGAGCCTTCCAGGATCTGGTCGACAGGCTGGGCCCGCCACCGCAGCGGCAGTCCTGGCTGGTCAGCCTGGACCTGCCGATCGAGGCCGACTCCCGGGCCGAGGCGGTCCGGCTGTTCTGGGCGTACGTGCAGGAACTCGGCCCCCAGGAGCTGCCTGCCTTCGTCTCCCCCTACGGTGACGAGCTGGCCATGCAGGCCTTCGTGCTCGGCGCCGAGGCCAACCAGGACCCGGAAGAGGACGACTAAGCCTCAGCGGCCCTCGAAGACGGCCGGTTGCTTGTTGACGAAGGCCATGGTGGCTGCCCGGTGGTCGGCGGTGCCGCCGCAGATCGCCTGGGCCTGGGCCTCGGCCGCCAGAGCGTCGGCCAGGGTGCCGGCGTCGGCGACGGAGAGCTGACGCTTGATCGCGCCGTAGGCCACGGTGGGGCCGGCGGCGAGTCGGGCGGCGAGTTCCTGGGCGGCCGACAGCACCCCCTCGTCGTCCTCCACGATTCGGTTGAGCAGGCCGAGTCGGCAGGCCTCCTCGGCGCGTACCGGCTCGGCGAGCATCAGCAGCTCCACGGCCTTGGCGTGGCCGACCAGCCGGGGCAGGGTCCACGAGGCGCCGGTGTCGGCGGCCAGCCCCACCTTGGCGAAGGCCATCAGGAAGCTGGTCGAGGGCCCTCCGATCCGGATGTCGGCCAGGAAGGCCAGGGAGGCCCCGGCTCCGGCGGCCATTCCCCGGACGGCGGCCACCACCGGCTTGGGCAGGCTGGACAGCCGGGCGGCGATCGGGTTGTAGTGCACCTGGACGGTGTCCAGGGAGTTGGTGCTGCCCGATTCCAGGGTGGCCACGTGTTCGCGCAGATCCTGCCCCGCGCAGAAGGATTTGCCGGCCCCGGCCAGCACCACCGCCCGGCAGCTCCGGTCGGCCTCCAGCTCGGCCAGGGTGTCCCGCAGCGCCTCCTTGAGCTCCACGTTCAGCGAGTTCATCGCGGACGGGCGGTTCAGGGTGAGGGTGACGACGGCGTCGGTGCGGTCGACGAGCAGCGCTTCGGTCACGGCTGGCGTTCCTTCTGTCGGATCATCCGGTTACCACTGTCGAGGCACTGCTCGACGTACCGGTCCGCAGCCGGCCGGAGCCGGGCCGCGTGGCGGTCGAAGAAGCTGGCCGCGGCGGTGCCGGGCCAACGTTCGGGCAGCAGCGCCGGGGGCAGCTGCGGGTCCCGGAAGAGGAAGGTACGCCACGCGTGCACCAACCGGAATCTGGCCGCGTACGCCTCCTCGTCGCCGCTGCGGGCGGTGATCCCGGTCAGCAGGGTGCGCTGCTCGGCGACGAACTGCTCGTAGGCCCGGCCGATCTCGGCCAGGTCCCAGGCCCGGCGCACCAGGCCCATCGCCCCGGGGGTGCCGGCGGCGTGCGCGGCGCTGAACCGCTCGAAGCTCACCCCCGCCTCGTCCAGCAGCAGGTCGACATCCTCGCCGGGCCGGGTGGCCACCCAGATCTGCTCGTCCAGGGTGCCGTAGCCGAGGTAGCGCAGGTTGGCGGCCAGGCGCTGGCGGTCCCGCCGGGCGGAGGGGGCGTCGAGCACCAGAAGATCGAACCGGCCGTCCCAGGTGACCCGGCCGGTGCGGTAGATCCGGGAGGCGGCCTCGTCGAGTCGGCGTGCCGCCTTCGGTGTGATCGAATATCCGGGACCGGACAGCATTTTGACCGGTTCGAGCCAGCCTTGTCGCACCATGCGGGACACCGCGGTCCGTACGGCCGGTGGGGCGATCCCGAGCGGCGCCAGGAGTTTGACCAGGGCAGCAACCGGTGCCCGGCCACCCCGGGGCCGGAGGTGGTCGCCGTACAGGTCGAATAGTGCCGACCGTGCCTGCATGACCGCACATTGTGACAGGCCATCTCGGGATAAGCTAGATGCTGTTACATCAATGCTGCTTCGGTTTGGGTCCGGCGGTGTTCATCAGGGAAAATCGTTAGTCGGCCCCCCGT
The DNA here is from genome assembly GCF_040643455.1 of Micromonospora sp. NPDC047134. NCBI lineage: Bacteria > Bacillati > Actinomycetota > Actinomycetes > Micromonosporales > Micromonosporaceae > Micromonospora > Micromonospora sp. NPDC047134. Next base: position 67,110 of record NZ_JBEYUI010000014.1, read on the forward strand.
GCAAGTTGCGGGTGGTCGTGGCGAAGTGGCTGTGGGGCAACCCACCGACCCTGATGTAGGTCTGAGGGGAGACAACATGGCGGCGATGAAGCCGCGGACGGGCGACGGTCCGCTGGAAGTCACCAAGGAGGGCCGGGGCATCGTCATGCGGGTCCCGCTGGAGGGCGGTGGCCGGCTCGTCGTCGAGATGACTCCCGACGAGGCGACGGCGCTCGGTGACGCGCTGAAGGCGGCTGCCGGCTGAGCCGGCGGGTGTGATCGGCGACGATCGCCGCTGCGGACGGTTCGTCTTGGGCGCGGCTGCGGTAGTCGTGCCCAGGCCCTGAGCCATCGGCTCGCCCGATGGTTCAGGGCCTTCATCCCATTATGTGGGCGATTCCACCCACATCGTCTTCAGGAGGTACGGCTCCGCGTGCTCGCCATTCGTCTGATCGCCGAGCCGGACCAGCTCGACGCCGTAGCGCTGCCCCTTCGTTCCGGTGCCACCGACACCGCCTCGGCCCAACCGGTCCCGACCGCGGTGGCGTTACCCCACGGGGTGGCCGACGAGGCCACCGCGCTGGCTTCGATGATCGGGCTGACCGGACGGGCCGGTGAGGCCCACCGACAGCTGCGACCTGGCTCGACTCCGGCCCGCCTGCTGCTGGTCGGCATCGGGGAGGGCGATGAGGCGGGGTGGCGCTCCGCGGGAGCGGCCCTGGCCCGCGCCGGCAAGAATGAGACCTATCTCACAGTAATGCTGCCGACCGAGGCTACCCCGGAGGCGGTCCGTGGCCTGGTCGAGGGGCTGCTCCTGGCCTCCTACCGGTACCGGCTGGGTGCCGACCCCGAGCCACCCGCGCTGACCGGGGTGGATCTGGCGGTCGCCGAGCCGGAGGCCTACCAGCAGGCGGTGGAGGTGGCCCGCACCACGGCCGAGATGACCCGGCTGGCCAGGGACCTCACCAACGCCCCCTCGTCGATGAAGAACCCGCAGTGGTTCGCCGGCCAGGTGGCCGAGGCCGCCGCCGATCGACCCGGACTGCGGCTGCGGGTACGCGAGCCCGAGGAACTGGCCGCCGAGGGCTTCGGCGGGATCCTCGCCGTGGGTGGGGGCTCGGCCAGCGGCCCCCGACTGGTCGAGCTGTCCTGGCAGCCGGCCGAGGCCGACACCCATGTGGTCCTGGTCGGCAAGGGCATCACCTTCGACACCGGCGGCATCTCGATCAAGCCGGTGCCGGCCATGAAGCTGATGCGTAAGGACATGGCCGGAGCGGCGGCCGTGGTGGCGGCGACCCTGGGTGCGGCGGCCCTGCGGCTGCCCGTACGGATAACCACCCTGGCCCCGTTGGCCGAGAACATGGTCAGCGGTGCCGCCTTCCGACCCGGCGACATCGTCCGGCACTACGGCGGGTTGACCAGCGAGACGACGAACTCCGACGCCGAGGGGCGGCTGGTGCTCGCCGACGCGATGGCGTACGCCGTCGCCGAGCTCAAGCCCGACCTGCTGATCGACCTGGCCACCCTGACCGGGGCGAACGCCGTAGCCCTGGGCATGCGTACCGGTGCCCTGTACAGCGACAACGACCAACTGGCCGAGGACATGCTGGCCGCCGTGGCCGCAGCCGGTGAGGCCGCCTGGCGGATGCCGCTGCCGGCCGACTACGTCGAGCACCTCGGCAGCGAACTGGCCGACCTGCACAGCGCACCCACCCAGGGCGCCGGTTCCGTGCTGGCCGCCCTCTACCTGCGCGAGTTCACCGGCGACCTGCGGGAGAAGTGGCTGCACATCGACATGTCGGCCCCCTCCTGGTGCGAGCGGGACGACGCGGAACTGACCCGGGGTGCTACCGGCTGGGGAGTACGCGGCCTGCTGCGGTGGCTGGCCACCCTGTCCTGAACGCGGCGGTGCCCGGCCCCTGAGGCCGGGCTCAGCAGCGGACCGCGGCCAGCAGGCCGTGCCCGACCGGCAACAGGGTCGGAATCCAGTGCTCCGACTCGCGGAGGGCCTTGATGGTCTCCCGCACCGTCACGGTCTCCGCGTCGCGGGCGGCCGGATCACCGATCCGGCCGCCGGCCAGGGCACCGTTGAGCACCAGCACCCCGCCGGGCCGCAGCAGCCGCAGGGCGGCGTCCACACAGGCCGAGAAGCCGGTGGCGTCCGCGTCGAAGAAGACCAGGTCGTACGCGCCGTCCGCGAGCCGGGGCAGGACCTCCCGGGCCCGGCCGGTGATGATCCGGGTCCGGCCGGCGACGAAGCCCGCCTCGGTGAAGATGCGCCGGGCGATGCGCTGGTGCTCCACCTCCAGGTCGATGGTGGTGAGCACCCCGTTGGCCTGCATGCCCCGCAACAGCCACACCCCGCTGACCCCGGTGCCGGTGCCGATCTCGACCACCGCGCGGGCGTTGCCGGCGGCGGCCAGCAGGCGCAGGGCGGCACCCGCCCCGGGGGTGACCGCGTCGAGGCCTACCTCGTTGGCCAGGCTGCGCGCGGTCCGCAGCACTAGGTCCTCCGGCACGTACGACTCGGCGAAGTGCAACGCCGGGTTCACCGAACTGCCGGAACCAGCGACCGTGGCGATGGGACACCTCCGGGCGGCGAGCGGGAAGGGGTGGCCGGGCACTGTGACTCTAGAGGTGACCCGCCACGGGCGCAGCCGGGCACCCACCCGAGGCGACAACCGCTGACCCCACGCGGCACATCCGTGCAATCCTGGAAGCGGTATCCCGTCGACCGCCCGTCCGACGGCGTTCATCGCGGATCGTGGATACCGGGGACGGACTGGGAGGCACCGAGTGACCGACGGCTGGGACTGGCGCCAGCCCGGGGCAAGCGGCGTACCGGCGGGACAGCCGGGGCCTGGACACCCGCCGGGAGGTTCACCGACGACATCGCCGTACGGCGGTGGGCCGGTCGCCTCGCCGTGGTGGTCCGACGCGCTGGCTGACCCGTGGCGGGATCCGTACGCTCCGACCGCAGTGGTGGTTCCGGCCGCTCCGGTCCCGGGAACCGAGCCGGAACCGGTCACCGACCCGGACGCCCCCGGGTCTCCGAAACTCCGCCAGATGCTGCTGATTTCCCTGATCACGGCGTTGCTGGCCGGCACCCTGGGCGGTGCCCTCGGTTACGCCTTCGCGGTACGCGGGGGTGCGGCCGGGCCGGTCCTCGGCGCGGCGGCGGGATCGGTGCCGACCCTGGCCCAGCGTCCGCCGGAATCCCTGGCCGGGGTGGCCGAGCGGGTCCTGCCCAGCGTGGTGACCGTCCGGATGGCGGGGATCGGTGGCACCAGCGAGGGTTCCGGGTTCATTGTCAGCGCCGACGGGCATGTGATCACCAACGACCATGTGGTCGCCGGTGGCACCGGCAAGGCCTCGGTGATCTTCAACGACGGCAGTACCGCCCCGGCGACCGTGGTGGGGCAGGACGAGGAATCCGACATCGCGGTGATCAAAGTCACTCGCAGCGGGCTGCGTCCGGTGGAGTTCGGTGACTCCGACGCGCTGGCGGTCGGCGACCCGGTGCTGGCCATCGGTTCGCCGCTGTCCCTGGCCAACACGGTGACCGCGGGCATCGTCAGCGCCCTGGACCGGACGATGCAGGCCGGTGAGCCCGGGGGGCCGACCCGGTACTACGCCGCCATCCAGACCGACGCGGCCGTCAACCACGGCAACTCCGGCGGCCCGCTGGTGGACGCGGCCGGGCGGGTGATCGGGGTCAACTCCACCATCAAGTCCCTGGTGTCCGAGGGGCAGGAGGCCGGCAACATCGGGTTGGCCTTCGCCATCCCCATCAACCAGGCGAAGCGGATCACCCAGGAGATCATCGGCACCGGCAAGGCCCGCCGCACGGTGATCGGCGCCCAGGTGGGTGGACCCGGGTCGAACACCGGCGGGGCCGGGGTACGCCTGGCCGCGGTGGAGCCCTCCGGTCCGGCCGCCGGTGCGGGGCTGCGGGCCGGTGACGTGATCCTGCGACTCAACGGCAAGCCGATGACCGAGCCGACCGATTTGATCGCCCTGGTCCGCAAGTACGCGCCCGGTTCGGTGGTGACTGTCGAGTATCGCCGGGGGTCCAGTCGACAGAACACTTCGGTGACCTTGGCCGCCGATGCGAAGTGACCTCGTCCCCCCTTCTGGCAGGCCGCTGACGTGCGTAGTCTTGCTGGGTAGCCCGGTGAGGAGGCCCCAGGGGTGTTCGAGAACCTGAACGTGTGGGAGGTCGGCGCGCTGCTGTTGCTGGCGCTGCTGATCTTCGGTGACCGGCTGCCGGCGGTGATCGGCGACGGGCTTCGGATGGTGCGCAATCTGCGCACCATGGCCCGCAACGCGACCAGCGACCTGAGCAAGGAACTCGGCACCGACATCCAACTGGAGGACCTGCACCCGAAGGCGTTCATCCGCAAGCACCTGCTCAGCGAGGAGGAGGAGCAGGCGATCCGCAAGCCCCTCCAGGGCATGTACGACGATCTGCGGACGGATGTCACGAAGGTGCAGAAGGACATCAAGAACGTGGCCACCGCAGCGGATCCCCGGACCCCCGACCCCGCCCCGGTCGCTCCCGCTCCCGCCCCGGCACCGCGTTCCGCCGGCTACGACGAGGTCACCTGAGCGCTCGGCCCCCGAACACCCCCGCTACGCCACACCGCCGGTCACCTCAGAGGTGGCCGGCGGTGTGTGGTTGGTCAGGATCGCGGGTCAGCGACCGGAGGGCTTGAGGCCCAGGGGCTTACCGAGCAGGGACTCGCGGCGCAGGGCCAGCCGGTCGGCTACCTGGTTCAGGGCCTTGGCCGCCGGGGACTCCGGCTCGGCCAGCACGATCGGGTTCCCCTCGTCGCCGGCCTCCCGTACCCGGGTGTCCAGGGGCACCTGGCCCAGCAGCGGCACCTGGGCCCCGATGGTCTGGGTCAGCGAGTCGGCCACCGTCTGGCCGCCGCCCGCCCCGAAGACCTCCATCCGGGAGCCGTCCGGCAGTTCCAGCCAGGACATGTTCTCGATCACCCCGACCACCCGCTGGTGGGTCTGGAGCGCGATGGCACCGGCCCGCTCGGCCACCTCGGCGGCGGCGGCCTGGGGGGTGGTGACCACCAGGATCTCCGCGTTGGGCAGCAACTGGGCCAGGGAGATGGCCACGTCGCCGGTGCCCGGGGGCAGGTCCAGCAGCAGCACGTCGAGGTCGCCCCAGTAGACGTCCGCGAGGAACTGCTGCAACGCCCGGTGCAGCATCGGCCCGCGCCAGACCACGGCGGCGTTGCCGGAGGTGAACATGCCGATCGAGATGACCTTCACCCCGTGCGCCTGCGGCGGCATGATCATGTCTTCGACCCGGGTGGGACGGCCGTCCGCGCCGAGCATCCGGGGCACGGAGTGTCCGTAGATGTCCGCGTCGACCACCCCGACGGACAGGCCCCGGGCGGCCAGCGCGGCGGCCAGGTTCACCGTCACGCTGGACTTGCCCACCCCGCCCTTGCCGCTGGCCACCGCGTACACCCGGGTGCGGGAGCCCGGCTGGGCGAAGGGGATGACGGGCTCCTCGGTGGCGCCACCACCGCGCAGCTTGGCCTGGAGTTCCTGGCGCTGCTCCGGGCTCATCACCCCGAATTCGATCTCGACCCCGGTGATTCCGTTCACCGCGCTGACCGCGGCGGTGATGTCCGAGCGCAGCTTGTCCTTCAACGGGCAGCCGGCCACGGTGAGCAGCAACTCGACCCGGACCACACCGTCCTCGCCGACCTCGGCGGAGCGGACCATGCCGAGTTCGGTGATCGGCCGGCGGATCTCCGGGTCGTTGACGGTGGCCAGGGCGGCCTGGACAGCGTCGTTGACGGTGCTGACGGGAGCTGACATGGCGGCAATGTTACGTCGGGGACCGACCCGTACCGGCGTCAGCGGGGGCGGTTGTGAGCGACTCGATCAGGTTTCCCTCTGGTGGGGGGTGTCGGAGTTCCGCCGCCCCTCCCTCGGATGATCACCGTCCAGCTCGTCGCGCGGCTCGTCGAGACCCTCACCACCGCCCCGGCCGGCGGCACCCTCCCGCTGGCGGCGCTCCAGCCGCTGCCGGCGCTGGGCGGCCTCGTCCAACTCCTCGGCCAGCCGGGACAGCTCCGAGCGGAGGAAGTCCCGCGTCGCCACCTCACCCAACGCGATCCGCAGGGCCGCGATCTCCCGGGCCAGGTACTCCGTGTCGGCCTTCTGCATCGTCGCCCGGCGGCGGTCCTCGTCCGAGGCCACCCGGTCGCGGTCGGCCTGCCGGTTCTGGGCCAGCAGGATCAGCGGGGCCGCGTAGGAGGCCTGGATCGACAGCACCAGGGTCAGGAAGGTGAAGGTGTACGGGTCGAAGCGCAGGTCCGCCGGGGCCAGGGTGTTCCAGGCGAACCAGGCGCCGATGACCAAGGTCATGTAGACGATGAAGTTCGCCGTACCCATGCCCCGGGCGATGCCCTCGGCCCAACGGCCGAAGGTCTCCTGGTCGATTCGGGGCAGCTTCAGCCCGCGGGGCTCCCGGGGCAGGTCCAGCCGCTCCGCTCGGCGCTGTTCAGACATCCCTGCCCTCCGTCGCCGGGTCGTGGTTGGTGCTCATCGCCGCGCTCCGGTCCCGCCAGTCCCGGGGCAGGGAATGGTCCAGCACGTCGTCCACGGTGACCGCCCCCACCAGCCGGTTGTTCCGGTCGATCACCGGCATGGCCACCAGATCGTAGGTGGCCATCCGGCGGGTGATTTCCGGCAGCGGGGTGGTCGGGCGCAACGGGTCGATGTCGTTGACCACCACCCCGCCGAGCAGGTCGGCGGGGGGCTCACGCAGCAGCCGCTGGAAATGCACCATGCCCAGGTAGCGGCCGGTCGGGGTGGTCATCGGCGCCCGGGTGACGAACACCTGCGCGGCCACCGCCGGGGACAGTTGCGGCTCCCGGATCCGGGCCAGGGCCTCCGCCACCGTGGCGTCCGGCGGCAGGATGACCGGTTCGGAGGTCATCACGCTGCCGGCCGTACCCGGGGTGTACTTCAGCAACTGCCGGACCGGGTCGGCCTCGCCCGGTTCCATCAGGTCCAGCAGCACGTCCTGCTCCGGTGGGGACAGCTCACCGAGCAGGTCGGCGGCGTCGTCCGGGTCCATCTCCTCCAGGATGTCGGCCGCCCGTTCACGGTCCAGGGCGGCCAGGATCTCTACCTGGTCGTGCTCGGGCAGTTCGCTGAGCACATCGGCCAGCCGCTCGTCGTCCAGGGCCGCCGCGACCTCGTTGCGCCGACTGTCCGGCAGGTCCTGCAACGCGTTGGCCAGGTCGGCCGGGCGCATGTCCTCCAGCACGGCCAGCAGGTTGGCCGTGCCCCGGGCGTCGGCGACCCCACTGAGTCCGCGTACGTTGTCCCACTCGACCTGGTGCAGGTTGCCCCGGCGGGTCAGCCGGCCGGTCTGCTCCCGTACGGCCACCCGGGTCAGCGACCACTCGCCGCTGCGGCTGCACTCCATCGCCACGTCGACCACCGTCCCCGCCCGGCCGTCGGGCTGGACCTGCACCCGGCGGTCCAGCAGTTCCTGCAGCACCAGCAACTCGTTGGGGCGCTTCTCGAAGCGCCGCAGGTTCAGCGTCCCGCTGCCCAGCACGACCGCGTCGGCGTCGATCGAGGTGATCCGGTTGATGGACAGGAAGATCCGCCGACGCATCGGCATCTCGGCGACCAGTCCCACCACCTCAGGTGACCGCTGGCCGGACCGCAACCGCGCCACCGCGTCACGGACCCGACCCACCTGGTCACCGTTGGGGTCGAAGACGGCGACTCCGGAGAGGCGGGCGAGGTAAACCCGGGTCGGCGTGCTCACGCGCACCAGCCTAAGCGCCTAGGGTTTATCAACATGTCGACCTTGGCTTACGAGATCGTGGACGTGTTCACCGATCGGCCGTACGCGGGAAACCCGCTCGCGGTGGTGTTCGGCGCCGAAGGGCTGGCCACCGAGCAGATGCAGGCGCTGGCCCGGGAGTTCAACCTGTCGGAGACCGTCTTCGTGCTGCCCGCCACCCAGGTCGGCGCCACCTACCGGGCCCGGATCTTCACCCCGGTGGAGGAACTGCCGTTCGCCGGCCATCCCAGCGTGGGCGCGGCGGTCACCGCCAGTCGCCGGGGGATGTTCGCGCCCGGACAGGTCACCCAGGAGTGCGGGGCCGGTGTGCTGCCCATCGAGGTGACCCCGGGGGGTGCGACCCTCACCGGCGGGATGCCCACCCTCGGGCCGGAACTGGATCCCGAGCCGCTGCTGGAGACGGCCGGTCTGAGCGCCGGCGACCATGTCGGCCCGGCGCCCCGGGTGGCCGGCTGCGGTCTGGAGTTCCCCTTCCTGCCGGTGCACCCCGACGCGCTGGCCCGGGCCCAGGTCGACTCGGCCGCGGCGCGACGGTACGGAATCGAGCATGTCAGCGTCTTCTCCTGGGAGGCCGCCTCGCAAACCGCGTACGCCCGGGTCTTCGTGCCCGGCCTGGGGGTGCCGGAGGATCCGGCCACCGGCTCGGCGGCCCTGGGGCTGGGGGTGTGGTTGGTGGCCAGCGGCCTGCTGCCGGGGGAGGGGCGTTCGTCGTACACCGTCCGGCAGGGGGTGGAGATGGGCAGGCCCTCCTCCTTGGCCTGCACGGTCACCGCAGCCGGGGGTACGGTGCTGGGCGCCACCGTGGCCGGCCAGGTGATGGCGGTGGCCCGGGGAGAGATCCTGATCCCGCCCTTCGTCGGCTGACCGGCCGACACGGGAGGGGCCTGGTGGGAGAGGATGCCGTGGTGACCGACACGCACAACACCCCGCTGGTCGAGGAAGCCACGAAGAAGGCCTCGGTGGCCTGGGTGGCGGTGGCCGAGGGCCCCGCACTGGCCTTGTGGTGCGTGCCACATCAGGGTGCCCTGTTCGTGGTCAGTGGTCCCGGAGAGCAGTCCGCGCCGGGGTTGGCCGAGGCCGACCAGGCGCAGGTGACCCTCCGCGGTGACCACGGCGGCCGGATCATCACCTGGACGGCCCAGGTGTCCCGGGTGCTGCCCGGGACCGAGGAGTGGGACACCCTGGCTCCCCTGGTGGGAGCCAAACGGCTCAACGCCCCCGGCCCCACGGCCGACCTGGTGGCCCGCTGGGCGGCCGAGGACTGCGCCCTGGTGCGGCTGACCCCGGCCGGAGAGGCGGTGCACGGTGGGCGGTTGCCGGCCGACTCGCTGGCCGAGCCACCCCGACCCACCCCGGCGGTGCGGGAGGTCCGCAAGCCCTTCCGGCTGCACCGGGTACGCGGTCACTGACCGGCGAGGGGCACGGTCACCGGGCTGCTGTCGACCAGTCCGACCACCTCACCGAGGGTGAGCAGGGCCGGGCCCACCCAGCCGCTGTCGACCCCGAACACCAGATGGTCGACCAGATCGGGGGCAGCCAGCCGGACGGCGGTAAGCCCGGCCTGCTGGGCCCCGGTCAACTCCTGGCTGCCACCGTCACCCACATAGAGGCAGTCCCTCGGCGGCAGTCCCAGGCGGGCGCAGGCGGCCAGGTAGAGCGCCGGGTCCGGCTTGCAGCGTCCCACCTGGATGGAGAAGATCCGCACGTCCAGCAGGGGCGCTACGGCCAGTTCCGGCAGGAACAGCGGCAGTTCGTGGGTGCAGTCGCTGATCACCCCGGTCCGCATCCCCCGGTCCCGCAGGGCCCGCAGGGTCGGCACGGCGTCCACCCGTAACCGGGTGTCGGCCCGGATCGCCCGCTGCCGGCAGGCCACCGCCGCCCGCAGGGCCTCCTCCGAAGGGCGTACCCCGGCCTGTTCGCAGACCCACCGCAGGGTGGCCTCGGCGGTGCCGAAGCGACCGCAGGCGCGCTCGTAGAAGCTGCGGTCGAGCACCTCGACGAAGTCCTCCGGCGGGCAGCCGAGCAGATCGGCGGTGGCCTGGTGGCCGCTGCCCCGCTGAACCGGACGGGTCAGGGTGCCGAAGAAGTCGAACAGCACCGCCTGAAACCTGGGCATCAAAAGGCGCCTCCGGCGCGAGGGAGGGGTCCCGACGGGACGCGCGTGATCGTAACCGAACGCTGACAGATCGTGCCCGAAAGTCGGCGTGTGAGGATTACCCCTCGTGCCCCTCGAACCGCATCGTCCACCCCGTGACCTGCTCACCACCGGCGCTCTGGCCCTGGCCGTCGTCGCGGTGTCCTCGTCCGCCCCGCTGATCGCCTTCGCCGCCGCACCCGCCCTGGCGGTCGCGTTCTGGCGCAACATGATCGCGGTAGGGGTGCTCAGTCCCTTCGCGGTGATCCGGCGGCGGGCCGAGTTCCGGTCGTTGGTAGCCGGAGCCGGGCGGCGCGAGGGCATGTTCTGTGTGCTGTCCGGGGTGGCGCTGGCGGCGCACTTCGCCACCTGGATGCCGAGCGCGAAGCTCACCTCGGTGGCGGCGGCGACCGCCCTGGTGGCCACCCAGCCGGTCTGGCAGGGGCTGATCGCCCGGGCCCAGGGCCGTCGCCTCCCAGCCGGGGTGTGGGCCGGTATCGGGGTGGCCGTCGTCGGTGCCGTACTGGCCACCGGCGCCGATTTCACGGTCTCCGCCGAAGCCTTCACCGGCGATCTGCTGGCGGTGGCCGGGGGGCTGTTCGCGGCGATCTACACGGCCCTGGGCGAGCGGGCCCGGGTCACCGTCAGCACGGCCACCTACACCACCATCTGCTACGGGGTGTGTGCCCTGATCCTGCTGGTGGTCTGCCTGGTGGCCGGGGTGCCGCTGGGCGGCTTCGACACCGGGACCTGGGTGGCCGTGCTGGCCCTGGTGGCCGGCGCCCAACTGCTGGGGCACTCGATGTTCAGCTACGCCCTGCGGAGGGTCTCCGCCACCACGGTCAGCGTGCTGATCCTGCTGGAGGCGCCCGGCGCGGCCCTGATCGGCTGGGCCTGGCTGGGGCAGCTGCCCGATCCGGTGACCCTGCCCGGCCTGTCACTGCTGCTGGTCGGGGTGGCCATTGTGGTGCTGAGCAGCGCCCGTACCGCCCGGCGGGCGACCCGGGTGAGCACCGCCGTGCCGGCGGACGCCGCACCAATGCGGGACTGAGGGCCCGCTCAGACCTCCTGGACCTCCAGGACCCGGGTCTCCGGCGCGGCGTCACCCAGCTCGGCCCGCAGCGCCAGCCGGTGTGGGTCGGCCAGGAAGGCCGAGTAGCCGGCCCGGGTGTCGAACCGGATGAGGTGCACCTCGGTACGCCCGTCGCCGGTGCGCAACCGCCGCTCCACCCGGCCACCGTGCCGGGCCAGCAGGGCGAGCACCTGATCCTCGTACCGCTGCCCGGCCGCTGCCCCGGTGGCCGCCAGCTCCACCAGGGCGACCAGGCGTACCGCGGCGGCGGAATCGGTGACCAGGGACTTGAAGAACTGGTGGTCCACATGGCCGCCCGGGATGCCCTCCCGCTGGCCTGTGTCGAGATAGCCGTGGCGTCGGTAGAAGTCCGGGGCCTGGAAGGAGAAGGAGGCGACCGAGATCTGGGTGCAGCCCCGCCGTCGGGCCTCCTGTTCGGCCGCCGCCAGCAACCGGCCGCCCCAGCCCTGGCCCCGGCGGTCCTCCCGGACCCACACCATGTTGATCCCGGCGCAGCCGCCCCAGGTCCACCCGGTCAGCCCGGCCACCAGCTCCCCGTCGGCCCCGGTGACCCGGACGGACAGCTCCGCCTCGTCGTCGGCCCCGGTCGCCTGCCGGTTGTACGCGGTCAGTTCCGCGTCCAGCCGTTCGATCAGTTCGTCGTCCTTGTCGAGCACCTCAAGGCGCGCGTCCCCCGTGGTCGTCACCGGCGGAGTATGTCAACGCTCGGCGAGTACCGCGACCCCGTAGGCCGCTGGTTCGGGCGCAGGACGGGTCCGGGGTGGCAGTGATCACGGCGGATCAGTGCTCAGACCGACCGCGACCGCGCTGGCCGTCCAGAGCCGGGCGGCCAACTGCGGGTCGGCCGCCTTGCGCAACGGTCGCCGAGGCCGACAGTCGAAGTAGTACCCGCCCTCGCGCAGCCGCGACCGGTCCTGGTGGGCCAGCCACACCAGGGTCCGGGCACCCTTGACCGGACTGCGCAGCGGCAGCAGACGCATCCCCACGGCCACCAGCCGGCTCTCGTTGCCGAACCGGGTCCGCACCACCCCGGGATGGAAGCAGTACGAGTCGACCGTCGGCCATCGCCGGGCCGCCTCCGCGGTGAACAGGATGTTCGCCTGCTTGCTGGTGCCGTACGCGGTCATCGGGCGGTAACGGCGCAGGGGAGCGTTGAGATCGTCCGGATCCAGTACCCCGCTGCGATGGGCACCGGAAGCGGTCACCACCATCCGGCGGACCCGGTCGGCCAGCAGGTTGCTGAGCAGGAAGGGGGCCAGGTGATTGGCCTGGATGGACAGTTCGAAGCCGTCGACCGTGGTGGCCGGGGCCAGCACGATCGCCCCGGCGTTGTTGGCCAGCACATCGATCCGGTCGTACGCGGCCCGCAGTTGCTCGGCCAACTGCCGGACGTCGTCGAGCACGGCGAAGTCCGCGCGGAACACCGCGGGACGTTCACCTGAGCACTCGCGTACCTCCTCGGCGGCGGCGCGCAGCCGGAAGGGGTCTCGACCGACCAGCACCACCTGGTCACCTCGGCGGGCCAGGTCGACTGCGGCGGCCAGTCCGATGCCGGAACTGGCTCCGGTGACCACCACCAGTCGACGGCCGGTGGGCTGCTCCACAGGTTCATTCACCCCGGTCACCGGAGGAGATTACCGTGACAACCCGGTTGTGAGCCCGCCTCGGCCGTGCCGCGCGGCGGGCCCACCCCGGTCAGTAGCTTGTGGGGGTGCTGGAGATCGCGAAGGCGATCAGGACAGCGTAGGCGCCGATCGCGAGCACTATCAGACCGGTGAGGATCCAGCCGACGATGATGGCGGCCTTCGCCATGCCCTCGCCGCCCTCACCGGTCTCACGGATCTGCCGCATGGCGACATGTCCCATGATCGCGCCGATCGGTGCGGTGATGCATGAGCCGATCCCCAGCAGGGCTAGCACCAGCGCGACGATGGCCATCGAGTTCGTCGGTCGCGGGGGCGGATAGCCGTATCCCGGCTGCGGGTACCCGTATTCCGGCTGCCCGGGGTAACCGGCCGGCGGGTACGGCGCGGGAGCCGGCGTGCCCAGGTCGGCCTTCATACCGCCGTACGGGTCGGCGGGTTGGTAGGGGTCGTACCCGGTGGGCTGGGCGGGCACGGACGGTGGCGCACTCGCGGGCAGGGTGGGATCGACCGGCGGACTGGAGGGCTGGCCGGCCGAGGGATCAGGCCAGCCGCCGGACGTGGGCTGTGTCATCGGCTCACTTCCATCGGGATATCGGGACGTCAGCGTAGCCACCGCCGACCAGGGTGCACCCACACCGTCCCGGGTGCCGCGTTGCCCGAGGCGGTGCCGCAGGGCAGGATCGCGGCATGGGGATTGACGCACGAGCGGCGGACCGGTTCGGTAGCAGGCCGAGGCGGGACAACAGTCGGCCGGGTGTGGTCCGACGGACCCGCGCCGCCGCGGCGGCCGGGGCGGAGGAGCAGGATTCGCCGGCCGTGTTACCCGAGCCGGTGACGATGCGGTTGGACGGCAAGGTTGCCCTGGTGACCGGGGCCGGCAGCGCGGACGGGATCGGGTACGCCACCGCCCGGCGGCTGACCGACCTGGGGGCTCGGGTGGCGATCGTCTCCACCACCCGACGCATCCACGAACGGGCCGGCGAACTGGGGGTCACCGGATTCGTCGCCGACCTCACCGACGAGTCGGAGGTAGGGGCACTGGCCGACGCCGTCACCGAGCAGCTCGGCGACGTGGAGGTCCTGGTCAACAACGCCGGGCTGGCCAGCCGGGCCTCCCCGGAGGTGCTGCGCCCGGTGGCCCAGCTCAGCTACGACGAATGGCGGGGCGAGATCGACCGGAACCTCACCACGGCCTTCCTGTGCAGCCGGGCCTTCATCGGCGGGATGGCCGAGCGGGGGTGGGGACGGATCGTGAACCTGGCGGCGACCGCCGGGCCGGTGAACGCCCTGCCCACCGAGGCGGCGTACGCGGCGGCCAAGGCCGGTGTGGTGGGGCTGACCCGGGCCCTGGCGATGGAGATGATCGCCGACGGGGTGACCGTGAACGCGGTGGCACCGGGCACCATCCACACGGCAGCCTCCACCATCGCCGAGCTCAAGCAGGGCCTGGGTACCCCGGTGGGACGCCCCGGTACGCCGGACGAGGTGGCCGCCGCGATCACCTTCCTCTGCTCGCCGGCGGCCTCGTACATCACCGGGCAGATGCTGGTGGTGGACGGCGGCAACAGTGTGCGGGAGGCCGAGTTCCGCTGACCCGCCTCAGGTGTACTGACTGTCCGAACCGGCCCAGAGGGCCAGGGCCAGCCAACCGCAGCAGGCCAGCAGGTACAGGCCGGTGAAGATGTAGCTGAGGATCAGGCCCCAGTTGGCCAGTTGTTCCCCCTGCTCCCCGCTGGTGCGCAACTGCCGTCGGGCCAGATGCCCCAGCACGATGCCGGCGGGAGCGAAGACGAACGCGAAGACCAGCGCCAGGACGGCGAGCACGTTGGTGCCACCACCGCCGCCCGGTGGGGAGGGCGGGCCGTACTGCCCGTAGGGCACCTGCGGGGTGTACGGCGGTTGCTGCCCCCACTGCTGGCCGTGCGGCGGCTGCCCCGACTGCTCGTACGTGGGCTGCCCGTAGGCCGGCTGCCCCGGCTGCCCGTACGGTGGCTGCCCGGTCTCGCCCGGCGGCCCGTACTGCGACGGCTGCTCGTACGGCGACGGCGGTGGCTCGTACGGTGACTGTGGCGGTTGGTCCGGTGACGGCGGTTGGTCCGGCTCGGGCGGTTGGCTCATGCTGATCTCCTCCGTCCGCCGACGGTGCCGGTGGCTGTCGGATGACGCCCCCAGTTCGGGACGCTACCCGCACCGGAGGTGTTTCACAGCGGTTCGGTGGACTGCCCGCGCCGGCCGGTGTTCCTGCTGTCCGGAGGGCAGCCCCGAGCAGTCAGCCCAGCCGGGTCAGACCCGCCACCGCTCGCTCGACGGCGATGCAGCGGTTCTCGACGTAGTCGATCCCGGCCTGCTCTGCGATCTGGCGGGCCTGCGGGGAGACGATGTCCAACTGCAACCACACCGCCGGGGCGCCGATCGCCACTGCCTGCCGGACCACCTCCTCGGCCTCCTCCGCCGGCCGGAACACGTTCACCAGGTCGACCGGGTGCGGAATGTCGGCCAGGGAGCGGTACACCGGCTCCCCGAACAACTCGTCCGCAGTGGGGTTGACCGGGATGATCCGCCAGCCCTGCTGCTGCATCGCCGCCGGCACGCTGTGGGCCGGCTTGTCCGGGTCACGGGAGGCGCCGACGACGGCGATCACGGCGGATTCGGCGAGAATCTGGCTGGGTGAGCGCATCTGCCGACTGTAGTCCCACCGGCCGGGGTGCGCGGGCCGGTGTGGCGGCGGTCGCTACAGCAGGCTCAGCTGCTCGGGTGCGGGGGCCGGCGGGGTGGATGCCCCGCGGTGGTCACCGTTGTCGGGTCGGTGCAGGCCGTGCCGCCGGGCGGCGATGCGTACCCGGGCGGTCAGCTCCCGCTGGTAGGACTGCGGCGCGTAGGAGCCGGAGCGGTACAGCTCCCGATAGCGGGGGACCAGGTGGGGATGCTCCCGGGCCAGCCATTGGGCGTACCACTCGCGAGAGCCGGGGCGCAGGTGCAGGGGCAACGGGAGCACTCTGGTGGCCCCGGCGGCGGCGATCGCCGCGACCGTGGTCTCGATGGACTCGTCGTCGTCGCTGAGGCCGGGCAGGATCGGCGCCATCAGGACGCCGACCTCGAAGCCGGCGTCGGTGAACTGGCGGATGGCGTCGAGTCGTCGCCGTGGGCTGGGGGCGCCCGGCTCGACCGTGCGCCACAGCTGCTCGTCGACGAAGCCCACCGAGAAGGAGACCCCTACCCGGGTGACTTCGGCCGCCTGCCGCAGCAGGGGCAGGTCGCGCAGGATCAGGGTGCCCTTGGTCAGGATCGAGAAGGGGTTGGCGAAGTCGCGCAGCGCTTCGATGATCGGCGGCATGAGGCGGTATCGCCCCTCGGCCCGCTGGTAGCAGTCGACATTGCTGCCCATGCCCACATGTGCGCCTCGCCATCGGGGTGCGGCCAGCTCACGGCGCAACAGCTCACCCGCGTTGACCTTGACGACCACCTGCCGGTCGAAGTCCGCTCCGGCGTCGAAGTCGAGGTAGGTGTGGGTCTTCCGGGCGAAGCAGTACAGGCAGGCGTGGCTGCACCCTCGGTAGGGGTTGAGCGACCACTCGAAGGGGACCCCGGAGGCCCCGGAGACCTTGTTCAGGATCGACCTGGCCTGCACCTCGTAGAAGGTCATGCCGGCGAAGCCGGGGGTGTCGAAGGTGCGGACGACCGCGCCGGGCAGCGCCAGCGGCAGGGGTGGAGTCGCTGACGCTGCCCGTCCGGGGTCTCCCTCGACCGGGGGAGCGGTGAGGTTCTCCCAGCGCATGGAAGACATTCGAACACACGTACGACGGTGTCGCAAGCGGCAACGCCGGGCGGGGCCGGTCCGACCCCGCCCGACGTCGTCGGGTCGTCAGGAGCTCTGCTCGGCGAGCTTCTTGCGCACGTCATCCATGTCCAGCGCCCGGACCTGCTCGATCAGGTTCTCCAGCGCCGACTCCGGCAGCGCGCCCGGCTGCGCGAAGACGATCACCCCATCGCGGATGGCCATGATCGTCGGAATGGAGCGGATGTCGAACTTGGCCGCGATCTCCTGCTGGGCCTCGGTGTCGACCTTGCCGAAGGTGATGTCGGAGTGCTTTTCGGACGATCGCTCGTAGACCGGCGCGAACCGCTTGCAGGGGCCGCACCAGTCGGCCCAGAAGTCGACCAGAACGATGCCGTCGCTCTCGGTCACCTGGTCGAAGTTGGCGGTGGTCAGGTCGACGGTTGCCATCTGAATCTCTCCGATCACGCGGAACAGCTACGTCGGGTGGAACTCTGTGCCACCCCGTCGCATTCCCCTCGGAGTATCGCCGAAACCGGCCGGGACGGCACCCGGCGTCACATGGAAACATCGATCGACTTGAGTAAAGACGGGCACTGGCTGATCGCAAATGCATGTCGCATTTGCGTGACGGCGGGTGATGGGAGCGTTTCCAATTAGGACGGGCTCAAATCGTGCTACCTGCAAGTAACTTGGGTGTTGACGGGCACCGATGCGACCTGCGGAGATCGCCTCGTGGGGGAGGTTCTGCTACGCAGAGTAATGTCACAAAAATATAAATGTGACCTCTGTCTCTGTGCAGTCGGACGGCCGTACGGCAGAATCTGAACCCATCAAAGCGTGGGCGGCGGGTGCCGGGGAGGGCCCCGCCGCTCATTGCGTCCGGCCCCGTTCGGCGGCCCGGGCCCCTTGCTGGGATTCACCACATACCAGCCCTCACCGGCGGCGCGGCGCATATGCTGACGCCGGAGGTCCCCGCCATGAGCGAGCGTCAGCGAGCACGTGATCGACTCGGCGCGCCGGTGGCCCACGACGGCACCCCGCGATGCTGAGGCGACCCGCCTTCGGCGGATCGCCCGAGGCTGACCCGCACAACCTGCCCGCCTGCGCCGCGGGCTACTCCGCGACGGAATGGGCCCTGATCACCGACCTGCCCGCCCGGGTGATCGTGCTCGCCACCCGGCCCGGCCCCGATCGGCCCGACCCGGGGATGGCCGCCGGCCTGGCCGGCCTGGAGGCGATCGCGGCCGGGCTTGCCTTCGACAGCGACCTGGTTCGGGCGGTGGTGGCCACGATCTACTCCCGCCACGACGAGGTCACCCCGACAGCCGGCCCTCCGGTCGACCTGGTGGAGGTCCTGGGAGCCTGTCGGGCGGTGGTCCGAATGCTCGACCGGCGGGCCGACCCGGCCGACTCCGCGGCCTACCGGCAGTGGGTGCAGTCGGTGGCGGCCCGGGTGTGCCGCACCGGGTCCCAGACGCGGCCGGAGGACAGCCTGGCCCCGGCCGACCGCCGCCTGCTCGACCGCCTCGGTGCCGCTCTAGCCCTGGGCTGACCTCGGCACCCGTCGGTGCCCACCGGTTCGGCGCGTACCCTGCCTGACCGTGACCGATGAGCAGTTCGAGGTCGGAGTGGGCCCCTGGCGTGGGGATCCGCCGGAGGACCCTCGGTACGACCCGCAGTTGCTCGCCGAGGGGGACCGGCGCAACGTGGTCGACCGCTACCGCTACTGGCGGCGCGAGGCCGTGGTCGCCGATCTGGACCGGCGACGACACGACTTCCACGTGGCCATCGAGAACTGGCAGCACGACATGAACATCGGCACAGTGGTGCGCAACGCCAACGCCTTCCTGGCCGCCGAGGTGCACATCGTGGGTCGCCGCCGGTGGAACCGTCGGGGGGCCATGGTGACCGATCGCTACCAGCACGTACGCCATCACGAGACGATCGACGAGTTCGTCGCCTGGGCGCAGGGACACGACCTGCCGCTGGTCGGGATCGACAACCTGCCCGGCTCCCGTCCGCTGGAGAGCACCACTCTGCCCCGGCGGTGTGTGCTGCTGTTCGGTCAGGAGGGTCCGGGCTTGTCGGAGGCGGCCCGATCCGCCTGCGACCAACTCTTCTCCATCGCCCAGTACGGCTCGACCCGCTCCATCAACGCCGGGGTGGCCAGTGGGATAGCCATGCACGCCTGGATCCGGGCCTACGCCGGCCCACCTCCGGACTGATCTGGGCGCGGCGGCGCGCCGCAATGCCGTCGCTCCGCTTGACGCCCGGCGTCGGGCGGGCGACGGTGGAGGTGTGGCTGTTGCGGTGAGTTGTCCGAGATGCGGCGGGCCGGTACGGCCGCCGGACCTGATGCACGCGGAGTCCCGCTGCCCCGACTGCGGCCCGGTCGCTCCGCTGCACGTACCCGAACACATCGGTGCCGAGATCGTGGCGAGTGTGGTCGACCGGATCCAGGCCACCGCGCAACCCGCGGTGCCGCTGTGGTGCCCCTGGCCGTTGCCGCCCGGGTGGACCACCACCGGGGTGGCGTGGGCCGGTGACGACCGGCTGGGGGTACGGGCCACCGCGGTCGCCTGCGCCGGGCCGGAACCCCTCGGTGGCGGGCCGGCCGACCTGGTCTTCGTGGCCGAGGAGCCGGGGGTGGGGCTGGGTGCCCGGTACGCCGGGGTGCCCGGTCCGGACGCCGGCCCGGAACTCGCCGAGGCCTTGACCGAGCCAGGCCCTGGGCATCCCGGGCATGTCGGACGGGCCGGGATCAGGGTGGCGGGCCATCCCACTCCACTTTGGCTCATCAATTCGCTAACGGATCGAAGCGCGTACGCCGGCGAAGCTCGGGGATTGTGGCTGTATGCGATAGCCTGGCCGGCGAGCGCGGGGCATCTGCTCGCCGAGGACGTGGTCCTACACGACCTGGTCGAATGGACGCCATCCGAGCTCGTGTACGGCGCACCGTCCCCCTACCTGCACGGGAAGGCTTGACAAGCCCCCCGGAATGTCGGAGAACGGACGCAGATATTCACGGTAAGACACCACGCTGATACTCTGGGTGCCGCTGCGGTAATGGGACCCGGCGCCGCGCGAGAGGATGGCCCGCCATGGTCAAGAAGGTCCTCACCTGGGCCGGAATCGCATTCTTGATCTTCTTTGTCGCCTACCGGCCAAATTCTGCGGCAGATGTGTTCAAGTCGCTAGGTGGCGGCATCATGGACATCGCCCAGGGGTTCGGCGACTTCTTCACCAGCCTGGTCGCTTAGCCACCGATGGGAAGCCCCTCCGGCCCGCCCTTCGACCCTGACGATCCCGATCGGGCCCGTCGGGAGCAGGACACCGAGCCGATTCCCCGGATCGATCCCGACGACGGTCCGGGGCGCGGCCCCGGCTCACGCCCGGACCCGTACCCCTCGGACAGCCCGGTCTTCTCCGATGATGCCGGTTACGGTCCCGGGCCCGATTACGTCGACGACGATCGGTCGGGACGGGCCTGGGTACGCGACCCCGAGGCGGGCTACCAGCCCCCACAGATCTCCGAAGACGAGCTGGCCGGGCTGCGCGCCGACGCCAGTGGCATGACCCCACGCCGGGTGCTGCCCCTGGAGGACGAGCCCAGTTCCCTGGTCGCCCGCTACCTGTTCCCCACCGAGCGCTACCGGGGTGAGTGGAAGCGGCACTGGGTCCACCTGGCCACGCCGATCATCGTCGGGGTCGCCGCGACCTTCGTGCTCGGCTACCTCTCCGGCTTCCTCGCCGGGCAGGACGTCGGGGCCCTCACCACGATCGCCGTACTGCTCTGGTTCGCGGTGATGGGGTGGGTGGCCTGGAAGGTCGCCGACTGGTGGTACGACAGGTTCATCCTGACCAACAAACGGGTCATGGTGGTCAACGGCATCATCACCCGCAAGGTGGCCATGATGCCGCTGACCCGGGTCACCGACATGAAGTACGAACAGTCGCCGGCGGGTCGCGCCCTCAACTACGGCACCTTCGTCCTGGAGTCGGCCGGTCAGGAGCAGGCGCTGCGCGAGGTCAAGAACCTGCCCAACCCCAACGAGCTCTATCTGCGTGTGGTCGAGGAGATGTACGAGCCGCAGGCGGTCGAGGCGCGGTTGGGCAAGGAACAGGACGAGGCCAAGGCCGACGACGGCGCCTGAGGTCTGCTGATCGCAGGCCGAAGCCGCACCCCGGTGCCGACCTCGACCTGCTTGCCCAGCCGTGGCAGGCTGCCCGCAGAGCCCGGTACGGAGGTGGCGAGTGGCCCGCAGTGATCCGTTGGAGGAAGAGTTTCGTGACTTCGTCACGGCCCGCTCCAGCGCCCTGCTGCGGACCGCCTACCTGCTGACCGGGGACTGGGGCACCGCCGAGGACCTGCTACAGACCGCCCTGACCAAGACCTACCTGGCCTGGAAACGCCTCGGTGGCATCGAGGCCATCGAGCCGTACACCCGGCGGGTGATGATCAACACCTCGACGAGCTGGTGGCGGCGTCGCTGGCACGGCGAGCGCCCCACCGAGGTGCTCCCCGAACGGCCCGCAGCCGACGAGATCGAGCAGCAACTGAACCGGGACGCCCTCTGGCGGCATCTGCGGGCCCTGCCCGCCCGGCAGCGTGCCGTGCTGGTGCTGCGCTTCTACGAGGATCTGTCCGAGGCTCAGGCGGCAGCCCTGCTCAACATCTCGACCGGCACGGTCAAGAGCCAGACCTCGCGGGCCCTGGCCACCCTGCGCCGCAGGATCGGTGCGGACGCGAGCTTCGTGCTGCCCGAGGCGGCTGGCACCGACCCGCCGCCGACCCGGCGGGGTGGCCGGCCTCGCGCCGCCGCCCGTACCGGACAGCCGACCCCGGCTGAGGCCGCCCCGGTCGGGGAGGGCCGGACCGGTGTCCCGACCCCGGCCGGTCAGCCCGGCTCGGCGGTCGCTGCGGGCCAGGAGCGGCCCGATGAGTCCGTCGCAGCGCAGCCGACCAGGGAGAGTAGCCCCGCGCAGTCGTCGACCGCCCCGGCCCAGCCCGACGGGACCCTGGTGGGAGACCGACGGTGAACGCCGTTTCCAAAGGTCACGACAACCCGAGCGGGACTCCGAGTCGTCAAGTGAAGGTGGAGCAGGACGGACTCGAACGGGCCGTCCGGGAGGTGTTGTCCCGGCAGGCCGGGACGCCGCACAGGCTGATCCGGGATCCGGCGGACGTGGTGATCCGGCGGGCGAACCGGATTCGACGTCGTCGCGCCGTGACCGGGATGAGCCTGGCCGCCACGGCGATCATCGCGGTCACTGCCGGGGCGTTTCAATTCGGCCAGGAGCCGCCCCGCAACGGCAGCACCATAGCGATCGGTGAGGGGGACCACCCGAGCACGGTGACCTGGACGTCGACCGTCGCGCCATCCCTTCCGGACACCGGCACCCCGCTCGCCGGGGTTGATCTCGTACTGGGCCAGACCATCGCCACCGCCCAGGGTGACCGGGTGACCGTCGTCGGCGCCGGCCGGATCGAGCGGGCCCACCGCCTCTCCGACGGCCGTGGCTGGCTGGCCGTCGGCGCGCCGGTGACGGCCGGTCGGTTCCTCTGGGAGGTGTCACCCGCCGGCACCGTGCAGGTGCTGCTCGCCGGCGCCGACGAGATCGTCCTGGATGCCCAGGGCCACCACATCGCCTGGAAGCAGGGCGAGGTGCTGGCCAGCGCGCGGGTAATCAACGGCACGCTGACCTCCATCTCCCGCGCCAAGGTGCCGGCCGAGGCGAGGCCGATCCGCTTCGTCGGCGACGCTGTGCTGGTCCGACTGGCGCCGGACCGTCCCGGGCACACCCTGTGGCGCCTGCATTCCGGGGCCTTCCATCCGGGCACCGACCAGTCGACACACCGCGTCTTCGGTGCGTTGCCGGACGGTCGGGTGGTCGGTGAGGTCGTCACCGGGGCCTCGAAGGCGACCTGCCTGACCCTGCTGGATCCGGCCCGCGACCTGGCACCGGCCCGGCCGGGGTGCGGCCCCCGCCTGGGCGGGGACGGTCCGGGCTCGGTGTCGCCGGACGGGCGTTGGCTGTTGGCGAACGGGCGTTCCGAGGAGGGCGACAAGGCTGTGCTGATCGACCTGTCCGCGCTGGACAAGGCCGCCAAGCCGATCGTCGCCGGTCCGGCGATCAGCGGTGCGGTGGCGTGGAGTTCGCCGGGAACCGCCTACTACCACGCTGAGGCCGTCGGCCTGACCCGGGTGGACGTCGACCGGGCGGTAAACGGTGCTCTCTCGACCCGGGTAGAGCTGACCGGTTTCCCGGAAGATCAGCCACCCGTGGTGGTCAGCGGCACCGGGGGAGACCGGTAGCCTCGGGCGATGATCCCCCGGATCGATCTGCACACCCACTCCACCGCCAGCGACGGCACCCTCACCCCACCCCAACTGATCCGCACCGCCGCCGAGGCCGGGCTCGACGTCGTGGCCCTCACCGACCACGACACCACGGCCGGATGGGAACCGGCGGTGCGGGCCCTGCCGACCGGGCTGCGCCTGGTCCGAGGCGCGGAGCTGTCCTGCCGCTGGAGCGGCGTCACCCCGTCGTTGCCGCTGCACCTGTTGGCGTACCTGTTCGATCCGCAGGCCCCCGAGCTGGTCGCCGAACTGGCCCGGGTGCGGGCCGCCCGGCTGGAGCGGGGCGAGCGCATCGTGGCGTTGCTCAGATCCGACGGCATCGACGTCAGCTGGCCGGAGATCCTGGCCGGGGCGGGCGGCGGAACGGTCGGCCGACCGCACATCGCGCAGGCGCTGATCCGGGCCGGCCTGGTCGCCACCACCAGCGAGGCCTTCGGCCCGGACTGGCTGGGGCAGCGCTACCGGCTGCCCAAGGAGGACATCGACGTCTTCCGGGCGGTGGAACTGGTCCGGGCGGCCGGAGGCGTGCCGGTCTTCGCCCACCCCCGGGCCACCCGGCGCGGCCGGATCGTGCCGGACGAGCTGATCGCCGAGCTGGCGGCGGCCGGCCTGGTCGGCGTGGAAGCCGACCACGAAGACCACTCGCCGGCCGAGCGGGAGCATGTCCGGGGCCTCGCCGCCGACCTGGGACTGCTGGTGACCGGATCATCGGACTTCCACGGCACCCACAAGACGGTCCGGCTGGGGGCCTTCACCACCGCCCCGGAAGTGTACGAACAGCTCGTGGCCGCCTCCTCAGGTGTGATCGAGGTCGTATCGGGCTGACCTGCGGGAGGTGGGCACCGCTACGGTGATCAAGTGGATCTCAAGCTCTTCGGCGAGGTCTTCGTGACCCTGCTGGTCATCGTCGACCCGCCGGGCATGATGCCGATCTTCCTCGCCCTGACCGGCCCGCTGGCGGCCCGCGAACGTAACCGGGCCGCCTGGCAGGCGGTCGCCCTGGCCCTCGGGGTGATCGTGGTCTTCGCGGTCGCGGGGCAGACCCTGCTCGCGTACCTGCATGTCGATCTTCCGGCGTTGCAGGCGGCCGGCGGACTGCTGCTGATGCTGGTCGCCCTGGAGCTGTTGACCGGTAAGGCCGATGATCCGACCAAGCAGGCCACCTCGAACATCGCTCTGGTGCCGTTGGGGACGCCGCTGTTGGCCGGCCCCGGTGCGATCGTGGCGACGATGCTCTTCGTCCAGCAGGCCGACGCTACGGCGGACTACCTGGCCATCGCGGCCGCGATCGTCGCGGTGATGCTGACCGTCTGGATCGTGCTGCGCTTCTCCGGCGGCATCGTCAAGATTCTGCGACCCGGCGGCATCGAGGTGCTCACCCGCATCGCCGGCCTGCTGCTGGCCGCGATCGCCGTCCAGCTCATCGCGGATGCGATCTTCGCCTTCGTGACCGACTTCACCGCCACCCGCTGACCGGTCGCGCGCAGTGTCGGGGGTGGATGGCAGGATCGAAGACGTGCGACGAACCTCCCCGACCGGACGACCCGCCGCCGGTGGGCGCCCGCCCCGGCCGCGTGACCCCCAGCCGGAGCAACTCGGCTTCGACGGCATGCCGGAGCGGCTGTTCGTCTGCACCCCCAGCAGGCTCGGCGCGTACGCCGACTGCCCCCGCCGTTACCGCTACTCCTACGTCGACCGGCCGGCCCCGCCCAAGGGCCCGCCGTGGGCGCACAATTCCCTCGGTGCCAGCGTGCACACCGCCCTGAAGAACTGGTACGCCCTGCCGGTCGACCGGCGTCGCCCCGAGGTGCTGCCCACCCTGCTCAAGGGCACCTGGGTGCGGGACGGATACCGCGACGAGGAGCAGGAACGCGAGGTCTACCGGCGGGCCCTTAGCTGGCTGGAGGCGTACGTCGACGGGCTGGATCCGGCTGAGGAGCCGGTCGGGGTGGAGCGGGTGGTGGCGGTCAAGACCGGGGTGCTGGCCTTCAACGGCCGCGCCGACCGGATCGACGGCCGGGCCGGAGCCGAGGGCCCGGAGCTGGTGATCGTCGACTACAAGACCGGCCGGGCCGGGCTGGATGCCGACGACGCCCGGGGCTCGCAGGCGCTGGCCCTCTACGCGTACGCCGCCGAGCGGGTATTCCGCCGCCCCTGCCGGCGGGTCGAGCTGCACCATCTGCCCAGCGGCACGGTCGCGGCCCACGAACACACCGTCGAGTCACTGGCCCGGCAGGTGACCCGGGCCGAGGAGACCGCCCGGGACATCATGGCCGCCGAGCGGTCGGTCACCGAGGGCGGCGACCCGGACGAGGCCTTCCCCACCACCCCGGGCCCGCGCTGCGCCTGGTGCGACTTCCGCCGCACCTGCCCGGCCGGGGCCGACCTGCCCGGCAAGGAGCCCTGGGCCGCCGTCGACCGTCCCGCCCTGCCGCTCGCCGAGCAGGACTGACCCCCCACGCTCTTGACGGTCAGCCGGTGGGGGCGCCGGCCAGGCGGGCGGCCCGCTCCTCGGCGGCGCGTCGCATCGGGCCTTCCCGCCAGTCCCGGGGGAGGGCGGTGAGAGCCAGCCGCAGCGCGCGTACGGAAACGTCGGCCGAGAGGGCGGTGGTCGGCAGGCCCAGCCCGCCGTAGAGCCGTCGGGCCCAGGCGGGCAGCAGGGCGAACGCGGTGGCGGCGACCCCCAGGTAGGCCCACCTTGGCGGGCCCAGGTTCAGCCCGATCCGGGCCGGCAGGCTGAGTTTCCACGGCAACGGTGGGGCGGTCAGGAACAGCGCGGTCTCCGCGGCCTCCTTGGTCATCCGCAGTTCCGGACGGACCTGCCGGTAGTACTCGGCCACCTCGGCGGCGGTGCCGGGTACGGTCTGCGGATCGAGCCCCACCAGGGCGGCCACCCGGCGCTGCTCGGTGTAGTAGGCGTCCACCTCGGCGTCGTCCAGGGGCACACCGGCCCGGCGGCCGGTGTCCAGGAACGATTCCACCTCGGTGACATGCACCCAGCGCAGCAGGTCCGGCTCGTCGATCCGGAACCGCTCCCCGGTGTCCGGGTCGACCGCGGTCATCCGGGCGTGCCGCCGCCGCAGCCGTAGGCCGGCCTCCTCCGCCTCCGCGGTGGTGCCGTAGAGGGTGGTGCCGACGTAGTTGGCGGTGCGGATCAGGCGACCCCAGGCGTCCCGGCGGTAGTTGCTGTTCTGCGCCACCCCGGCCATCGCCCTGGGGTGCAGGGCCTGGAGGTAGAGCGAGCGCAGACCGGCTACGAACAGAATCGGCTCGGCGTGCAACTTCCACGAGACGGATCCGGGGCCGAACAGCCCGGTGTCGGCAGATTCCATCACCCAAGCCTGCCACGGCCCCATGCCCAGGCCGGGGCGGCCGGGTCAGCGGTCGGTGTGACGGAGGCCCTGGCAGGCGGGGCAGAGCCCCCAGAAGGTGACCTCGGCCTCGTCGACCTGGAAGCCGTGGGAGGTGCCGGAGTCTAGGCAGGGGGCCTCGCCGACCGCACAGTCGATGTCGACGATCTCGCCGCAGCCCCGGCACACCATGTGGTGATGGTTGTCGCCCACCCGGGCCTCGTACCGGGCCGGGCTGCCGGCCGGTTCGATCCGGCGGGACAGGCCGGCGCGGGAGAGGGCCCCCAGCACGTCGTAGATCGCCTGGGTGGAGACCGAGTCCAGGCGGTCCCGTACCCGGCGGGTGATCTCCTCGACCTCCAGGTGGCCGCCGCTGGCCAGCACGTCGAGCACGGCGAGGCGGGGCCGGGTGACCCGTAGGCCCTTCGACCGGAGCAGCTCCTCACCCGTTGGCATGGGTCAATGACAACACGCTACGCCCGGTGCGACAACCAGGCGCTCGATGCCACCAGGAGTGGATCAGTCGATGGACCCTGAACCCCGCAGACTCCTGCGGCGTGTGAACCAGCAGGACGATGGGCGAGTTGCCCGACGCGTCGTACGCTGACCGCCACGATCATTTAGCCGGAGGTGCCGATGTTCGAGAAGGCGCTGGGTCTGCCCCTGCACGTGCTGGTGGTGCACGCGGTCGTGGTCTTCGTACCGTTGCTGGTGTTGCTGGCCCTCGCGTACGTCGCACTGCCCCGGTTCCGGGCCCGCCTGGACTGGGCGGTGCTGGCCCTGGCGGTGGTAGCCCCGATCACCGCGTGGGTCAGCGTGCAGTCCGGGGAGGCGTTGGAGCAGCGGCAGATCGCTCGCGGCTTCTCCGGCGAGATCCTGGACAAGATCAGAGAACATGCCGACTACGGCGACGTGCTGTTCTGGCTCACCCTGGCCCTGGCGGTGACGGCGGTGCTGCTGCTGGTGGCGACCGGCCGGTACGCCCGGCTGCCGAAGCTGCCCGGCTGGACCGCCCCGGTGTTGTCGGTGCTGGTACTGGGACTAGGGGTGGCCGCCCTGATCTACGTCTGGCTCACCGGTCACTCCGGCGCCGAGATGGTCTGGGGCAACACCTTCGAGTAGTCGGCCTCAGAACAGCGCCCGGGTGCAGAGCAGGCAGACCAGCGCGACGAGGATCACCCCGGCGACCGTACCCACCCCCCAGGTGACCCGCTGCGCCTGCTGTTCCTGCGCGTCCAGGCTGATCATGTCCTGCGGCGGCAGTTGCCGGGGCGGGTTGGCCTGAAGGTGTACCGGGGGTCGCCAGCCGGCCGGCGGAGCGACCGTAGGGGGAGGGCCGGCATAGCGCGCCGGCCCGACAGCCGGGCGGTGCTGGGTCGGAGCGCCGGAGGTGGCCTCGTCGCCGGTGTCGGGCCGGCGCCACGGCTCGTCGGAGGTCGGGCCGGGTCGGGAGGTCGTCACGCCGTCCGACGCTACCAACCACCGGGCCGTACGGCGGTCCGGCCGGCCGATGGTCGGTCCGCCGCCCTCG
Source organism: Micromonospora sp. NPDC047134 (assembly GCF_040643455.1). Classification (NCBI taxonomy): domain Bacteria; kingdom Bacillati; phylum Actinomycetota; class Actinomycetes; order Micromonosporales; family Micromonosporaceae; genus Micromonospora; species Micromonospora sp. NPDC047134. Next base: position 94,838 of record NZ_JBEYUI010000014.1, read on the forward strand.
GCCATGAGGTCGGCCACGTCACGAGGTCGACTCCGCCGCGCCCGGTTGATCCGCCGTCCCCGGCTATGAGGTCGGGCCCACCGGCGGCATCGGGTTGCCGGTGGTGCCTGTCGAGCGGCTAACCTTGCGCCTCGTGAGCACGCTGGAACCCCGCAGCCGGGGCGACGACGATCGGGTGGTCGACCTGGGCGACGACTTCACGGTGCTGCCCGAGCAGACCCTCGACGACACCGACCAGGGTTGGGGCGAGCGGACCGGTGACAACGACGACCGGTTGCTGGCCGAACGCCCGCCGCACTGGGACTGATCCGACCGGACCGGCTCAGGTGGTGCTGGCGGCTGCTGCCTTGCCCGTGCCCCCACCGGAGGAGCTGCTCGACGACCCGCTGGTCGAACCGGACGACGAGGAACTCGCCGGGGTGCTCGTGCTGGACGAGGACGAGTCGGACCCGGTGGTGGACTTGCTCGTGCTGCTGCTGGAGGTGCTCTCCGAGCCGGAGGAGCGGGAGTCGGTGCGATAGAAGCCGGAGCCCTTGAAGACGATGCCGACGGAGTTGAACATCTTCCGCAGCCGCCCCTCACACGCGGGGCACTCGGTCAACGGCTCGTCCGAGAAAGACTGCACCGCCTCGAGCTGGTGACCGCACGCGGTGCAGGCGTACTGGTAGGTGGGCACGTTCTCCTCCGGATCTGACACGGCCGGTTGGCACTCGAAGCATTCGAGTGCCAATGGTGCGTCATCGGCCCCCGGTTCGTCCAGCGCAAGTGTGGGGCACGACACCTGAGGGGGTGTCGAGCCGGAGCAGGCCCCCGCTGGGGGTGACGACGGCCCGTACCGGCCGGTCGTGGTCTTCGGCCGGGAGGGTGTCGAGCAGTTCCCCGTCGTGCAGCGGGGCCACCGTCAGCGCGGTCGCGGACACCCTGGCCAGGGCCCGGTCGTAGGAACCGCCGCCTCGACCCAGGCGTATCCCCCGACGGTCCACCGCCAGGGCGGGTACGACGACCAGGTCGGCGGTGGAGATCGCGGTCAGCCCCAGCCGTGGGGTGTTCGGTTCCCGGATGCCCCGGCCGGGGGCGACGAGCGCCTGCGGCCCGGCCCAGGTGGCCCAGTCCAGGTCCAGGTCCCTACGCAGCACCGGCAGCAGCAACTGCGCCCCGGTCGGCAGCGCGTCGGCCAGCACCTCCGGCAGTTGCGCTCCGCCGGGTTCGCTGGCGACCGGCACGTACGCCGCTACCCGGTCCGGCCTGAGTCGGCGTACCAGGGCCGTCAGTTCGTCCTGGATGCCGGCCGCAGCGGAGTCGCGCTCGGCTTCGGTGAGGGCCCGGCGGCGGGCCAGCAACTCCCTGCGCACTCTTCGCTTCGCGTCATGCGTCACTTCCGCGTCTTCCGCAAATTCCGGCACGCAACACTCCTCACGCAAAGCACTTCTTGTGGTTGCTCTGTGTCAGCATCGCAGGCGACGGTCGCGCAACTTCCGGGGGGAAGTATTGACGCTACGCGGGCGGTTGACAGCAGCCTTCCTGGCCGTGGCGTTCGGCCCGATCCTGTTCGGTGCCGTCTTCGTCGCCTCGACCGTCACCGCGGTCGACCGTAGCCGCGCCACCGAACGGCTGGCCGTGGCCGCCACCGCCGTACGCACCTCGATCGACGCCCTCTGCCAGCAGTTGCGGGCCGCCGCGGACGCGGTCGCCCTGACCGTCGACCGACCGGGCGCGGCCACCCAGGTGGTCGGTCGGGGACTCGCCGCAGCCGTGCAGGTGACCGACGTCACCGGCCGGATCGTCGTCGCCACCCCGGACGCCCCGCCGACCCCCTGGCGGGACTGCGCCGCCCCCGACCGGCCCAACGGGATGGTCGCCGCCCTGGCGGTCCGGGTCGAGCTGCGCGACGACGGCGGCAACCCACTGGGTACGGTGACCGCCGCGCACCCGGTAGACCCCCTACTCGTCGCCCGGCTGGCGGCGGTGACCGGTGTCGCGGTGACCCTGCTCGACGAGGCCGCGCCCAGGGCCACGGTGGCCCACTCCACCGAGTCCGAGGGCGGCCGGGAAGCCGTCCTGGCCGCCGCCTCCGCCCTGCACGGGGAGCAGGTCACCAGCACCCCGGACGGGCGGTACCTGCGCCGGGCCGGCCCCACCCGAGGACAACCCCTGCCCCTGGTGCTCTCCGTGCCCAGTGATCAACCCGCCGGGCTGTACCCGGTGCTGGTCGCCGTCGTACTGCTGGCGGCTCTGCTCGGGGTGGCGGTGGCGTGGCGGTTGGCCCGGGTCACCACCCGGCCGCTGGTGGAACTGGCCGGGGCGGTGGACCGGGTCACCGCCGGTGATCTGACCGCCCGGGTGCCGGTGCGCAGCGGCGACGAGATCGGCCGGCTGGCCGAGGCGTTCAACCGGATGACCCGGGAGACCGGCGGCTACCTGGCGGCGCTGGCCAGCAGCCGGGACCAGTTGCGCGGCCACCTGGCCGTGCTCGGCGACACCCTGGCCAGCACCCACGACCTGCAACGCATCCTGCGGGTGATCCTGCACAGTGCACTCGCGGCGACCGGGGCCCGGGCCGGGGCGGTCCTGCTCACCGAGCCGGGGGGTGGGCTCGTCGCCCAGTGCACCGAGGGGCTCGACGGGCGCCGGAGCGGCCCCACGGCACCCCGGGTGCCGCTGGCCGACAGCGTGGTCCGGACGGTAGCGGCCACCGGCCAGCCCTGCCGGGGACGGGCGGAGGCCACCTCTGCCGAGGAGCCGCCCTGCCACACCTACATCGCCGTGCCCTTCGCCGTGGAGGCCGGCGAGTCGGGAAGTAGCCGACCCGGGGAGGACAGCCCGTCGGCCGCCCACGCCCGGCCGCTGGGGGTGCTGGCGCTCTACGACCGGCTGGGCGGGGAGGAGTTCGACGACGACGACCTGGCCACCCTGCGTACCTTCGCCGGGCATGTGGCGGTGGCCCTGGACAACGTACGGGTCCACGAGGAGGCCCAGCGGCTGTCGCTCACCGACCCGTTGACCGGCCTGTGGAACTACCGCTACCTGCGCGAGTCGCTGCGGCGGGAGGTGGAGCGGGCCAGTCGGTTCGGCCGGATGGTCAGTGTCCTCGTACTCGACCTGGACCGGTTCAAGAAGATCAATGACAGCTACGGCCATGCGGCCGGTGACACCGTACTGGCCGAATTCGCCCGCCGGGTACGCGGCGAGATCCGCGAGGTGGACCTGGCCTTCCGGCAGGGTGGGGAGGAGTTCGTGGTGCTGCTGCCGGAGACCGACGCCCGAGGGGCCACCATCGTCGCCGACCGGCTGGGCGCGGCCATCCGCAACACCCCGGTCACCGTGCCGGGGCACGCGGGGGTCGGGCACTCCATCCGGTTCACGGTCTCCATCGGCATCGCGGTCTACCCCGATCACGCCGAGAGCGGCCTGCGGGTGCTGGAGGCCGCGGACGAGGCGCTGTACGCCGCCAAGGCGGCCGGTCGGGACACCTGGCGGGTGGCGCGGCACCCGAGTCGGATCGCCGACCCGGGCGAGGGCGATGCCGGGGTACGCCGCGCCCCGGCGGTGCCCCCCACCCGGGAGATGCCGGTGACCGCCGCCGCCCGCAGCCCGGCCGACGGGCTGCCCCGGGCTGGTCCCGGCGGCGCCACCGGCACCTCGGCCGAACCCGGCGAGCCCGGCTGAGCCCTCGGGGCCCGGCATCGGCAGAACCGGTCGGGCGGGCGGCGCGTCTTTGTGGTCCTCACCCGCCGAGTTGCCGCTGTGGCCGATAGTCTCGCGACATGTCGGAGCACTCAGCGAACCCCTCTGCGGCCGCCGCCACCGGCCGCTCCCGTGCCGTCAAGGCCGTGATCCCGGCCGCGGGCCTGGCGACCCGGTTCCTGCCGGCCACCAAGGCGGTGCCCAAGGAACTGTTGCCGGTCGTGGACCGCCCGGTGTTGCAGTACATCGTCGAGGAGGCCGCGCACGCCGGCATCGGCGACATTCTGCTGATCACCGGCCGGGGCAAGACATCCATGGTCGACCACTTCGACCGTCGACCCGATCTGGAGGAACGGCTCGCGGAGAAACCTGACCTGCTGGCCGCCGTCAAGCGCACCGAGGAACTGGCCGCCATCTACACCTGCCGCCAGCCCGAGCAGTTGGGGCTGGGCCACGCCGTCGGGTACGCCGAGTCGCATGTCGGCGACGAACCCTTCGCGGTGATGCTCGGTGACGAGTTCGTCAACCTCTCCGAACCCCTGCTGCCGGCCATGCTGGAACTTCAGGCCCGTACCGGCGGGGTGGTGCTGGCCTTCTTCGAGATCGACCCCTCCGAGACCAAGCGGTACGGCATCGCCTCGGTCGAGCCGGCGGAGGCCGAACTGACCGACATCGGCGAGGTAGTCAAGGTCACCGGAATGGTCGAGAAGCCTGCCCCGGAGGAGGCCCCGAGCAACCTGGCCGTGCTGGGCCGCTACGTGCTGCCCGGCAAGATCTTCGATGCCATCCGTCGTACCCAGCCGGGCAGCGGTGGCGAGATCCAACTGACCGACGCGATGGAACTGCTGCGGGCCGAGGGCACCCCGGTGCACGCGATCGTCTACCGGGGCACCCGCTACGACACCGGGATGCCGCTGGGGTACCTGCAGACCGTGGTGCAGATCGCCGCCGAGCGCGAGGATCTGGGCAGCGAGTTCCGTAAGTGGCTGACCGAGTTCGTCAACAACGACGCGTCGGGCGGTCGGGATACATGACCGCGACGGCCGACGCCGAGGCGGCCGAAAACGGGTTGACGCCGCTCGCCGACTACCTGGGCAGTGTGCTGCGCAGGTTACGCGCGCTGCCTCCACTCGACCTCGACCTCACCCAGGCGCACGGTAACGTCCTCGCCGAGGACGTCATCGCACCGCACTCGTTCCCGGCCTTCGATCAGGCGGCCGTCGACGGGTACGCCGCGCGCTGGGAGGACATCGCCGGCGGGGCCCGGGGCGTGGGTTACGTCCCGGCCCAGTCCGGCCGCACCGTACGACTCAATGTGGTCGGTGACCTCGGTGCGGCCAGCTGGCGTCCGGTGCGGCTGACCCCGGGCTCGTGCTTCTCGGTAGCCGCCGGTGCGCCCCTGCCGATCGCCGCCGACGTGGTGGTGCCGGTGGAATGGACCGACCAGGGCATGGCCGCGGTGGAGATCTTCCGGGTCCCCAAACGGGGGTACGGGGTACGCCGTACCGGCGAGGAGGTGGCCGCGGGTGCCGTCCTCGCCCGCTCCGGCACCTACGTCTCACCGGCCCTGGTGGCGGTGCTGGCCGCCACCGGCATCGGGCATGTCGTGGTCCGCCCCAGTCCCCGGGTGGTGATCGTGGCCACCGGGGACGAACTCGTCGACGTGGGCCGGGGCAGCCAGCCCGGCCAGGTGGTGGACGCCAACTCGCACGCGCTGACCGCCGCCGCGGCGGAAGCGGGAGCCCTGGCGTACCGGGTGGGGATCTGCGACGACGACCCGGAAGGACTACGCGGCCTGCTGGAGGATCAGACCCTGCGGGCCGACCTGATCATCACCACCGGCGGCACCGGCACCGGGCCGGGGGACATGGTCCGCCGGATCCTCTCCCGTCGGGAGGGCCACCGGGCCGGGCCGGTCACCTTCACCGATGTGGCGCTCTACCCCGGCACCGCGCTCGGGTTCGGCACGGTCGGAGCCGAGGAGGTGCCGGTGGTCTGCCTGCCCGGCGACCCGGGGGCGGCGATGATCGGCTTCGAGGTGCTGGCCCGCCCGGCGATCAACCTGCTGGCCGGCGCCGAGCCGGTGTTCCGGCCCAGCGTCCGGGCGCACCTGCTGGAGACGGTCTCCTCACCGGCCGGGCTGCGGGAGTTCCGGCCTGCGCACGTCGCCGAGCGGCGGGGCGGGGGATACACTGTCCAGCCGCTCAATGGCGGCCCGTTCACCCTCTCCGGCCTGGCGGAGGCGAATGGACTTCTCGTACTCGGCGAGCGGGTGACCGCCGCCGCCGCCGGCTCCACGGTGGACGTGCTGCTGCTCGACCGCCGACGCTGACGCTGGGAAGTGGGAGGACTGGTGCGGTTGCGACAGGCACCCGGCTGGCCGGCGGTGCTCACCGACGGCCCGGTGACCCTGCGACCGTACCGACGCTCCGACGCGATGGCCTGGTCGGAGGTGCGCTGCGCCAACCGGGACTGGCTGGCCCCCTGGGAGTCCTCCCTCGGCGGCGACTGGGATCAGCTGAACTCCCCGGCCACCTTCCGTTGGGTCTACCGGGACCAGCGGCGATCCGCCCGGGCCGGCGAGAGCATGCCCTTCGCGGTCTGCCTTGACACCGAGGGCCAGGAGCATCTGGTCGGGCACATCAACGTGGGCAACATCGTGCGCCGAGCCTTCTGCTCCGGCTACATCGGATACTGGGTGGACCGTCGGGTGGCCGGCCGAGGAGTCATCCCCACTGCCCTGGCCCTGGTCGTCGACCACGCCTTCGGCGCAGGTGAGCTGCACCGGGTGGAGGTCAACATCCGCCCGGAGAACGGGCCGTCCCGCCGGGTGGTGGAGAAGCTGGGCTTCCGCGAGGAGGCGTACCACCCGCGCTACATGCACATCGACGGCGCCTGGCGTGACCACATCGGATACGCGATGACCAGTGAGGAAGTGGCCGCCGAGGGCGGGCTGCTGGCCCGTTGGCACCGGATCCGCGCCCGTACTCCATGATCGCGCCGTGAGGCGTCCCACGTGCAGGTTCGGCGCGGCGCGGTGGTTCCAGCGACGTCGACCCGTAACCTCAAGTAACTGCAAGCTGCGGCAGGCGCTGCCGGCTCCGCATGTCTCACGTCGCCGACGCCGTTCGGTGGAAGATTCTGCGGCCGGTGGGTGGCTGCTTCGAATCTGGTGACGGGAGGGGTTGAGGGTGCCGACCTCGGTGCTCCTCGCCGTCCTCGCCGCCGCCGGGCTGCTCGCCCTCGCTCCGGCGCTGGTTCGCCGGTACGACGCCGCCGAGCGGCTGGTGGCGGAGCGGGCGTCGTCGACGGCGCGGGTGCTTCAGCGCCGACGCCGACGCCGTACTGTCCCGGGTCGCCGCCCGGTCAATGCGCCGCGCGCTCTAGTCGTTACCCTGAGTGAGAATTCCGCCTCCGGGGAACTCGCCGCTCCGGTCTCCGGCCCCCCTGCGACTCGGCGCCGCTCCGCCGAACCTGAGGGGTCGCCGTCCCGCCGGTCCGGGCGGTCTGGTCGGCTGCGGTCCGTCCCGTCCGGCGGAGGTCGGGCCCGCCGTCGGGGGGGCCGGCGTCGCCCGCACACCCCGGCCGTCTACCGCCGCCGCCGGGTACTCGCCGCACTGCTCCTGCTCAACGCCGTCGAACTGGTCGGGGTCGTGGTGGTCGGCCCCGGTTTCTGGATCAGCTTCGCGGTCACCGCCACCCTGCTCCTGGTGTACGTCGTGCACCTGCGCGCCCGGGCCCTGGTCGACCAGCGCCGCCGCCGGGCCCGTGCCCGCGAGGCCGCCTGGCTCGCCGCCCGCCAGGCCGAGGTCCGCCGCGAGCAGGCCCGCCGCGCCGCCGCCCGACGTGAGGCCCAACGTCGCCTGGCCGCCCAGCGGGAAGCCGTCCGACGCGCCGCCATGGGCCTGGACCGCCCCGCCGACCTGCCCCCGGCCGCCAGCGGCGGCTCGGTCTCCTACCGCCGGGTAGGCGGCCTACGCGGACGCCCCTACGAAGCCGGCCGAGGCTCCCACTCCGCCTGATCCGCCCTTCTTCCATGATCGACTCCGTTTCGCCGATGTTGCGGTATCCGACCGACCCGGACACCGCCACATCGCCGAAACCGCGCCCGGCCACCCGCGATGGCGGGCCGGTTCGCGGGCAAGGCGGCAGACCTGTTAGCCTTGTCGCCGGCCCGCCTGGTGAAAGCCGGGTGGGACCAATGCCGGTTAGCCGGCGGAGGGGCTGTGGCGCAGACCGGTAGCGCACCTCGTTCGCATCGAGGGGGTCAGGGGTTCAAATCCCCTCAGCTCCACCCAGTTCAAAGGCCGTCTCCGGCAGTCGGAGACGGCCTTTTCTGATCGATTACCGCAGTCGTGACGTGCTCGGCGCCGGTGTCAGTCGAACAGCCGGTCGAGGGCTTCCTGTTCGAGGTCGCACCAGCGCTGGACGTCCTTCAGCGCCTTGGTGATCTCCTTCTCGTCGAGGTGGTGGGCACCCTCCTCGCGGATGCACGCGACGCTGAACGGCCTGCCGACCGACGGCGAGGTCTGCTCCAGCGCCTCCAGTACCCGTACCACGCCCACTACGCCGTACTCGACGGTGCGGGTGGTCATCCGGAAGTGGGAGAGCAGCGCGCCGGCCTGTTGGGCCATGGGCGCGCCGGAGCCGATGGCGTGGAAGCCCACGTCCTCGTAGCGGCCGATGAGCCCGTTGGGGTTGATCTCCACGATCCACGGCCCGCCCTGGCTGTAGCCGGCCACGAGCAGGTACGCCGACACCCCGCCGCCGCTGCCCTCGCCGGGCACGTCCGGGATGTAGTTCTTGTAGTGCTTCTTGAAGACGGGCAGGACGCGCTCCTGCAACTCGTCGCCGATGTCGGGTGCTTCGAGGATGACGGTGGCCGATTCCTCAAGCAGGGGCCGCAGGTCGTTGAGCACCCCCCGCGCGCCGCTGCCGCCCCATGCGGCGCAGGCGCCCAGGGGGTGCAGCTTCTGGGCGGGGAAGCTCAGACCACGGTCGCTCTCGGTGATCTGGGAGTCCGCGCCGATCACCACCCCGTCGCTGCAGACAACGGCGAGTACGACGGTCATGGGGTCCTCCTGGGCAGGGGTAAGGGGTAGGGCGCGAGGTACCCGGCATCCCGCCTGCCTACACCCCGACAGGTGTCGGCCCGTTCACAATCGGTCCGGACGAGAATCCCCACCTGCCCGGGCAGGAGTGGGCGTTCAGGGTTGACTGTGCCGTGGCGGCATAGTTTGTGATCGCCCCCATGAGTAGGAGCACGTGGGCGTATCTGGGGTCGTACAGTCTGTCTCTGCTCGGGAACGGGGTCGCCTCGGTCCTGTTTCCGCTGCTGGTGCTCGCCAAGACCGGCGACATCCTCGCGGTCGGGATTCTCGCCTCGGTGACGACCGCTGTCGCGGCGGTCGTCGGAGTGCTGGCGGGAGTGCTGGTTGATCTGGTCAACCGGCGTACCGTGTCGATCATCAGCGATGTGCTGTCGGCGGGGTCGGTCGCGGCGGTGCCGGTCGTGGACGCGCTGTGGGGCCTGAACCTGACCTGGTTCATCGTGCTGGGTGTGGTCGGGGCGTTCGGTGACATGCCGGGGATGACGGCGCGGGAGACCCTGCTGCCCCGGCTCGTCGAACTCGACGGGGGTACGCCGGGGGCGCTGGACCGGCTGGTCGGCGTACGGGAATCGTTGTCGGGTGTGCTGGTGTTGATCGGCCCCGGCCTGGGTGGACTGCTGGTGTGGCTGGTCGGGGTGAGTTCCACCGCCCTGTTCATCACCGCCACCATGAGCGCTGCCGCGGCGGTGCTGTCGTTTGCGATGTCGCCCGAGGTGGGCGACGTCAACCGGGCCGGGGGGAGTTCGGCGCGGGTGGGTGTGCGTACCGTGTGGGTTGATCTTTTGGTTGGGTGGCGGTTCCTGGTGGGGCATCGGCTGGTGCTGGGGGCTAGCCTGCTGACGGCGGTGTTCATCGCGGTGATCGCGGTGCTCCAGGCCACGATCATGCCTGCCTATTTCACCAGCGAGAGGCTGCCCGAGTTCAGCGGTTTCGCCATCATGGGGATCGCGGTCGGCAGTCTGGTCAGCGCCGGCCTGTACGCGGCGACCGTGGGCAAGGTGTCGCGACGTACCTGGTTCGTGATCGGGATGGTCGGTATCGGCGTCGGGTTCACCGTGATCGGTCTGCTGGCGGCCCCGTGGCTGGTGCTCGCTGCGGCCGTGTTCATCGGGTTGACCAGCGGCCCCATGTCGGCCGTGCTGGGGGTGGCGACCATCGAGGCGACCCCGGACCAGATGCGCGGACGGGTGCTTGGCGCCCAGAATGCCCTCATGCTCGCCGCCCCCGCCCTGACCTCGGCCCCCATCGCCGCGATCGCCTCGGATCGTGGGCTGGAGGCAGCCGGCATCGGGATCGCGGTCGTCATGGTGTTGACCGTCATCGTCGCGCTGAGTGCCCCGGCCTTCCGGTCGCTGGACGGGCTGGCGCCGGCAGCGGAAGCAGCGGGCTGATCGTGGCGTGGAGCACCCGGCAACTCGCGGACCTGGTCGGAGTCACCCTGCGGTCGATCCGTCACTGGCATGACAGCGGGCTGCTGCCCGAACCGGAACGCCGCACGAACGGCTACAAGCAGTACGGTGCCGGTCATCTCATTCTCGCGCTGCGGATCAGCCGCTTGGCCCGGCTCGGCTTCCCCCTGGAGCGGGTGGCGCGGATGCTCGACTCCGAGGAGCACGGCCAGCAGTCCCTGCACGGGCTACGCGCGGAACTCGACACCAGGATCGCCGAGCTGCACCGCATCCGCGCCGAGGTGGAGGAACTGGTCCGCCTCGGGGTGGCACCCGATCTGTCCCCCGAGGCGCTGGTCGCCATGGAGGCGCTGGGAGACGATCCGGCGTCACGAAATCTCGCGATCGTCCTGACCCACCTGATTTCCCGCGAGGAGACGACCGGGCTGGTCACCTTCCTGCAAGGCGTACCGGAGGAGCTTGCCGGCATCAACCGGGCGATCCTGGACCTGCCCGCCGAGGCGGCGGAGGAGGAGATCGTCGCGCTGGCCGACCGGGCGGTCACCGCCCTCAAGGGCTTCCTCGACGACCATCGGGCAACCCTCCCGGACCTGGACGACAGGGCGAACGTGGAGGTGCTCCGTGCCGTCGCCGTCGAGCAGATGAACCCCGCTCAACGGCGGGTCATGCGCCTGGTCTGGGACCGGATCGCCACCGAACCCCCGGACCAGATCGCGGAACCACGGTAGTGGCTAGGCTCGCCGTCGTGACGCACGAGAAGGAGATCACCGAGCCGATCGACCTGTGCCTGGCCGATGGGCGGTTGCGGCCGGAGGCGGTGGGGTTCAGCCGCCGTCCGGTACACCGGGCCAACCTACGTGGCTGGGGCCGCAACAAGCGCTGGGAGTACTGGGGGATCGTCACCCCCAGCCACATCGTCGGCCTGGTGGCCTCCTCGCTGGACTACGCCGGGGTGCACAGCCTCTATGTGCTCGACCGGGCTACGGGGGTGGAGATCGACCGGGTCGCGGTGGTTCCCTTCGCCCGGGGCACCCTCTTTCCGCCGGTCAGCGGGGCGGGTGAGGTGCGGGCCCGCGGCGGCGGGATCTCGATCGAGATCGACCAGACGGCGGCGGGGAACACGATCCGGGCCACCGCGAAGGACATCGAGGTCGACCTGGTGGTGCCGCTGCCGGAGGGACATGAATCACTCAGCGTGGTGGTGCCCTGGAGCACCCGCCGGTTCCAGTACACCGTCAAGGATCTCGGTCGGCCGGTACGCGGCACGTTGCGGGTGAGCGGGGTGCCGCATGTGGTGGACGAGGCTGACTCCTTCGCCGTACTGGATCACGGAAGGGGCCGGTGGCCGTACTCGATTCGTTGGAACTGGGCCGCCGGCTGTGGTCCGGGCCGGGCCATCCAGCTGGGCGGTCGGTGGACCGACGGCACCGGCTCGACCGAGAACGGCCTCTTCCTGGACGGCCGGCTGCACAAGATCGGTGATGAGCTGCGCTGGGAGTACGACCGTGCCGACTGGTTGCGGCCGTGGCGGATCAGCGGGGCACGGGTCCAGGTGCGGTTTCACCCCTTCCACGAGAAGGTGGCCCGGACCAACCTGGGTGTGCTCGCCAACGAGACACACCAGTGCTTCGGGCACTTCACCGGCTGGGCGACGACCGATGATGGTGAGCGGGTGGATCTGGACGGGCTGGTCGGCTGGGCCGAGGAGGCCCGCAACCGCTGGTAGCGGGGATGTCGAGATCCGCCGGTCGGCTCCGTCCCCGGGGTGAGGCTGACCAGAATGGGTCACACCAGCATCGAGGGGAACCACCAATGGCCAAGTATCTGCTGCTCAAGCACTACCGAGGCGCTCCAGACCCGGTGAACAACGTGCCGATGACGCAGTGGACGCCGGAGGAGATCTCGGCCCACATGCAGTACATGAGTGACTTCGCGGACCGGCTGGTGGCGACCGGGGAGTTCGTCGACGGTCAGGCCCTGGCCCCGGAGGGAACCTTCGTCCGGTACGACGGGGAGGGTCGCCCTCCGGTCACCGATGGTCCCTTCGCGGAGACCAAGGACCTCATCGCTGGCTGGATGGTGATCGATGTCGACAGCTACGAGCGGGCCATCGAGTTGGCCGGGGAGCTGTCGGCCGCGCCGGGGGCCGGCGGGAAGCCGATCCACGAGTGGCTGGAGGTACGTCCCTTCCTGACCGCCCCGCCGAACGGCACCCAGTGACCTGATGGACGAGGCACTGCTTCGGGGTCTCATCCCGGGCGTGCTCGGCGTCCTCGGCCGTCGCGGGGCGGACTTCGCGACGGCCGAGGACGCCGTACAGGAGGCCCTGGTCGAGGCGATCCGGACGTGGCCCGCCGACCCTCCACGGGACCCGAAGGGCTGGTTGGTGACCGTGGCCTGGCGGCGGTTCCTCGACCTGACCCGGGCGGACGCCGCCCGCCGACGACGGGAGACCCTCGTCGAGGAGGAGCCGGTGCCGGGGCCGGTGCCCGCCGTGGATGACACCCTCCAGCTGTACTTCCGCTGCGCCCATCCCTCGCTGACCCCCTCGTCCGCGGTCGCCCTGACCCTGCGCGCGGTCGGCGGGCTGACCACCCGGCAGATCGCCCAGGCGTATTTGGTGCCGGAGGCGACCATGGCCCAGCGCATCAGCCGGGCCAAACGCACCGTCTCGGGGGTACGGTTCGATCAGCCGGGCGAGGTCGCCACCGTGCTGCGGGTGCTGTATCTGGTCTTCAACGAGGGATACTCCGGCAATGTCGACCTGGCGGCCGAGGCGATCCGGCTGACCCGGCAACTCGCCACGGTGATCGATCATCCCGAGGTGGCCGGGCTGCTGGCCCTCATGCTGCTGCACCACGCCCGGCGGGCCAGCCGGATCGCACCGGACGGCAGCCTGGTGCCGCTGGCCGAGCAGGACCGGGGCCGCTGGGACACCATCGCCATCGCCGAGGGCATTCAGCTCCTTCAGCGTGCCCTGGCCCGGGACCGGTTGGGCGAGTTCCAGGCCCAGGCGGCCATCGCGGCACTGCACGCCGACGCCCTGACCGCCGAGGAGACCGACTGGGTGCAGATCGTCGAGTGGTACGACGAACTCGTCCGCCTGACCGACAGCCCGGTCGTACGACTCAACCGGGCGGTCGCCGTCGGGGAGGCCGACGGTCCGCGCGCCGGCCTGGCGGCGCTCGCGGCCTTGGACGAGTCCCTGCCCCGTTACCGGGCGGTGGCGGCCTACCTGCACGAACGCGACGGCAACCTGGTGACGGCGGCACGCCTGTACGCCGAGGCCGCCCACCAGGCCCTCAACCTGGCCGAACGGGATCACCTGACCCGCCAGGCCGCCCGCCTGAACACTCACCGGTCCCGCTGAGGCACCGAGACCCGGCTGCTTCAAGTCCTGAGTCGACTGTCAGGATTGGGGGCATGACTGTCCGACATGCTCATCGGGTTGCACTGGTCACGGGCGGAAGCCGGGGTATCGGCGCCGCCATCGCGCGCCGGCTGGCCGAGGACGGCATCCATGTCGCCTTCACCTACCGCGCCGCCGAGGCCAGCGCCAAGGCCGTGGTCGCCGGCATCGAGGCGTACGGTCGCAGGGGTCTGGCGATCAGTGCGGACAGTGCCGACCCGGCGGCGGTCGTGGGTGCGGTCGAGCGGACGGTTGACGAGTTCGGGCGGCTGGACATCCTGGTCAACAACGCCGGGGTCTTCGCCGGTGGGCCGATCGAGTCGGTCAGCTTCGAAGACCTGGACCGGGCGGTAGCGGTGAACGTGCGCGGGGTCTACCTGGCCACCCAGGCGGCGGTACGCCACATGGGCGCGGGCGGGCGGATCGTCAACATCGGCAGCAGCTTCTCCAGCCGGGTCACCGTGCCCGGGGTGAGCGCGTACGCGATGACCAAGAGTGCGGTCAACGGCCTGACCCGGGCCCTGGCCCGGGAACTGGGCCCACGGGGGATCACCGTCAACCTGATCCTGCCCGGTTCCACCGACACCGACATGAACCCGGCGAACAGCGCCGACGCCGACGCCCAGCGCAGCCAGATCGCCCTGGGTCGGTACGCCTCCCCCTCCGACGTCGCGGCCACGGTCAGCCACCTGGTCGGCGACGGCGGCCGGCACATCAGCGGCGCCTCGATCGCCATAGACGGCGCCGCCACCGCCTGACCCACCCCCTCCTCGCCCTGTTGATCAAGAAGTTCTGGTCTACAGAACCCGTTGCCGCGACCAAAAGCTCTTGATCAACGCATCGTCGAGGGGGACGTGTTGACGAAGCTCAATGTGAGCGCTATCAATTCGGTAGTGCGATGTTGGGTCGCGGGGGTGAGGGGCGGGTTGAGATGCGGGCGAAGGGGTTCGGCAGGAGGGTGACGGGGGTGCTCGCCGCTCTGGTGGTGGTGGGTGCCGGGGTGTTGGTGGTGCCGGTGGCGCCGGCGCGGGCCGCCGCCGTGGTCTTCAGCAATCCGCTGGCCGAGCAGCGGGCCGACCCGCACATCTACCGGCACACCGACGGCTACTACTACTTCACCGCCACCGTGCCCGAGTACGACCGGATCGTGCTGCGCCGGGCCACCACCATGCAGGGGCTGGCCACCGCACCCGAGCGGGTGATCTGGCGGAAGCACAGCAGTGGTGAGATGGGCGCACACATCTGGGCCCCGGAGATCCACTTCATCGACGGCCGGTGGTACGTGTACTTCGCCGCCGGGCGGACGGACGACATCTGGGCCATCCGGCCGTACGTGCTGGAAAGTAGTGCGGCCAACCCGCTGGACGGGCCGTGGACCGAACGCGGCCAACTCCAGCCGGCACGGAGCAGCTTCTCCCTCGACGCGACCACCTTCGTGCACAACGGGCAGCGGTACCTGGCCTGGGCCGAGTACGCCGGCAGCAACTCGAACATCTACCTGGCCCGCGCGGTCAACCCCTGGACGTACGCGGGCACCCCGACCCTGATCGCCACCCCCACGTACGCCTGGGAGACCCGGGGTTACCGGGTGAACGAGGGCCCGGCGGTGCTGATCCGCAACGGCCGGGTCTTCATGACCTACTCGGCCAGCGCCACCGACGCCAGCTACGCCGTCGGTCTGCTCACCGCCTCGGCCAACAGCGACCTGCTCAACCCGGCCTCCTGGAGCAAACGGGCCACCCCGGTGCTGGCCAGCGACGCCCGGACCGGCCAGTGGGGTCCCGGCCACAACTCCTTCACCGTCGCCGAGGACGGCAGCGATGTGATCGTCTACCACTCCCGCAACTACGAGCGGTACCTCGGCAACGGTTACGACCCGCTGAACGACCCGAACCGGCGTACCCGGATCCAGCGGGTGTACTGGAACGCCGACGGTACGCCGAACTTCGGGGTGCCGGTGCCGGACGGCGCCACCCCGGTCCGGCTGCGCGCCCACGACCTGCCGGACCGCTACCTGCGGCACTGGGAGTTCCGGGTCCGGTTGGAGCCGAACGTGACGAACCTGGCCGACTCGCAGTTCCGGATCGTCACCGGCCTGTCGAATTCCGCAGCGATCTCGCTGGAGTCGACCAACTATCCCGGCTACTACCTGCGGCACCGCAACCACCAGCTCTGGGTGGAGCGCAATGACGGCTCCAACCTGTTCCGGCAGGACGCCACCTTCACCCGCCGGGCGGGGCTGGCCGACGCGGGGAAGGTGTCCCTGGAATCGGTGAACTTCCCCGGCCAGTACGTCCGGCACCGCGACGGGCTGCTCTACCTGGAGGCCGTACCGGATGCGGCCGGACGGGCCTCGGCCACCTTCGCGCTGGACTGACGGAAGTGTCGGGGGCCCTACCTAGACTCCCCCGGCATGGCGACGGTGACCTTTGTGGATGAGAGCACCGCTGGTGCGCGTACCCCGGCGTGGGCCTTGCAGATTTTCGAGGAGCGGCTGACGCTGCGCGAGCTGATCCGGCGGCGGATCCACCAGGAGGTGGCCGAGTACAACGCGGCCACCTCGGCACCCCGCCGGTTGCTGGTGCAGCCCACCTCGACCGAGCGGACGCTCAACGGCGACCTGGGGGAGCGGTCGCACCGTCGGGTCGACGCCGCGCGGCAGGTCGCCCTGGCCGAGGAGGCGTTCGACCGCAACGGTTTCGTGGTGCTGGTCGGCGACCGTCAGGTGGAGGAGTTGGACGAGGAGGTCGACCTGCGCCGCGACACCGAGGTCACCTTCCTCAAGCTCGTCGCGCTGGTGGGTGGCTGATGACCACCACCGTCGAGCCCGCCACCCGGGTCCGTGACCTGGTCGCCGCGAACGACCTGACCGCGCTCGCCGACCACCTCTGCACCCACGCCCGGCTCTGCCGGGACAGCCCGGAGGTACGCGCCGCGCTGCGGCCACTGTCCCGCGCAGACGTGGCCCGGCTGGTGCAGGCCATGGCCACCCTGGTGAGACAGGACCCGGTCCGGACCTGGCCGGTGCGGGAGCTGATCGGGCAGTTGTCCCGCCGGCTCCCCACCGACCTGGCACCCGACCAGCTTCAGGATCTTGCCGCGTACGCCGTGCAGGAGCCGTACTCGTTGTCGCCGACCGCGCTGGAGACGATGGCCCGGAGCCTGCTGGCCGCTGGTCCGCTCTCCGGCGAGTTGATGGCGGTGCTGGTCGACCGGTCCGACGAGAGCCAACGGCTGCGGCAGTTGATCGCCGACCTGGTCGGGCCGCAGCTCGACCCGGCCGACCCGTGGGCCGAGCAGATCCTGGCCGAGCTGCCCACCCTCGGCCCGGTCTGGCAGCGGCTGGTCGCCCATGCCAGCACCGCGACCACCCCCCGACCCCCGGCCGGCTGGTCGACCGAGGCGTCCCGACTGCTCACCCCGGCCGACCCGGCCGAGGCCCGGCAGGTCCTCGACCGGTGGCTGGCCGCCGCAGCGCGGACGCCGCAACGCCCGCCGGCTCCGATCAACGCCGACCTGCTGCGGGGCCTGCTCTGGCTGGTCGAGCGCACCGGTCCGGCCCCCGAGCAGGTGCGCCTGATCGGCGGCCTGGTCGAGGCGATGCTGCGTCGGCTGCCCGGCATCGGCCCGGCCTGCCCTAAGGTGGCCAACGCGGCGGTCGGGGTGCTCGGCCGCCTCGACGGGGAGGCGGCCCTGGCACAGCTTGCCCGGCTGTCGACCCGGGTCACCTACAAGGGCACCCGCAACGAGATCGACAAGGCGCTCGACGCTCGCGCGGCGGCGATGGGCATCGGGCGGGACGAGATCGAGGAGTTGGCCGTCCCGGATTACGGCCTGACCGGGGTGGGTCGGCACGAGATGACCCTCGGCGGCTGCCGGGCCGAGCTGCTGATCGCCGGCACCAGCGTCACCCTGGCCTGGTTCAACGAGTCCGGCCGTCAGGTGAAGAGCCCACCGGCCTCGGTACGCCGGGACCACCCGGCACAACTGGCCGAGCTGAAGGGCCTGGCCAAGGAGATCAGCGGGATGCTGGCCGCGCAGACGGCCCGGCTGGACGGGCTGTTCCTGGCCCAACGCAGCTGGACCTTCGGCGTGTGGCGGCAGCGCTACCTGGATCATCCGCTGGTCGGCGTGCTGGCTCGCCGGTTGCTCTGGCTGGTCGACGGGGTGCCGTGTGGGTGGGCCGACGGTGCGCTGCGCACCGTGGACGACAGTCCGGTCGCCGTTGCCGACGACGCGCAGGTGCGGATCTGGCATCCGATCGGGCGGCCGGTGCCGGAGGTGGTCGGTTGGCGGGAGTGGCTGGAGCGGCACCGGGTCGTTCAGCCGTTCAAGCAGGCGCACCGGGAGGTCTACCTGCTCACCCCGGCCGAGGAGACCACCGGCACCTACTCCAACCGGTTCGCCGGGCACATCCTGCGGCAGCATCAGTTCCACGCGCTGGCCGCGATCCGGGGCTGGACCGACCGGCTCCGGCTGATGGTCGACGACTCGTACCCGCCGACCTTCCGGGAACTGCCCGGCTGGGGTCTGCGCGCCGAGTACTGGGTGGAGGGGATCGGCGACGACTACGGCGCCGACACCACCGAGAGCGGCTCGTACCTGCGGCTCGTCACCGACCAGGTGCGCTTCTACCCGATCGCCGCCGCACAGAACTGGTCGCACGCCGACGGTGGCGGCTACTCGCCGGGGCGGTGGACGAATGCCCGGCCGAGCGAGCCCCTGCCGCTCGACCAGATCCCGCCGCTGGTGTTCAGCGAGATCATGCGGGACGTCGACCTGTTCGTCGGGGTGGCCAGCGTCGGCAACGACCCGACCTGGTCCGACGGCGGCCCGCAGGGCCGATTCCGGGACTACTGGTCCTCGTACAGCTTCGGGGAGCTGTCCGCGACGGCCGAGACCCGCCGCGACCTGCTGGCCCGGCTGCTGCCCCGGCTGGCGGTGGGGCAGCGGGCCCGCATCGACGGCCGGTTCCTGGTGGTCGACGGTGACCTGCGCACGTACCGGATCCACCTGGGGTCGGGCAACATCCTGATGAGCCCGAACGACGCCTACCTCTGCATCGTGCCCGACCGTGCCACGGGCCGGGTGCAGGAGCAGCAGTTCCTGCCCTTCGAGGGTGACGGTCTGCTCGCCGTCATCCTCAGCAAGGCGATGCTGCTGGCCAAGGACGCCGAGATCACCGATCCGACCATCACCCGGCAGATCAAGCTCGCCGGACCGGTCAGCCCTTGATGGCGCCGATCAGGACGCCCTTGACGAAGTGCCGCTGGATGAAGGGGTAGACCGCGACGATCGGCGTCACGGTGAGCACGACGACGGCCATCTTGATGGCCTCCGTGGGTGGCATCGTGACGCCGGTGGCCGCACCGGAGTTGGTCGGTGCCTGACCGGCCAGCAGGTAGCTCTGCAACACCCGCTGGATCGGGTACATGTCGTTGCGGTCGATGAACAGCAGGGCGTCGAACCAGACGTTCCAGTAGGAGACCGCGTAGAACAGGCCGACCACCGCGATGACCGCCCGGGCCAGTGGCAGCACGATCCGGGTCAGGGTGCGGAAGTCACTGGCCCCGTCGATGCGGGCGCTGTCCACCAGTTCGGAGGGGATGCCCTGGAAGAAGCCCCGGACCACGACCAGGTTGAAGACGCTGATCGCGGGCGGCAGGATCAACGCCCAGATGGTGTCCTTGAGCCCCAGCCCGGTGACCACGAGATATTTCGGCACCAGCGGCGGATAGATCAGGAACGGCAGCAGGAAGTACGCCAGCAGCCAGCGGTAGCCGAGGGACCCGGGCCGGGACAGCCCGTACGCGGCGAGCACGGTGATGGTCAACGCCAGGATGGTGCCGATGACGGTGACCAGGGTGCTGATCCACAGGGCCCGGGTGACCGCGCCCCCCGCGAAGATGGTGGCGTACGCGGAGGTGTCGATCCCCTGGGGTATGACCACCAGGCCCCCGGCCTCGGCGATGGTCTCCCGGGAGGACAGGCTGGTCACCAGGATCACCCAGAGCGGGAACAGCACACTGAGCACCAGCAGGCCCAGCAGTACGGCCTTGGCTCCCTGACCCAGTGGGCTGGGCGGCTCCTCCCAGGCCGGGCGGCGGGGACGGGTTCCGGGTGGCTTCCGCAGGAAGGTGGCGGTCATGACCGTGAGTAGATCCCTCGTTCGCCGAGCATGTGTGCCACCTTGTTGGCGGCCAGGATCAGGCAGAGCCCGACGGCGGCCTTGAACAACCCGGCCGCGGCGCCGTAGCCGTAGTTCCCGGTGGCGATGGAGAAGTGGTAGACGAAGGTGTCCAGCACCTCGGAGGCCTGCCTACCGACGGCGTCGCGTTGCAGCAGGAACTGCTCGAAGCCGACCGAGAGGGCGTCACCGAGGCGCAGGATGAGCAGCAGCACGATCACCGGACGCAGGCCCGGCAGGGTGATGTGCCACAACCGGCGCCACCGGCCGGCACCGTCCGCCGCCGCCGCCTCGTACAGGTTCTGATCGATGGTGGACAGGGCGGCCAGGAAGACGATCGTGCCCCAGCCGACGTCCTTCCAGACTGCCTCGAGGGTGACCAGGAGGATGAAGGTGTCCGGGTTGGTCATCACGTTCCACGGTTCCATCCCGGCCTCGCGCATGGTCTGGGCGAGGAGTCCGGCACCGCCGAGCATGGCGACGAAGAAGCTGACCACCAGCACCCAGCTGAAGAAGTGCGGCAGGTAGACGACGGTCTGGATGAAGCCGCGCAGCCGACTGGAGAGCAGGCTGTGCAGGACGATCGCCAGCAGGATCGGCAGCGGGAAGAAGAACACCAGCTGGAACGCGGTGATCGCCAGGGTGTTGCGGAAGGCGTGCCAGAACGCCGGATCGGCGAACAGCAGTTGGAACTGCCCGAAGCCGATCCAGTTGCTCTTGACGAACGCCTCCAGCGGATTGCTGCCGACGTACGGGTTGTAGTCCTGGAAGGCGATGACGTTACCCAGGATCGGCAGGTAGCTGAAGATCAGCAGGATGACGAAGCCGGGCGCGATCATGGCCAGCATCTGCCAGTCCCGGCGCAGCCGGGTGCGCAGCGGCAGGCGTCGGCGTCGGGGGGTGGCCCCGCCGGGCCGGGTCTGGTCGGACCCGGCCCGGCGGGTGGTTTCGGTGCTGCTCATCAGCCAGCCTTGGGCAGCGAGTCGGCTAGCAACTGGCGTGCCGCCTCCCCGCCGGCGGCCTTCCACTCCTGCAGGATCGAGTCCACATCAGACAGGGGGCGGCGGCCCCGCAGCACGTCGGTGAACTTGTCCTCCGTCGGCACCTGGTTGGCCTTGAAGGCAGCCGGCATCTCCAGCTTCACCCCGGCCCAGGGGTCCTTCTCCAGGTAACCGACCGTGGCGTTGGAGTAGGCCAGGGCGTCCCGCACGTAGTTCGGGGTGTCCGCGAAGGGACCGATGGTCGGGTTGCGACCGCTGATGAAGAAGTACTGGTTGTTGATCTCCTTGAAGGCCAGGTCGGTCTTGACCGGCCCGTTCGGGGTACGGGTGTGGTGCCTGCCCTCGACCCCGAAGTCGCGTAGCTGGGCCTCCTGGCTACCCAGCGGGGCCGAACACCAGTTGATGACCCGCAGCAGCTCCTTGACGCGCTCCTCGCCGAGACCCTTCTTCACGAAGGTGTAGGAGATCGGCTGGTCGCTGCCCCAGACCAGGGGGTCGCCGCCGGTGGCGGAGAAGTTCGGCACCGGCTGGATGTTCAGTGCCTTGTTGACCTTCTGGTGTTCGGCCTGGCCGCCCTGCCAGAAGCCGAAACCGTCCTGCATGAAGACGATGTTGCCGCCCTTGGCGAACAACTGCTTGGCGTCTGCACCCCGGCTGGCCACGATGTCCGGGTGCACCAGGCCGTCCTGGTAGATCTTCGCCATGACCTCCAGGGCCTGACGGAACTCCGGGGTCTCGTACTTGGACTCGGGGGTGCCGTCGGAGCGCAGCCGCCAGCCCTGCTTGGCCCCCGGCACCTTGTGGTACATCTGGATCATCGCGAAGACGTCGTTGAAGGCCCACACCTTGCGCGCCGGGTCGGTGACCTCCTTGGCGACGGTCAGCAGGTCCTCCAGCGTGGTGGGCATGGTCAGGCTGCGGGCGTCCAGCAGGTCCTTGCGGGTGAACATGACCCAGGCGAAGGGCCCGTCGGTCGGGTTCGGCACGGCGGCCAGCCGCTCGTTCCAGATGGCGTGCCGCCAGGCCCCGGTCGGGAAGGTGCCCAGCATCGGGTACGCCTCGACCGCGTTGCCCTTCAGGTGGTCGGTCAGGTCCTCAAACAACACCCCGATCGCCTCGGCGAACCGCGGGATCTTGTCGATTTCCCAGCTGGGTATGCACAGCAGGTCGGGCACGTCGCGGGCGCCGAGCATGGCGTTGAGCTTGTCGGCGTACGTGATGCCGTCCTGGATGGTGAAGTTGACCGGGACGCCCAACTCGTCGTTGACCGCCTGCAGGTAGGCGCTCTGGCCGATCCCGGGCGGCGCGGGACCCCAGGCCGGGGTCATCGCGGTGATCTCCTTGCCGCTGGTGCCGGGCTTCTCGGTGATCAGGTCGACGAGGTTGGCCGGGTACCTGGTGTAGCCGTCGGGAACCGGCCGGGTGCCGACGATGTCGGGGGCGATGCTGCCCGTCAGGTCCTTCTGGGTGGGCAGCAGGTGGCCGAAGGCGTCCAGGTTCTGGGCGTTGCCGCTGCCGGCCGGCGCCTCGGAGCAACCGGCCAGCAGGGGACCTCCGGCGACGGCGACCGCGCCGAGGCCGAACAGGCTGAGGAAGTTACGGCGCGAGGTCGGCACGCCGGGGTTGTGCCGTGTCATCGGACTCCCT
This sequence comes from Micromonospora sp. NPDC047134, assembly GCF_040643455.1. Taxonomy (NCBI): domain Bacteria; kingdom Bacillati; phylum Actinomycetota; class Actinomycetes; order Micromonosporales; family Micromonosporaceae; genus Micromonospora; species Micromonospora sp. NPDC047134. The sequence goes on from NZ_JBEYUI010000014.1 coordinate 117,286, forward strand.
TCGAGAAGGGCTGAGGGGTGAGTAGACTCGCTCGGGGAATAGTTCGTCTGGATGGTAAACAAACTAATCGACGTTCGTGCGCCCTAACAAGAGGCGACCTGCCGCCCCGGTGTCCGATCAGGCTGCGCAGCGTGCGACGGCATTCACTGGCAGTTTCACAGGGTCCGGAAATTGACCTGGTTCAGCGGTGGCGGCACACCTGGGACCCGGTGATGGCCTCGGTGGTGCCATGTCACCTTCGCCTATCCGGAGGCGAGCGGCCTACTCCGGCTTCCAGGACCCGAGGGCCTTGGCCGGATCGCGGTACTCCAGGACCCCGTTGGTGTCGGCGACGTCGAAGACGACCTGGCCCTTGCGGGTGCTGCCGGCCGGCAGGTCGTTGCCGTCGTCCTTGAAATGGCCGCTGCACCCGTAGATGGAGCCGATCAGGCCGTTGTCGGTGGTGTTGCCGTCGGCGGCCGTCCAGTGGAAGTCGGCCGAGTCGATCGCGCCGGTGCCCTTGGTGACCCTCGCGGTCACCTCGGCGATCAGCAGCTTCCCCTTCTCCGGCGCGGGGGCTGAGGGATGACAGTTGCTGACGAGATGGAACTTCGTCACGGTTATCTCGACCGTGCCCTGGTCGTCGGTGAGGACCAGGGTGTCGCCGGGTCGCATGTTGAAGGTCGGGCCCTCGGTGGCCGGCGTGCCGGGCTGCTGCGGGGCGGAGGCGCTCGGTGGATCCTGCAGCACTTCATTGGTCTCGTCGATGAGCTGCCACCACGCGAGGAGCACTGCGGTGATCCCGCCGATGCAGCCGAGCACCGCGATGACCACCAGCGTGGAGACCGCGGCCAGGCTCTTGCGGCCGCCGGGACGGACCGGGGCCGTCGGATGGCCGGAACCTCCCGGGGGGTAGGCACCACCGAGCGGGGTCGGCCCGGCGGGGGAGCCGAACCCCGGCGGATAGGGGCCGTGGGACGGCCCGGGCGGTGAGGTCGGCCGATCCGGCGGGTACGGCGCCCCCGAGGTGGGCTGAGGGTACGGCGTGCCCGAGGTGGGCTGAGCGGTGTACGGCGTGCCCGAGGTGGGCTGGGGTGTGCCGTAGACCGGTGCCGGCGGGTGAGCGGGGGAGGCAGGCGGGTGGGCGGGGGAGAGGGTGTCGCCGGGCGGTTCCGGGGTGGCCCACAGGTAGTCCGAGTCGTCCGGGGAGTAGCCCGCCCAGGTGCCCTCCTGTGGCTCCCCGGGATGCAGCGGCGCCCAGGGGTCGCTGGGAGGTCGCTCCTGGGGGTCCTGCGGTCCGTCTGAGGGCTGGGGGTGACTCACCGTACTCCTAGGACACCAGAAGCGGGACGGGAACCGTTCGACGCTACCGCGCATCGACGACACCGATCGGTCGATGTCCTGCTCCGATCGGTCGACATCGACCGGTGGCCTAGAGCGGTGGCAGGGTGGCGGCGGTACGGACCAGATTCGCCTCCACTGTGAACCGGCCGATGATCACCGAAGGGGGTTGGGGGACCGTGGCGGCGTCGATCTTGGCTGGCGTGATCCGGGCGGTGAAGGTCTCGGTGGCGGGGTCCAACACCACCAGGGCGTCGTGAAAGCCGAGCCAGTCACCGACGATCGGATGCCAGATCTTGTAGACGGTCTCCTTGGCGCTGAACACCACCGCCGACCAGAAGACCCCGGAGGGCAACCGGGCCAGAAGGTCCTGCTCCTCGGGCAGGCAGATCAGCCGACCGACCTCCGGGCCCAGGTCGCGGTGCTGCTCGGCGTCCATGCCGACCGCCCGGATCTCGGTGTCCCGCCCCACCGCCGCGGCGCAGTAGCCCTGGGTGTGGGTGATGGTGCCGACCGTGCCCGGTGGCCAGACCGGCGACCGGTCGGCGGCGGCAGGTACGGCGACCGCCGGGAGACCCAGCATGGTCATCGCCCGGCGGGCGCAGACCCGTCCGGCGGTGAAGTCGCGGCGTCTGCTGTCCACCGCCCGTTCCCCCAGACAGGCGGCCTCGGCGTCGTACAGCTCGCCGGTCCAGTCGGCCGGTTCGGCCACCGCCACCGCGACCGTCGGCGGCAGCAGATCACGCATCGTCGGCTCCCTGTCGTCGTGACCTCGGCGCGATCCCGATAAAACCGTCAGGCATCGATCTGACGGTGAAGGGTGGGGGTGGGGTGTGGCGGGTCGTGGCGGCCATGGCTGGTGAACGTACCGCAAGGATGTAACACCGCCACCTCCCTGTGCGCTGTTGTTTGTGCGCGAGGCCGTGACTTCGGTCGATGAACCACGGCGGAAGTCGACCTGGTTGTCCAAGCGAGGCGGAGAGGAGCGCGATGACGGGTGGTGCGGATCGCTCGGAGGTCGGGAGGGTTCAGACGAGCACGATCGCGGTAGCGACGACGCTAGGTGATCATGCGCCGGTAGTGCCCGGCTGGACCTGCGGCACCTGTGGCGCGGACTGGCCGTGTGAGCAGAAGCGTGCTCGGCTGCTGTCCGAGTACGCGGCGGATCCCGCCATGCTCAGCGTCTACCTGGCCGCCTGCCTGGCTGCTGCCACCGAGGATCTGCACCGGTGTGGGTCGACCTCCCTGCAGGGCCGCTTCCTCGGTTGGCTGCCCCGCCGACCCAGGAGGTTCTGAGTCCATCGCCCCTGCGGTGGCCCCCTGAACGAGCGACCCCCTCGACTGCGATCAGTCATACGACAGTGACCGCGCGGGTTGGTGACGCGGCCGGCTGAGGCCGGTCGGAAATCTAACCCGTGCCGCCCCGTTGTGCCGCTGGTCATGGGTGGTTAAGCTTCTGGTGCGCGCCCCAATCGCCCGCTTCCCCCGTGGCAGGCGATCGGGGCGCGTCCTTTTGCTCGGAAGAATCCGAAAGCCCGCACCCGAAGGTGCGGGCCTTTCGTCGATCAGGGTCCACCTGCCGGCAGGTCCGTGTGGTCCCGGGCCGGCCCGGGACCACACGGACGCGCTCAGATCCAGCGATTGCCCAACCACATCCGGGCCGACCACTCCGTGTACGGGATGTTCTGGCCCACGAAGATCGGATAGAAGTACGCGAAACAGATCACGACCAGGGCCACGTACGCCCCGGCGATCACCGCCCCGATCATCCGGCGATCTCGACTCGCCTCCTCGTGTGCGCCATCGACCGGCAGGGTTCCGCTCAACCCGGCCGGAGAGGCGATCGCCCCCAGCACGTAGACCACCGCCAGCACGAGGAACGGCACGGCCGGTGCGGCGTAGAAGAAGAACATCGTCCGGCCGTCGAGAGCGAACCAGAACCAGGGCAGCAGCCCACCGGCCACCGGGAGCAGGATCGCGGCGGCCCGCCAGTCCCGCCGGGCCAGGCCCAGCCAGATCAGTGCCGCCAGCGCCGGCAGGAACGACCACCACAGCAGCGGCGTGCCGAGCAACAGGATCTCCTCGGCACATCCCGCCGCCCCGCAGCCGCCCTGCGGCTGCACCCAGTGGAAGGCCACCGGCCGACCCAGCAGCAGCCACTGCCACGGCCACGACTGGTACTTGTGCGGGTCGTCCAGTTGGTTGTGGAAGCCCAGGGCGGCCTGGTGGTACTGCACCAGGTTCCACAGCGGGCCGATGATCGGAGTGTCGCTGAGCCCGGCCTGCGGATACCGCTCCGCGAGCCGGTAGTAGCCCTCGTTGCTGAGCAGCCAGCCCGACCAGGTGGCCACGTAGGTGACCGCCATCAGCACCCCGGCGAGCACCATCCAGGGGAACCCGTCGAGCAGGGTGGCCCGCCAGGGCCGGGGCACCCCGGCCGACCGGCGGGCGCCGACATCCCAGAGCAGCATCAGCAGGGCGAACACCGGCACGAAGAACAGGGCGCTCCACTTCACCGCGAAGGCGCAGCCGAGCAGCACCCCGGTGGCCAGCCGCCACCAGGGCCAGTTGCGCCAGCCGCCCGGCGGGCGACCGGCCCGTCCCAGGGCGGTCGGATCGAGCCCGGCCTCCAGAGCCCGGGTCCAGCGGCGCCGGGTGGCGTCCCGGTCGAGCACCAGGGCGCCGAAGGCGGCGAGCACGAAGAAGAGCAGGAAGATGTCGAGCAGGGCGGTACGCGACAGCACCAGGTGGTACCCGTCGACCGCCAGCAGCAGACCGGCGGCGCAGCCGAGCACCGTGGAGCCGAACAGTCGGCGGCCGATGCGGATCAGCAGCAGCACGGACAGGGTGCCGATGAGAGCGGCCGAGAAGCGCCAGCCGAACTCGGGGGAGGTGGTGAAGATCTGACCGGGCACGGAGATGCCGTGCTCGACATCGGAGTAGCCGAAGGCCCACTCGCCCAGGCCGATCAACCACTTTCCTAGGGGCGGGTGGACCACGTACGACGGTCCGCCGTCCTTGTAGTTCCACTCGACGCCCTTGTCCACCAGCGCCCAGGCGTCCCGGGCGTAGTAGATCTCGTCGAAGATCTTGCCTGGCGGGTGGCCGAGGTTGGTGAACCTGAGGATCGCCGCGATCGCCACCACCACCGCCGTGGCCAGCCACGATCGGCCGTCCAGCTGCGCCTCGACGGTGGCCAGTCGGCGACGGACCATCGCCGGTATGCCCCCCTCGGCCCGGTCTGTCACCCCGGCGGTGGAGGGCCCGGCCTCCGGCTGCGGCTGGTCGGCGCTCGCGCTGTGTGCTGTCGACGCACTCGTCACCCGGCGATCGTAGGCTGCCAACGGGGTCGGTGGCGTACATCGTCCCCGATTCCGGTACGACCATCGATGAAGGAGTGCGGATCCGTGGGTGAAATGTCCGATCTTGGCCGCCTGGTTCTGCTCGGTGCGCCGCTCGGCAACCCCGCCGACGCCTCCGCCCGGCTGCGCGAGGTGCTCGGCACGGCCGACGTGGTAGCCGCCGAGGACACCCGGCGGCTGGTCCGGCTGGCCCGCGACCTGGAGGTGTCCATCCCCGGGCGGATCGTCTCCTACTTCGAGGGCAACGAGGAGCGTCGTACCCCCGAACTGGTCGAGGAGTTGACCGCCGGCAGCTTCGTCGCCCTGGTCACCGACGGCGGCATGCCCAGCGTCTCCGACCCGGGCTACCGACTGGTCCGGGCCGCCCTGGACGCCGGGGTCCCGGTCACCGCCGCACCCGGTCCCAGCGCGGTCACCACTGCCCTGGCCCTGTCCGGGCTGCCCAGTGACCGGTTCTGCTTCGAGGGGTTCCTGCCCCGCAGCCCGGGTGCCCGCCGATCGCGGTTGCGGGCGCTGGCCACCGAGGAGCGGACCCTGGTCATCTTCGAGGCGCCGCACCGGGTCACCGCCGCCCTGGCCGACCTGGCCGAGACCTTCGGTGCCGACCGACCCGCCGCCCTGTGCCGGGAACTGACCAAGACCTACGAGGAGGTGCTGCGTCGCCCGTTGGGTGAGTTGGCCCGCTGGGCCGCCGACGGCGAACCACGCGGCGAGATCACCCTGGTGGTGGGCGGCGCCCCGGCGGCAGCCGCCAGCCGCCCGGACGACGACACCCTGCGGGCCGCGGTGGCCGACCGGGAAGCCGCCGGCCTGACCCGCCGTGATGCGATAACCGAGGTGGCGACCGCCTTCGGCCTGCGTCGGCGCGATATCTACACCCTGGTACACCAGGCGTAAGGGCCCCTCGCCGGCCTCACCAGGCGGCGAGGAGGAAGCCGAGGGTGATCACCAGCGGGCCGCCGAAGCTGGTGGCGACCGCCCAGCGCCGGGCCGCCGGGTCGGGCAGTCGGGTGGCGCCGGTCCACCGGGCGATGCCGGCGGCGCAGCCGAGCACCCCCAGCAGGCCCAGCACCCAGCGCAGGTGCGCCCCGGCGCCCTGGTCGGCGTACGCGATGTCGGCCTGTGGGCCGGTGACCCGGGCGGGCAGGATCGTGCCGGCGGTGGCCAGCCGCTCGGGCACCCCGCTGACCCGGACCCCGTAGCTGCGGAACCGATCGTCCGTGGCCACGAAATTGCCCCGGCAGCGCTGGGACAACCCGCCGCCGGTGCAGTCGGTCACCACCACACTTCCCGTCCTGCCGTGCCCGACCGCCAGCCAGAACGGGCCGGCGCTGACCCAGGCGAAGAAGGCCGCTGTCAAGGTCAACCCGACCAGCACGGTCAACCCGGGCAGGGGGTCCGGCGGATGACTCGACCGCCTGCGACGACGCCGTGCCGGCCAGGAGGGGCGCCACCAGGGGCGGACCGATCCGTGCGCCTCCGGTCGCACCGGGGTGCCGTCCCAGTGCACCTGCTCGATCGGGGCCCAGAAGGTGTCCTCCGCCGCGCCGGTCCCGGCCCGGTGCCCACCGCGCCCGGCGGAGCGCAGCGGAACCCGCCGGGGCAGCGCCTCCACCGGCGCTCCGGTGGTGGGCTCCACCTCCACCCCGGCGACCCCCGCAGGTGGTGGGCGCTCGGACCGCCCCGGCGGCACCGCCCGGGGCTGGGGTGCCACCGGGTGGGTACGCGGGCCCGGATCGGGCCGGGGGTTCGGGGGAGGACTTTCGTCGTGGTCACGGGTGGCTCTGCTGCCGGTCACGCGGTTCATTCGACACCCGCAGTTTCGCCACAGACGGCAGCTCAGACAGCGTGTCGATGACAAATCGGACACGGGATCGGGGTGGCGCGGCCCCCAGCACCCCCTATTGCTTCGCTGCCGTCGGTGCCGGGTCACTAGGCTTGCTCGGCATGAGTCACGTTCTCGCGGCAGTGGCCTGGCCGTACGCCAACGGCCCCCGCCATATCGGCCACGTCTCCGGTTTCGGCGTTCCCTCCGACGTCTTCGCCCGGTACATGCGGATGGCCGGACACGACGTGCTCATGGTCTCCGGCACGGACGAGCACGGCACCCCGATCCAGGTGCAGGCCGACGCCGAGGGGCTGACCCCGCGGGAGCTGGCCGACCGGTACAACCGGGTGATCGTGGAGGACCTGCACGGCCTCGGTCTCTCCTACGACCTGTTCACCCGCACCACCACCGGCAACCACTACGCCGTGGTGCAGGAGTTGTTCGAGGGGATGTACCGCAACGGCTACATCGTCCCGAAGACCACCATGGGGGCGATCTCCCCCTCCACCGGCCGTACTCTGCCCGACCGGTACATCGAGGGCACCTGCCCGATCTGCGGGTACGACAGCGCCCGCGGCGACCAGTGCGACAACTGCGGCAACCAGCTAGACCCGATCGACCTGATCAACCCCAAGTCGAAGATCAACGGGGAGACCCCCAAGTTCGTCGAGACCGAGCACTTCTTCCTCGACCTGCCCGCCCTGGCCGAGGTGCTCCGCCAGTGGCTGGACACCCGCGAGGGCTGGCGCCCCAACGTGCTGCGGTTCTCCCGCAACCTGCTGGACGACCTCCAGCCCCGGGCCATCACCCGTGACCTGGAATGGGGGGTGCCGATCCCGCTGGAGGGCTGGCGGGAGCGCACCGACAAGCGGATCTACGTCTGGTTCGACGCGGTGATCGGCTACCTCTCCGCCTCCATCGAGTGGGCCCGCCGCACCGGCGACCCGGAAGCCTGGCGCAGGTGGTGGTCCACCGACGGGGCCGGGAAGGACGCCCAGGCGTACTACTTCATGGGCAAGGACAACATCGTCTTCCACTCGGTCATCTGGCCGGCCCTGCTGGCCGGCTACTCCGGTGAGGGCAGCCGGGACGGCGAACCGGGGCAGCTGGGGCGGCTCAACCTGCCCACCGAGGTGGTCTCCAGCGAGTTCCTGACCATGGAGGGGCGCAAGTTCTCCTCCTCCCGTCGGGTGGTCATCTACGTCCGGGACTTCCTGGAGCGCTACGACGCCGACGCGCTGCGCTACTTCATCGCGGTGGCCGGCCCGGAGAGCAACGACACCGACTTCACCTGGGCCGAGTTCCTCCGCCGCAACAACGACGAACTCGTCGCCGGCTGGGGCAACCTGGTCAACCGGTCGATCTCCATGGCGGCGAAGAACTTCGGCCAGATCCCGGCGGTCGACCCGAACGGCCTCACCGAGGCCGACGAGGCGCTGCTGGCGGTGGCCCGCGCCGGGTTCACCACCGTGGGTGACCTGATCGCCCGGCACCGGCAGAAGCAGGCCATCGGTGAGGCGATGAAGGTGGTCGCCGAGGCCAACCGGTACCTCTCCGAGCAGGCCCCCTGGAAGCTCAAGGACGAGGCCGACAAGCCCCGGATGGGCACCATCCTGCATGTCGCCCTCCAGGTGGTCAGCGACGCCAACACGCTGCTCACCCCGTTCCTGCCGCACTCCGCGCAGAAGGTCCACGAGCTGCTCGGCGGCACCGGGGTGCACGCCCCGATGCCGGTCATCGAGCAGGTCGAGGACCTCGACGGCGGGCCCGCGTACCCGGTGTTGACCGGGGACTACACCCAGGGCGCGCGCTGGGAGTCCGTACCCCTCGAGGTGGGTCGGCCCCTCGCGGCGCCCAAGCCGGTCTTCCGCAAGCTGGACCCCTCGATCGTGGACGAGGAACTGGCCCGGCTCGGCGGCTGAGATCGCGTGACGGGCGCGACCCCCGCACCGGGGCCGCGCCCGTCTTCCGGGCCGGTCAGGCCCGGGCCCGCACGGGCGATCCGATGAACTCCATGATCGCCTGGAGTACCTGGTCGGCGTTGGTCCACGGGGTGCCGTGCGGAGCGCCCTTGAGGGTGACCAGCCGGCTGTCCGACAGCATCGGCTGCAACCGCTGACCGGTCTTGGGGTACGGCAACACCCGGTCCTGGTCGCCCTGGACGATCAGCACGGGCACGTCGATGCGGGACACGTCGCTGCGGAAATCCGTGCCCCAGGAGTCCACGCAGTCGTGGGTGCCGATCGCCGAGGCCCGGGCACCGATGTCCCAGTGCGCCCGGTACGCCTCATCGCTGACCAGGGTGCCCCGATTCTCGGCGTAGTTGAAGAAGTCGTTGCAGAACTGGGTCAGATAGGCGAACCGGTCGTCGATGATCGCCTGCTTGAACTCCTCCAGCAGGCTGGGGTCGACCCCCTCCGGATTGTCCGGGGCCTTCGTCAGGTATGGCGCCAGGGGCGCCAGCAGAATCGCCCGATCCACCCGCTCCGAGCCGTACGAACCCAGGTAGCGGGTCACCTCCCCGGTGCCCATCGAGTGGCCGACGAGGATCGCGTTACGCAGGTCCAACTCCGTCATCAGGATGTCGAAGTCGGCCGTGAAGGTGTCGTAGTCGTACCCGAACGAGGGCTGGGCCGAGTTGCCGAAACCGCGCCGATCGTAGGTGATCACCCGATATCCGGCCGAGAGCAGCGGCCCGGAGATCTTCTCCCAGGTCGATCCGCTGAACGGGAACCCGTGGATCAGCACGATCGGCTGACCGGACCCATGATCCTCGTAGTACAGATCGATCGGTGCGGAGTTTTCCGTACCGACGGTGATGAAGGGCATCTCCACTCCTACGGTCGCCATGACGCGGTCGCTCGCGCATTCCCCTCCCGCCGACCGATATGCGTGGCCCCGGTCCCGCAGAAGCGAAACCGGGGCCACCGGTTGAACCTCAACCGACCCGATCGGTCGTCAGTACTGCACGTAGACCTGGTAGTTCGTGGTGTCCGTCCAGGTCTCGTCGCCGGTACGGCCCCGTACCGACATCTGGTAGGTGCCGGCGTTCGGCGGGGTCCAGGTCACGGTCGCCGCTCCGTTCACCGCCGGCACCGTGACCGGCGGCTCGGCACCGATCCGGTACTCGAACTCGACTATGCCGGTGGTGCCGCCGCTGAACGTGAACTGCCCGGCGACACCGGCGCCACCACCCCACTGCCCGTTGGGGTACTCCGGCGACACCACCAGCGGCGCCGTCCCCACCAGGAAGACGTACTCGGCGACCGGGCTGAGGTACCCGTCCCGCAACCGCTGCCGCACGTACAGGGTGTTGCTGCCGTTGCGGTCCGGGGTGACGGCCACCGACGTGCTGCGCCCTTGCGTGTTGGCGGCCACCGTCTGCTCCGGACCGTCGTTGACCCGGTAGAGGTACTCGACCACCTCCGGGAACAGCTCCGAGTGGAACGACATCTGGCCGGGCACCCCGATGCCGCCCCGAGGGCTCCATTCGTGGTAATACCCGGACACCGAGACCTCGTTGCTCTTGACGACGAAGGAGTACCTGCGCGTCTCGGAGGTGGTGCCACCCGGGTGCTCGCTGGTGACCTCAAGGGTCTGGTAGCCGGCACGCCCCGGGGTGTAGGTGAGGGTGGCGGAGCCGTCGGCCGCCGGCTCGACCGTCTGCTCCTGGCCGCCGTCGAAGCGGTAGGTGTACCGCTGCACGTCCGGCAAGCCGGGCCGCAGGGTGAAGGTCGCCTCCTGACCCACCCGACCGGAGGGGGTGTTTCCGTCGTACTGCGGTGACCGGGCCACCGGTCCGGACCAGATGCTGAAGGGCCACCGGGTCGCGGGCGACAGCTCACCCGAGGCGTACCGGGCGCGTACGGTCACCTCGTGCTCGCCGCCCCACTGCGGCGTCCAGATCACCCGCGCGCTGCCGAACTCCGCCGCGACGGTCTGCTCCGGCTCGCCGTCGAAGCGGTAGACGAACTCGGTCACCCCGTCCATGCCGCTGTCGAACCAGAACTCCGTCGGGAGCCCGGCGCCGTCCGTGCGCGGCCAGCTCACCAGGTCGCCGGAGTAGACGGCCGGACGGCTGTCGATCACGCTGAACTCGTACTGCTCGACCTCAGAGAGCGAACCGTCGGCCCGCTCCGACCGTACCCACAGAACGTGCCAGCCTGCCTCGGAGGGCGCCCAGGTCAGCGTCGCGACACCGGCTGGCCCCGCCTCGATCCGGGCCTCCTCCTCGTTGTTGATCCTGTAGCGGTACGCCGCCACATCCGTGGTGCGTGGCCGGAAGGTGAAGCTGCCCTCCTGGCCCACCACCCCGTCGCGGTCCGGGAAGGCGAAGTCCGCCGACCCCACGGCCGGTGCGTCAGAGACCCGGATCGACTCGGTGCGCACCCCGGACAGTGCGTCGCCGACGTACGCCGAGACGACCAACTGGTACGTGGCGCGTTCGGGGAAGGTCAGCGCGACGCCGGCGGCCGCACCGGTCGCGGGCACCCGGACCTCGGTGCCCTCATCGACCCGGTAACCGAAGCTGGTCACCTCGGCCACCGGCGAGCGCATCGTCACGGTGCTCGGCAGCCCGACGCCCCCGATCTGGACCTCGACCGATGGCGCGGTGTCCCGGACGACGAACTCGTACCGCCGCACGGGCGAGGAGTTGCCCACCGCGTCGATGGCCCGCACCTCGAACGAGTGCGACCCGCTGCGGCGCGGAGTCCAGGTGTAGCTGACGGCGGCACCGGGGCTGGGCGCGTCGATGGTTTCGCGTATCCCGACAAAGACGTCGTAGACCTGGTAGCGGGTCACGTCGGGGTCGGCGTGTGAGCCGAATACGAAAGTGCCCGAAACTCCCGGCCCACCGTGCCCCGGGAACACCCGCCCCTCCGGATAGTCGGCCGACGTGACGGTCGGCGCCTGCGCCGGTGCCACCCCGTCCACCCGTACGTGGCACGGAGCGGACCATTCGGACTGGTCGTGGCCGTCGTCGGCACGGGCCGCCCAGGCGATGATCGCGTCGTGCGGATAGCCACTGGTGTCCCACTCGGTGCGGAAGATGCCACTGTTGTATCCGATGCCACCGCGTTCCATCCGCTGCTCCGGTGTGGCCACCGGCCATGCGGCGAAGGTGGCGCGGGCGTAATCGTTCTGGTCGGGGTCGGTCACCTTCGCCTGGAACACCGCCGACCGCCGGTTCACCGGCACCGGTGCGTCGGCGGTGCCACACCCGCCGTTCGGGTAGTGGCCCAGCTCGCTGACCGTGGGCACCGCGTTGTGACGCACAGTGATCCCGGGCAGCGGCGCCAGCCAGCGGCCCAGCCGCTTGTCCCGCTCGCTCGACGCGGCGAGGCGTAGGCCGAGGGTCAGCGTCTCGTCGCCTCGCTCCAGCGCGGCGCGCAGTGTCTCGATCAGGTCGTGCCGCAGGTAGCCTCCGGGGCAGGACTCCTCGACCGGCCGCGACAGGGTGGTGATCAGCTCCAGTTCCTTCGGTGGCTTCTTCCACGAGGTGGTCGAGGTGACCGGGGCGGTCCGCCAGAGCTGGACGGGCGCCGAGCGGGTGCAGTCGGTGACCACCTTCTCCCGGGCGAAGAAGGTGACCTCGTGTGCCACTCGGCCATGCAGCGGAGTCAGGTCGAAAGTGAAGTAGGCGCGAGACGTGCGGGGCTTCCTCTCGTCAGCCAGCCAGCGGCCGACCGGGATGTCAGCCCGCTGGTCGACGAACGAGGTGTGAGGTGCGGTGGAATCGGTCCAGGCCCAGGTGCTGGGAACGAGGGTGCTCAACCCGTATGCCTGTGCCGGGCTGGGGGCGGTCATGACAACGCCTGCGGTCCCGACGGCCAAGGCCGTCAGGGCGCCAAGCAGTCTTCTGCGGATCACGGTGGACCTCCGAATGCCTCGGCGGATGACGCCGAAGCGTCGACGTTATCCACCGCAGCCGCCTCATGCTGTCCCTAATGGACAGATCGGACGAGCCCGTGCCGGCCGTCCGAGGGGGACGGCCCGACCTCGTTTCCTGCGGTCACCCGTGACGGTGGGACCGCTGGCGAACACCGGGTGGTGGACGGGCGGAGCACCCGGATGTGTGATGCTGTCGCTGATGACCGAGTCCCGCAGCCAGCGCGCGGCCCGCCGCGCCGGTGAGTTCCCGCCCGCACCCGAGCCGTTGCCCCGGCCGGTGCTCGACAGCCACACCCACCTGGACATCACCGTCAGCGAGGTCGGGGTGCCAGGCGCCGCTGACGCCGCCGACCCGGTCGCCGCCGCGATCGAGGTCGCCGCCGCGGTGGGGGTCGACCGGTTGGTCCAGGTCGGCGTCGATGTCGACTCCTCCCGGTGGGGCGCCGAGGTGGCCGACCGGCATCCCGCCGTACTGGCCACGGTGGCGCTGCACCCCAACGAGGCACCCCGGCTGGCCGACCTCGACGCCGCGCTGCGGGAGATCGAGGCGCTGGCCGCCCGGGACCGGGTACGCGGCATCGGCGAGACCGGGATGGACCACTACCGCACCGGCGACGAGGGCCGGGCCGCCCAGGAGGAGAGCTTCCGGGCCCACATCGCCATCGCCAAGCGGTACGGCAAGACCCTGGTCATCCACGACCGGGAGGCCCACGACGAGGTGCTGCGCATCCTCGACGACGAGGGTGCCCCGGACACCGTGGTGATGCACTGCTTCTCCGGCGACGCCCAGTTCGCCGCCGAATGTGTCCGCCGGGGATTCCTGCTCAGCTTCGCCGGGACGGTCACCTTCGCCAGCGCCGCCTCGCTGCGCGAAGCCGCCGCGCTGACCCCGCTGGACCAGATCCTGGTCGAGACGGATGCGCCGTACCTCACCCCGACGCCGTACCGGGGACGACCGAACGCCTCGTACCTCATCCCGCTGACCGTGCGGGCCCTGGCCGCCACCATCGGTGCCGACCTGGACGACCTGTGCGCCGCAATCTCCGCCACCGGCGAGCGTGCCTTCGGCCCCTGGCACTGATCGTCCTCCACGAGGCGGTAATAGCGGGCCCTGCGCTACCCGTAGGCTGTCGGGCTATGGCCGCAGACCTGCTCGGACCGGCACAGATCCGGGACCTCGCCGCCCGGCTCGGTGTCGCCCCCACCAAGCGGTTCGGGCAGAACTTCGTGCACGACCCGAACACCGTGCGCAGGATCGTCGCCGCCGCCGGGCTAGCCGCCGAGGACGTGGCGTTGGAGGTCGGGCCGGGGCTCGGCTCACTGACCCTGGGCCTGCTGCCCGCCACCGCCCACGTACACGCCGTGGAGATCGACTCGACCCTGGCCGCGGCGCTGCCGGACACCGCCGCCCGGCACGCCGGCCCGTACGCCACCCGGCTCACCGTGCACCACGCCGACGCGCTGCGAATCACCGGTGCCGAACTGACCGACCCGGCCCCGACGGCCCTGGTGGCCAACCTGCCCTACAACGTGGCCGTGCCGGTGGTGCTGCACCTGCTGGCCGTGCTGCCCAGCCTCCGGCACGGACTGGTCATGGTGCAGAAGGAGGTCGCCGACCGGCTGGTCGCCGGCCCCGGCTCGAAGGTGTACGGGGTTCCGTCGGTCAAACTCGCCTGGTACGCCCACGCCCGCGCCGCCGGGAAGGTGCCACCTAACGTGTTCTGGCCGGTACCCAATGTCGACTCCGGTCTGGTCGCCTTCACCCGCCGCGAACCACCCCGCACCGACGTACCCCGGGAGCGGGTCTTCGCCGTGGTGGACGCCGCGTTCGCCCAGCGTCGCAAGACCCTGCGGGCCGCCCTGTCCGGCTGGGCCGGGGGTGCCGACCGGGCCGCCGCGGCGCTCACCGCCGCCGGAGTGGACCCCGGCGCCCGGGGGGAATCCCTCACGGTCGAACAGTTCGCCGCGGTGGCCGCGTCGGCCCAGAGCGGTACCTCCTGAGCCCAGTAGGCTGACGCCGACGCGGGACCGGCCGCCTGACAACCGCCGAGGAGCTGATCGTGGAGAAGTCGTTCGTGCCGTCGTACGGGCGGGGTGGCACCCGGTGACCGAGGCCTGGCGACCGGAGGACGACGAGCGGCGCGGGGCCAGCGGGCCGGTGAAGGTACGGGTGCCCGCCAAGGTCAACCTGCACCTGGGGGTGGGCCCGCTGCGCCGGGACGGCTACCACGAACTGAACACCGTCTACCACGCGATCTCGATCTACGACGAGCTGACCGCCCGACGGGGTGACACCCTGACCCTGACCATGGAGGGGGAGGGCACCGGTGAACTCGCCCTGGACGACTCCAACCTGGTCATCCGGGCCGCCCACGCCCTGGCCGGGTACGCCGGGGTGATGCCCCACGCCCGACTGCACCTGCGCAAGCAGATCCCCCTGGCCGGCGGCCTGGCCGGGGGCAGCGCGGACGCCGCCGCCACCCTGGTCGCCTGCGACGCCCTCTGGGGCACCGGCCTGTCTCGCGAGGAACTGGCCGGCATCGCCGCCGACCTCGGCTCGGACGTGCCCTTCCTGATCCACGGCGGCACGGCCCTCGGCACCGGCCGGGGCGAGGCGATCAGCCCCGTCCTGGCCCGCCCCACCTCCTGGCACTGGGTGGTCGCCATCGCCGACGGCGGCCTGTCCACCCCCCAGGCGTACCGCGAACTCGACCGGCTGCGCGAGGCCGGGGCGGCCGGACCGGCCCTGGGCAGCACGGACGCCCTGCTGGCCGCCCTGCGCCAGCGCGACCCCCGGGTGCTCGCCGGCGCCCTCGGCAACGACCTCCAGGACGCCGCGCTGTCCATGCGCCCCTCCCTGGCGGCCACCCTGAAGGCCGGGGAGGCGGCCGGGGCCCTGGCCGGCATCGTCTCCGGCTCCGGCCCCACCTGCGTCTTCCTGGCCCTCGACGCCGCCGACGCGCAACGGATCGCCGCCGAGCTGACCGCCGCCGAGGTGTGCCGGCAGGCCCGCACCGCCCACGGCCCGGTCCACGGCGCCCGCATCACCTGACCTGCTTTCCGGCCACCTGCCAGATCGCGCTCGATCCGGGATCGAGTGGCCTCGTAGCGAGTCGAGACCACTCGATCCCAGAACGAGCGCGATCATCGGTACCGGCCGTGGGCGGTGGCGGTGGCGCTCCGCGTACCCTGAGAGTCAGGCGTCCCCAGGTGCCCGCCGGCACCGGGACGCCTTGATCATGAGAGGTGGGTTCGTGGCCAACATCGTCAACCTGGACCGGGTGTCCAAGGGCTACGGCGCTGCCGGGCCGTTGCTCACCAACGTCTCCCTCGGCCTCGACGACGCCGACCGGATCGGCGTGGTCGGGCTCAACGGTGCCGGCAAGTCGACCCTGCTGCGGCTGCTCACCCGCGCCGAGGAACCGGACGACGGCCGGGTCACCCACCGCCGTGACCTGCGGGTCGCCTGGCTGCCCCAGAACCTCACCCTCAGCCCCGAGGCCACCGTCCGTGACGTCGTGCTCGGCACCGAATGGCTCGCCGAGAGCATGGGCGCCGAGCACGAATGGGCCGGTGACGCCGGCGTACGCGCCATCCTCGACGGGCTCGGCATGCCCTACCTGGGTCTGGACACGCCGGTAGGACCGATGTCCGGTGGCGAACGCCGCCGGGTAGCCCTGGCCGCCCTGCTGGTCCGCGAGGCCGACCTGCTCATCCTCGACGAGCCCACCAACCACCTCGACGTCGGCGGCGTCGACTGGCTGGCCCGGCACCTGCTCGGCCGCAAGGGCGCCCTCGTCGTGGTCACCCACGACCGCTGGTTCCTCGACGCGGTCTGCACCACCACCTGGGAGGTGGCCGACCAGACCGTCCGCGCCTACGAGGGCGGCTACGCGGCCTGGACCCTGGCCCGCGTCGAACGCGAACGGGTGGCCGCCGCCACCGAGGCCCGCCGGCAGAACCTGCTCCGCAAGGAGATCGCCTGGCTGCGCCGAGGCGCACCCGCCCGGACCTCCAAGCCGAAGTTCCGCATCGACGCGGCCAACGCCCTCATCGCCGACGTGCCACCCCCGCGCGACACCACCTCCCTGCAACGCCTGGCCACCGCCCGGCTCGGCAAGCAGGTGTACGACCTGGAGCACGTCCGGCTGCACGCCGGCCCCAAGACCATCCTCGAGGACGCCACCTGGCAGGTCGGCCCCGGCGACCGGGTAGCCATCCTCGGCGCCAACGGTGCCGGCAAGACCACCCTGCTGCGGATGCTGGCCGGCATCACCCGCCCCGACGGCGGCCGGCTGGTCACCGGCTCCACGGTGCGACCCGCCTTCCTCTCCCAGGAACTGCGGGAACTCCCCAGCGAACTGCGCGTCCTGGAAGCCGTCGAGGAGGTCGCCCGCCGGGTACGCCTGGGTGACCGGGAGATCTCCGCCGCCCAACTCGCCGAGGTCTTCGGCTTCGACGACCGGCGGCTCTGGACCCCGGTCGGCGACCTGTCCGGAGGCGAACGCCGCCGGTTGCAGATGCTGCGCCTGCTAGCCGGGGAACCCAACGTGCTGCTGCTGGACGAGCCCACGAACGACCTCGACACGGACACCCTCGCCGCCCTGGAGGACCTGCTCGACTCCTGGCCCGGCACCATCGTGGTGGCCAGCCACGACCGGTACCTCATCGAGCGGGTGGCCGACACGGCGTACGGCATGTTCGGCGACGGGCGGCTGGTGCACCTGCCCGGCGGGGTGGAGGAGTACCTCAGCCGCGCCGCAGACCGGGACCGCCCCGGGACCGCCCCGGCCGCCGCGCCGACCCCCGCTTCCACCGCCACCAGCGCGATGAGCGCCGCCGAGGCGCGACAGGCCCGCAAGGAACTGACCCGACTGGAACGGCAGGTCGGCAAGCTGGAGCAGAAGGAAGCCACCCTGCTGGACCAGTTGGCCACCCACGCCACCGACTACGCCAAGGTCGCCGAACTGGACGCCCAACTGCACCAGGTACGCGCGGAACGGGAAGAGATCGAGCTGGCCTGGCTCGCCCTGGCCGAGGAGATCCCGGCCGGCTGAGCCACCCGCCTACCCCGCCCGGGGACCGGACGACCGGCGGCGTCGCCGCCTGCCGGGGACCCCGTGTGCGGCGTCACACCACAGGGTGCGGGAGAATCGCCCGAAGACCCTGACCCAACGGCCTTGGAGACACAGAAATGGCCCACACCCCCGTCAACCACCCCGCGCGGCCGATCTACCGGGCGATCGGCGGGCTGATCGGTCTGTACCTGGTGATCTTCGGTGTGCTCGGCTTCTTCGCCAGCGCAGGCGACCCGTTCTTCGGGCAGGGCGACACCCGGGTGCTCGGGCAGGGGACCAACCTCGGCCTCTCGCTGCTGAGCCTCATCTTCGGCGCCGCCGTGCTGGCCGGTACGGCGATCGGCCGCAACCTGGACGTGCTGATCAACCAGTGGAGCGCGTACCTGATCATGGTGGTCAGCCTGGGTGGGCTGGCCTTCATCCGCACCGAGGCCAACATCTTCAACTTCAGCGTGGCCACGGTCGTCGTGCTGATGCTGCTCAGCCTGACCCTGCTGATGGTCGGCATGTACAGCAAGGTGGGTACGGACGAGGAGCACGAGGCTTGGCAGAAGGCTCGGCTCGTGCTCTGAGTCTGGTTCCTGGTTTGGGTTCGGCTTGGGCCTGACCGTCTTGCGGTGGGTTTCGCTGGGGTTTGACCTGCTTGCGGTGGGGTTTCGCCGGAGCCCGACCCGCTCCGGGCGGTCAGGCTTGATCCCTGCGCGGGTCGGGCTCCGGCGAAACCCGTCATGGTTGCGGGTCGTCGTTGCCGCGCGGGCCGTGGGTGGGGAAATGGCTGACGGGGGTGGGGTGGGAGGGGGACAATTGTCGGGATTGTTCCTGGTGGCCTGGAGGGCCGATGCACATTCCCATCAACCACCCGGCGCGGCTGTTCTACCGGGTGCTGTCCGGCCTGATCGGGCTCTACATCCTGGCCTTCGGGGTATGGGGTACCGCCTCCACCTGGGGTGAACCGCTGTTCGCCCGGGACAGCAACTGGGCCCTGGGACTGCGGACCAACCTGGCCTTCTCGCTCGTCTCGGTGATCTTCGGGATCGTGCTGATCATCGGGGCCTCCCGGCGCGGCAACCTGGGTCACTACATGAACCTGACCGCCGGAGCCGTCTTCCTGATCACCGGTCTGCTGATGATGTCCTTCCTGCAGACCCGCGCCAACTTCCTGAACTTCTCGATGTCGACCGTGGTCGTGTCGCTGCTCTTCGGCCTGATCCTGCTCGGCACCGGGCTCTACGACAAGGTGGGGCCGCCGGAGCACGCCGAGGCCGAACGCAACCGCCGCTATCACCCCGTCGCCGAGAGCCACCGCCGCTGAGGTGCAGGGTTGATCAGCGTCCCGCGCTGATCAACCCTGGTTTCGCCTCCAGGTGCGACAAGCCGTTCCAGGACAGGTTGACCAGGTGCGCCGCCACCGTCTCCTTGCGCGGCTTACGCACCTCCAACCACCAACGGCCGGTCAACGCGACCATGCCCACCAGGGCCTGCGCGTACAACTCCGCTAGCTTCGGGTCGTAGCCCCGGCTGGAGAACTCCGCACCCAGGATGTGCTCCACCTGATGCGCCACATCGTTCATCACACTGCTGAAGTTGCCGGTCGCGGAGAGCAGCGGCGACTCGCGTACCAGCACCCGGAACCCGCTCGTCTCCTCCTCGATGTAGCCGAGCAGGGCCAAGGCCGCCTGCTCCAGCAACTCGCGCGGATTGCCGGCGGTCAACGCCGTGGTGATCCGGTCCAGCAGGGACCGGACCTCCCGGTCCACGACCACCGCGTAGAGCCCTTCCTTGCCACCGAAGTGCTCGTAGACCACCGGCTTGGACACCTTGGCGCGCGACGCCACCTCCTCGATGGAGGTGGCGTCGAAACCCCGCTCGGCAAAGATCTGCCGACCGATCGCGATCAGTTGCTCGCGCCGTTGCGCGGCCGACATGCGTACCCGCGAGGTCGGCTTGGTCGACGCGGCGCGCACCGTACGCCGCCGCTTGTCGCTTCCCCCGCTGGGAACCTCGGCCATCTCGTCACCTCGTTGGCGCTCGGTGACGCCCTGTTGGGGAATGCTTCCTGTCTTCTGCCCGGTCACCCGAACATACTGCCAGGTAACTTTCTGGTGGCGGGTCGGCTCGCGGGCTAGACCGTCTGGTCAGCCGGCTTGGCCAGCTTCGCCGCCAGCCGCTCCGGCTTCGGCCAGCGCACATCCCACGCCGCGCCGACCTTCTCGAACAGCCAGATGACCCGGGCCGAGATGTCGATCTGACCCTTCAGCACCCCGTGCCGGGCACTCGTCGGATCGGCGTGGTGCAGATTGTGCCAGCTCTCCCCGAAGGACACGATGGCCAACGGCCAGAAGTTCGACGCCCGGTCACCGTTGCGCATCATGAACGGCCGTTCCCCGTACACGTGGCACACCGAGTTGATCGACCAGGTGACGTGGTGCAGCAGGGAGATGCGGACCAGGCCGCCCCAGAACAACGCGGTCAAGGCACCCTGCCAGGACCAGGTCAGCAGCCCACCCATCAGCGCCGGACCGAGCACCGAGACGATCACCAGCACGGGGAAGAGTTCACCGACCCGCCGGATGTCCCGATCGTTGAGCAGATCCGGGGCGAAACGCTCCCGGTTGGACAGTTCACGGCCGAACAGCCAGCCCATGTGGGCGTGGAACAGGCCCTTGGTCAGGCCCCACACGCTGGTGCCGAAGCGCCACGGCGAGTGCGGGTCACCCTCCAGATCGGAGAAGGCGTGGTGGCGACGATGGTCGGCCACCCACTGGATGATGTCGCCCTGCACGGCGAGGGAACCGGAACCGGCCAGGGCCACCCGCAGCCACCGCTTCGCCTTGAACGAGCCGTGGGTGAAGTACCGGTGGTAGCCCACCGTGATACCCAGGCCGGACACCACGTACCAGAAGGCGGCGACACCCACGTCGACCCAGCTGAGCCAACCACCCCAGGCCACCGGTACGGCGGCGAACAACGCGAGGAAAGGAATCACCACAAAGGCCCACAGCGCGACGAGGATCCCGCGCGACTGGGCACCCTGGGTTAGCGGTTTCGGGCCGGAGTCGAGTAGGGCAGTGGACATGGAACCTCACACAGGTACGGCGGTAAAACGCGAATCTACGGCTACGTCACCGTAACTTACCGGCCCGGTAGATCACATCAGACAGCGACGAGATCCGATGCGAAAGTTGTCGTACCCAGGGCCTAGCCTGCGCCGCATGGCCGACCCCCAGAGTGACGAGGTGCGCCGCCTGCGCGCCGAGGAGCACCTCTCCGTGCGGGAGATCCGGGCCCGCACCGGGCTGGGCCGCAACCGGGTGTACGCGCTGCTGCGCGGCGTACCGCCGCCGGAGCGGAGCCGACGACCCAACGCCAAGGACGACCTGCGGGCCGAGGCCCTCGCGTTGCGCTCGACGGGGCACTCCGTACCGGAGATCGCGCAACAGTTGAGCGTCAGCAGGTCGACGGCGTACCTCTGGGTGCGGCACCTGCCGTTGGCCCGCGACCCGGAGCAGGAGCGGGAACGCCGCCAAGCCCACTCGAAGGCCATGACCGACGCACAGTGGGGGGAGCATCGGCAGGCTAGGGAGGCCGCGCGGGCGGCCACCGTCGCGACTGCCGCCGCCTGGGTCAAGGAACTGCGATATCGCGAGGTGGTGCTGGTGGGGGCGGCGCTCTACTGGGCGGAGGGACTCAAGACCAAACCCTGGCGACCGCACGACCGCCGGGTTCGCTTCGTCAACAGCGATCCGGCGCTCATCGAGCTGCTCCTGCGGTTCGTGGAGGCACTGGGGGAACACCGTGCGGCGCTGCGCTACCGGGTGTCGATCCAACGAGACCGCCGATGCCGAAAAGGCGGTCAGGTGGTGGGCGGAGCGGGTCGGGGTGGCGCCGGAAGCCTTCCAGCGCACCTCGTTGAAGCGACATCGACCGACAACGGTGCGTTTGAACACGGCTGACACTTATCGGGGCTGCCTGAGCGTCGAGGTGCCCCGGTCGCGGCGGCTGTATTGGAAAATTGAGGGGATCATGAAGGGGATGAGCGATGGTGCTGCGAGCGCGGGGCGCTAAGGTGTAGGGGTCCGGCGGACTCAGGTTCGTCCGCTCCAGGCCTTCCCGGGTCGTCTAATGGCAGGACGTCAGGTTTTGGTCCTGATTGTAGGGGTTCGAATCCTCTCCCGGGAGCTTCCGCTGATCGGCAACGGATTGTCTGGTTAGCATGGCCGCGAGACTGTCCGCGTCCGACGGGAGCCACGTCGTGTCCGAGCCCCAACTCCGTACCGTCGTCGTGCTCGCCGCCGGTGAGGGCAAGCGGATGAAGTCCTCCCTGCCCAAGGTGTTGCATCCGCTGCTTGGTCGTACCCTGCTCGGTCATGTGTTGAGCGCCGCCGAGCCGCTGGGGGCCCAGCGGACCATGGTGGTGGTGGGGCACGGCGCGGACCAGGTCCGGGCGCACCTGGCCGAGGTGGCCCCGGAGGCCACCGCGGTGCACCAGGCGGAGCAGCTCGGCACCGGGCACGCGGTGCGGATCGCGTTGGAGGCGGCGCCGGAGACCACCGGCACGGTGGTGGTGCTCAACGGTGACGTGCCGCTGCTGCGCCCGGAGACGGTAGCCGCCCTGGTGGCGACCCACGAGGGGGAGCGGGCCGCGGCCACCGTGCTGACCGCCGAGGTGCCGGATCCGACCGGCCTGGGCCGCATCGTGCGGGACCAGGCGGGTCGGCTGGAGCAGATCGTCGAGCAGCGTGACGCCACCACCGGTCAGCAGGCGATCAAGGAGATCAACGCCGGCATCTACGCCTTCGACGCCGGTCGGTTGCGGGACGTGCTGGGCAAGCTCTCCACCGACAACGATCAGGGCGAGGAGTACCTGACCGACGTGTTCGGTCTGCTGGTCTCGGCCGGGGAGCCGGTGGCGGTGCACCGGGCGGCCGACCACACCGAGACCCTGGGCTGCAACGACCGGGTGGAGCTGGCGGGGCTGCGGCGACTGCTGCGGGACCGGGTGAACGAGGGCTGGATGCGGGCCGGGGTGAGCCTGCTGGATCCGGCCACGACCTGGATCGACGTGACGGTGGCGCTGGACCGCGACGCGGTGGTGGATCAGAACACCCAGTTGTTGGGCGGTTCGGTGGTCGGCAGTGGTGCGGTGGTCGGTCCGGACGTGACCCTGATCGACACGGTGGTGGGTGCCGGGGCGACCGTGCTGCGCAGCCACGCGGTCGGTGCCCAGGTCGGCCCGGGGGCCAGCGTCGGCCCGTACGCCTATCTGCGACCGGATGCCCGGTTGGCCGAGAAGTCGAAGGTCGGCACCTTCGTCGAGGTGAAGAACTCCGAGGTGGGTGCGGGGGCCAAGGTGCCACACCTGTCGTACGTGGGTGACGCGACGATCGGGGCGCGGGCGAACATCGGCGCGGCGACGATCTTCGTGAACTACGACGGGGTGAAGAAGAGCCGGACCGTGATCGGCGAGGGCGCCTTCGTGGGCTGCGACACGAACCTGATCGCGCCGGTCGAGGTGGGGCCGGGGGCGTACGTCGCGGCGGGCAGTGCGATCACCACGGACGTACCCCCGGGTGCTCTGGGGGTGACGCGGGCGCAGCAGCGCAACATCGGTGGTTGGGTGGCCCGCAACCGGCCCGGGACGGTTTCCGCGGAGGCGGCCGAGCGGGCCTTGCAGGGTGCTCCGTCCCAGGTTCCGCCCGCAAGTGAAGGTGAGGCAATCCACGGTGCTGCCGAGTCGGTGGGAACCGTGACCGAGGCGGGAGATACTGCAACCGAATAGTCCCCGGCCGGCTACCACCTCCAGGCCGGGTACCACCGACCTAAAACGGGAGCAGACGGGCCCATGGGCAGCATCGTCGCCGAAAACCGCAAGAGCCTGATGCTCTTTTCCGGACGTGGCTTTCCGGAGCTGGCCAAGGAGATCGGCGAGGTGCTCGGTGTAGCGCCGACGCCGGCCGACGCGTACGAGTTCGCCAACGGCGAGATCTTCGTACGGTTCAAGGACTCGGTACGTGGTTCGGACGCCTTCGTGGTGCAGTCCGTCACGCACGGGGTGAACACCTGGGTCATGGAGACCCTGATCATGGTCGACGCGTTGAAGCGGGGCTCCGCCAAGCGCATCACCGTGGTTCTGCCGTTCTATCCGTACTCCCGGCAGGACAAGAAGCACCGGGGCCGGGAGCCGATCTCGGCCCGGCTGGTCGCGGATCTGCTGAAGACGGCCGGGGCGAACCGGATCCTCACGGTGGACCTGCACACCGCGCAGATCCAGGGCTTCTTCGACGGGCCGGTGGATCACCTCTTCGCGATGGACATCCTGGCCGAGTACGTGGAGCGCCGGTACGCCGGTCGGCCGATGACGGTGGTCGCCCCGGACTCGGGTCGGGTGCGGGTGGCCGAGCGGTGGACCGACCGGCTCGGTGGCTGCCCGCTGGCGTTCATCCACAAGACCCGGGATCCGCTGAAGCCGAACCAGGTGGTGGCGAACCGGGTGGTCGGTGAGGTCGAGGGTCGGGTCTGCCTGATCGTCGACGACATGATCGACACGGGTGGGACGATCTGCAAGGCGGCGGACATCCTGAAGGAGTCCGGCGCGGCGGACGTGATCGTGGCCTCCACCCACGCCCTGCTCTCCGACCCGGCGACGGAGCGGTTGAAGAACAGCCCGATCAGCGAGGTGGTGGTGACCAACACCCTGCCGCTGCCGCCGGAGAAGCAACTCGACAAGCTGACCGTGCTGTCCATCGCGCCGCTGCTGGCGCGGGCCATCCGTGAGGTGTTCGACGACGGCTCGGTGACGACCCTGTTCGGTGGGCTCAGCTGATCGACGGGATCCGGACGGGTCGGTCGACTCGTCCGGATTCATCCCGGGCCGGTGGCGGCGGAAATACGCTGCGGGCCGGTCGGTGGCGGTGGTACGGGGACTGCCGGAACTTCGGGATTCCTCTCGGGTAGACTGGTGCGGTTGCCACGGCGAGGGTGCCCTGCGGGCCGCTGAGAAGCGCCGCACGGAGGCACCGTGATCGACGCGGTGCTCCGGGCAGTCTGCTGACGCATGAGCCCCTGCGAGCCCCCCGCCCAGCACCGCCAGACGACAAGCTGCCGCGAAGCATCAGGAGTTTTCCCGTGTCCGAGGTAAAGATCAGCGCCGAGCCCCGTACCGAGTTCGGCAAGGGTGGTGCCCGTCGTACCCGCCGGGCCGGCAAGGTGCCCGCCGTGCTGTACGGGCATGGCGAGAAGCCCAAGCACATCGCGCTGCCCGCGCGTGAGTTCGCGGCGGCCATCCGCAAGGGTGGTGCCAACCAGCTCTTCGCGATCGAGGTGAGTGACGGCACGCAGGCCCTGGCCCTGCCGAAGGCGATTCAGCGTGACCCGATCAAGGACACCTTCGAGCACGTCGACCTGCTGCTGGTGCGTCGGGGCGAGAAGGTCACCGTCGAGGTGCCGGTCGAGCTGACCGGTGAGGCCGCGAAGGACACCCTGATCGTGCACGACCACGACACCGTGTCGGTGACCGCCGAGGCGACCAAGGTGCCGGATCACCTGGAGGCCTCGATCGAGGGTGCCGAGCCGGGTGCCCAGGTCACCGCGGCGGATGTCGACCTGCCGGCGGGCGTGGAGCTGGCCGGTGACCCGGAGCAGACGGTCGCCACGGTGACCGCGGCCCCCACCGCCGAGCAGCTTGAGGCGACCCTGCCCGAGGTCGAGGTGGCCGACGCCGAGGCCGAGGCTGGGGTCGGCGAGGAGGCCGCCGAGTCCTCCGAGGGTGCCGAGGCCGGTGAGCCGGCGGCTGCCGGTGGCGAGGAGACGGCCGAGGCGAAGACCGAGGCCTGATCGGTTCGTAAGCTGTGCGACAGGCGTCCCCGGTTTCCGGGGGCGCCTGTCGGCGTATATCGGGGTAGCCCTGGCGGGTGCGGATGACGGAGGGACGGGCGGTGACGGAGGAGACCGGGCCGTGGCTGGTGGTCGGGCTGGGTAACCCGGGTCGGCAGTACGCGGGCAACCGGCACAATGTCGGTTTCATGGTGGCCGATCTGTTGGCTGGTCGGCTGGGCGCGACCTTCGGCCGGTACAAGCGGGCGATGGCGGACGTGGCCGAGGCGCGGCTGGGCTTCGGTGGGCCGAAGCTGGTGCTGCTCAAACCCTTGACGTACATGAACCTGTCCGGTGGTCCGGTGGCCAGCCTGGCCCAGTTCTTCAAGGTGCCGCCGGCTCAGGTGATCGCGGTGCACGACGAGCTGGACATCGAGTACGGCCAGGTGCGGGTGAAGCGGGGCGGGGGCGAGGGCGGGCACAACGGGCTGCGCTCGATGTCGAAGTCGCTGGCCACCAAGGATTACGTGCGGGTGCGGTTCGGCATCGGCCGCCCCCCGGGACGGCAGGATCCGGCGGACTACGTGTTGTCGGATTTCGGCGCGGCGGAGCGCAAGGAGTTGGATTTCCTGGTGGATCGGGCCGCCGATGTGGTGGAGTCGGTGATCACCAAAGGTGTCGAGCCGACGCAGAATGCTTATCACGGCGCCTGAGGGTTCTGGGGCGGCCGGCCGATAGTGTCGGTTCGTGGCCGAGCGGGGCGGCTGTTCGACGTAGCCGGATTGCGACGGGAGAGCGCAGGACATGAGCAGTCCTCCGATGGTCGACGGAGAGTTCGCTCGCTGGTTGGCGGCCAGGGCGGGCGAGGCGCTGGTGGGCCTCCGCGCGGAGACGGGGTTCGAGGATCCCGCCGCGCTGAAGTCGGCCGGGGACAAGGTCTCGCATGAGCTGATCCGGGCCGAGTTGGCGAAGTGGCGTCCGGGTGACGCGGTGCTCTCCGAGGAGGACGAGGGCTCCCGGCGGGCCGCCGCCCAGCAGGGCGAGGCGGCGCCCGGGTCCCGGTTGACCGCGGACCGGGTGTGGATCATCGACCCCTTGGACGGTACGCGGGAGTTCAGCGAGCAGGGGCGTACGGACTGGGCGGTTCATGTGGCCCTGTGGGCGCGTGACGCGCAGGCTTCGCACGGCCTGATCGCGGGTGCTGTCGGGTTGCCGGCCCAGCAGCGGGTGTTGGCGACCGACCAGCCGCCGGCGTACCCGTCCGTGTCGGTCGGTGGTGCGGGCCGGTTGCGTCTGGCGGCCAGTCGGAGCCGACCTCCGGCGTTCCTCACCGCCCTGGCCGAGGAGGTCGGGGCGGAACTGGTGCCGATGGGGTCGGCCGGCGCGAAGATCGCTGCGGTGGTGACCGGTGAGGTGGACGCCTACATCCACGCGGGCGGCCAGTACGAGTGGGACTCGGCAGCGCCGGTGGCTGTGGCGACGGCCACCGGACTGCATGCTTCCCGGATTGATGGTTCTGCGCTGAAATACAACGAGGCGGACCCCCGTCTGCCTGATCTGTTGGTGTGCCGTGCGGATCTCGCCAGTCGGTTACTTTCCGCGCTGCGGCGGCATGGTGGGTAGCCTGGCGCTAGTTTCCTGGTGCCCCGACCGGAAAGGTCTGGAAAGCTGATGAGCGAGCGAATCGAGTCGATGTCATGACCGTGACCGCGGCCTACCAGGTCACCCATCTGGACGCCCTGGAGGCGGAGAGCATCTTCGTGATGCGCGAGGTGGTCGCCGAGATGGAGCGGCCGGTGCTGCTCTTCTCCGGCGGCAAGGATTCGATCGTCATGCTTCGGCTGGCGCAGAAGGCGTTCGCCCCGGCGCAGATCCCGTTCCCGGTGATGCATGTCGACACCGGCCACAATTTCCCCGAGGTGCTGGACTACCGCGACCGTCGGGTGGCCGAGTTGGGTCTGCAACTGGTGGTGGCCAGTGTGCCGGAGGCCCTGGCCAGCGGGATGGTCCGGGAGTCGGCGGACGGGATGCGTAACCGGATCCAGACCCCGGTGCTGCTGGACGCGGTGGAGAAGCACCGGTTCGACGCCCTTTTCGGTGGGGCTCGCCGGGACGAGGAGAAGGCCCGCGCCAAGGAGCGCATGTTCAGTTTCCGCGACGAGTTCGGCCAGTGGGATCCGAAGAACCAGCGACCGGAGTTGTGGTCGCTCTACAACGGGCGACACCATCCGGGAGAATCGATTCGGGTGTTCCCGCTGTCCAACTGGACCGAACTGGACGTATGGCATTACATCGCCCGGGAGCGAATCGAGTTGCCGTCGATCTACTACGCCCACGAGCGTGAAGTGATCGAACGTGACGGGATGCTCTACGCGGTGAACGAGTTCCTGTCGGCCCGTGCCGGTGAGGAGCGCTTCAAGGCCCGGGTGCGGTACCGGACGGTGGGCGACGCCTCCTGCACGGCGGCGGTCCGCTCGGACGCGGACACCGTCGAGAAGGTCATCGAGGAGGTCGCCGCGACCCGGATCACCGAGCGCGGGGCCACCCGGGGGGACGACCGGGTCAGTGAGGCCGCGATGGAGGACCGCAAGCGGGAGGGCTACTTCTGATGACCACCGAGACGATCACGCCGGGCGACGCTACGGACCCGACCCCCGCCGGTGCGGGGGCCGCGTCGGAGGCCCGCCCCATGGATCTGCTGCGGTTCGCCACGGCCGGCAGTGTGGACGACGGCAAGTCGACCCTGATCGGTCGGCTGCTGTACGACACCAAGTCGCTGTTCACCGACCAGTTGGCCGCGGTGGAGGCGGTCAGCGCGGCCCGGGGCGACGAGTACACCGACCTGGCCTTGCTCACCGACGGCCTGCGGGCCGAGCGGGAGCAGGGCATCACCATCGACGTGGCCTACCGCTACTTCGCCACCCCGCGGCGCAAGTTCATCATCGCGGACACTCCGGGGCACATTCAGTACACCCGCAACATGGTCACCGGTGCCTCGACCGCCGACCTGGCGCTGATCCTGGTGGACTCCCGCAAGGGTCTGGTGGAGCAGTCGCGCCGGCACGCCTTCCTCTGCTCCCTGCTGCGGGTGCCGCACCTGGTGCTCTGCGTGAACAAGATGGATCTGGTCGACTACTCCCAGGAGGTGTTCGACCGGATCGCCGACGAGTTCACCGCGTTCGCGGCGAAGCTGGACGTCCCGGACCTGACCGTGGTGCCGATCTCCGCGCTCAAGGGCGACAACATCGTCACCCGGTCCGAGCGGATGCCCTGGTACGAGGGCCCGGCGCTGCTGCATCACCTGGAGCGGGTGCACATCGCCAGTGACCGCAACCTGGTCGACGTCCGGTTCCCGGTGCAGTACGTCATCCGCCCACAGTCCACTGTCGTCACCGACTACCGGGGCTACGCCGGTCAGGTGGCCTCCGGGGTGCTCAAGCCGGGGGACGAGGTGATGGTGCTGCCCTCCGGCTTCACCAGCCGGATCTCCTCCGTGGAGACCGCCGACGGGCCGGTCACGGAGGCCTTCCCGCCGATGTCGGTGACGGTACGGCTGGCCGACGAGATCGACATCTCCCGGGGCGACATGATCTGCCGTCCGAACAATGCCCCGGCGGTGGCCCAGGACATCGAGGCGATGGTCTGCTGGATGGACGAGAGCCGCCCGTTGCAGGTCGGCGGCAAGTACGCGATCAAGCACACCACCCGGGCGGCTCGGGCGATCGTGCGCGGTCTGCACTACCGCCTGGACATCAACACCCTGCACCGGGACGAGTCGGCGGGCGAGTTGCGGCTCAACGAGATCGGCCGGGTCCGGCTGCGTACCACCATCCCGCTGCTCGCCGACGAGTATCGCCGTAACCGCACCACGGGAGGCTTCGTCATCATCGACGAGAGCACCAACCGTACGGTCGGCGCCGGCATGATCGTCGAAACCGCCTGACCCCCGCCAGCCCTGCCCCCGACGCACCTTGCCGTCACCCCAAGATCGCGCTCGATGCGGGATCGAGTGGCATCCGGGCCACCGATAGCCACTCGATCCCCCATCGGGGCGTAATGACGCGCTGCGGGCTGCGCGCGGGTGGGCGGGTCAGTCGAGGCGGGTGGCGCCGGCGGTGGGGGTGACGGTGGTGTGGGTGGGGACGGTGAAGCCACGTTGGGCGTACGCGGTGGTGACGGCCTGGGCGACCGGGGCGGACTGGTCGGCCTCGACCAGGGCCAGGACGCAGCCACCGAAGCCGCCGCCGGTCATCCGGGCGCCCAGCGCCCCGGCGGCGAGTGCCGCCTCGACGGCGGTGTCCACCTGGGGCACGGTGATGGCGAAGTCGTCACGCATGGAGGTGTGCGAGGCGGTCAGCAGGGGACCGATCTGCCGGATCCGTCCGGCTCGTAGCAGGTCCACGGTGTCGCACACCCGCTGGTTCTCGGTGACCACATGCCGTACCCGGCGGCGGGTCTCGTCGTCGGGTAGCCGGGCCAGGGCCGCGTCGAGGCCCTCGGTCGACACCTCTCGCAGCGCGGGTACCCCGAGCAGGGCGGCGGCCTTCTCGCAGCTGTCGCGGCGGGCGGCGTACTCGCCGTCGACGTGGCGGTGCGGGGCGTTGCTGTCGATCACCAGGATGGCCAGCCCGGCGGCGTCCAGATCGAAGGGGATGTGTTCCACCTGCTCGGTGCGGCAGTCCAGGAACAGGGCGTGCCCGGCGCGGCAGCGGATCGCCGCAGACTGGTCCATGATGCCGGTGGGGGCCCCGACGTAGTGGTTCTCGCCCCGTTGGGCGAGGCGGGGTTGGGCCTCGGGGGGCAGGTCCAGGCCGCCGAGGTCGACCAGGGCGGCCAGCACGGCGGCCTCCAGGGCGGCGGAGGAAGACAGGCCGGCGCCCAGTGGTACGTCGGAGGCGATCGCCAGGCGGGCGCCGGGCACCCGGTGGCCCGCTTCGCGCAGCGACCAGACCATGGCGGCCACGTAGCCGGCCCAGCCGGTGATCCGGCCGGCACCGGTGACCTGCGCGGCACCGAAGTCGACCGTCTCGCCGGTCAGCTCCGACCAGACCCTCCAGGTCTCACCCGGCTGGGGCGCGGCGGCGACGACGGTACGCAGGGGGAGCGC
This sequence comes from Micromonospora sp. NPDC047134, assembly GCF_040643455.1. Classification (NCBI taxonomy): domain Bacteria; kingdom Bacillati; phylum Actinomycetota; class Actinomycetes; order Micromonosporales; family Micromonosporaceae; genus Micromonospora; species Micromonospora sp. NPDC047134. Next base: position 147,685 of record NZ_JBEYUI010000014.1, read on the forward strand.
GAAGGGCAGCACGAAGCCGTCGTTGTAGTCGGTGTGCTCGCCGATCAGGTTGACCCGGCCGGGAGCCGCCCAGCGGCCGGCGGGCGGCTCGGCGTACACCTGGTGGAAGCCGGCGGTGGCGCGGTCGGCGACCTTTCGGCCGGAGTCGATCACGGTTGGGCCAGTCGGTGGGTGCGGTAGAAGGCCCAGGCGTCGCTGACCATGTCGTGCAGGGTCGGCTTCTGCGGCTGCCAGCCCAGATCGGCGCGGGCCAGCTCGGCGGAGGCGACCAGCTCGGCCGGGTCGCCCTCGCGGCGGGGCGCCATCTCGACCGGCACCGGATGGCCGGTTACCTCGCGGACCACCTCGACCACCTGCCGGTTGGAGAAACCGCTGCCGTTACCGAGGTTGTAGATGCGGTGCTGCCCCGGCAGGGCCGCGTCCAGGGCCAGCAGGTGGGCCCGGGCCAGGTCGGCGACGTGGATGTAGTCGCGTACGCAGGTGCCGTCGATGGTGGGGTAGTCGTCGCCGAACAGTTGCAGCTTCTCCCGCCGGTCGGCGGCCACCTCCAGGGCGATCGGGATGAGGTGGGTCTCCGGGTCGTGCCGTTCACCCAGGGCGACATCACCGTCCAGGTAGGCGCCGGCGACATTGAAGTAGCGCAGCGAGACCGCAGCCAGGCCGTGCCCGATCGCCTCGGAGGTCAGGGCCATGTCGACGGCCAGCTTGGTCGCCCCGTACGTGTTGGTGGGGGCCTTGACGGCCGTCTCGACGATGGGCAGCTCGATCGGGTTGCCGTAGACGGCGGCGGTGGAGGAGAAGACCAGCCGGGGCACCCCGGCCGCCCGGACCGCGTCCAGCAGGGCCAGGGAGCCGACGGTGTTGTTGTGCCAGTACCGCTCCGGGGCGACCATCGACTCACCGGCGGCGATCAGTGCGGCGAAGTGCAACACGCCGTCGAACCCGGCCTGCGGGGTGAGTACCCGCGCCGCGTCGTGGATGTCCGCCTCGACATGGGTGGCCTCCGGGGCCAGGGCCTCCCGGTGGCCGGTGCGCAGGTCGTCCAGGACGACGACCTGGTGACCGGCGTCGAGCAGCATCCGGGTAACCACGCTGCCGATGAAGCCGGCACCGCCGGTGACTAGCAGTTTCACCTCGGTCCTCCTGCCTGGCCCGTTGAGTGTGGCCGCGTATGGACAGCCTACGGCCGCCGCGCTGACTACCATCACTGTCATGCGGGCAGCGCGTCGGCGCGGATCCCGGCGGTGGCGGCCAACCCAGCCCCGCCGCGAGCCAGGACGGCTGGCCCGGGGGGTCGCCCGGGTGGTGGTCCGGGCGGTCGACGGTGGGCTCCGGCTGGTCACCGCCCTGCTCGGTACGGGTCCGACCGCCGGCCGGGAGCGGATCAGCGAGGCGGAGCTGCGCGATCTGGTCGCCGCGAACACCGTGCTGGACCCGGTGGGCCGACGCATCATCGACGAGGTGCTGGTGGCCGGGGCGAGTCTGGTCCGGGAGGTGATGATGCCCCGTACGGAGGTGGTGTTCCTGTCGGCGGCGTTGACCCTCGCCGAGGCCGAACCCCTGGTCCGGGCCGGAACGCACACCCGGTACCCGGTGGTCGACGGCACCCACGACGACGTGGTCGGCTTCGTGCATCTGCGCGACGTGCTGTGGCATCCGGACCGGGTGCCGAGCACGAAGGTCGGCGAGTTGGTCCGGGAGGTGAAGCGGCTGCCGGCCAGCAAGCGGGTGCTGGCCGCGTTGACCGAGATGCGGCGGGAGGGGCACCACCTGGCGGTGGTCATCGACGAGTACGGCGGTACGGCCGGCATCGTCACCTGCGAGGACCTGATCGAGGAACTGGTCGGTGAGATCCACGACGAGTCCGCCGAGCTGCCGGAGCCGACGCTTGCCGGTCTGCCGGCGGTGGTGGAGGGTCGGCTGAATCTGGCCGACTTCGCCGAACGCACTTCGGTGGTGCTGCCGGTCGGGCCGTACGAGACGGTGGGCGGGTTCGTGATGGCCGCCCTGGGCCGGCTGCCCAGGCCCGGTGACGAGGTTCCGGTGCCCGATCCGGCCGGGGCGGGTGGGGGGTGGCTGCTGCGGGTGTTGAGCCTGGAGGGGCGCCGGGTGGCCCGGCTCGCGGTCACCGTCGGCCGCCTGCCCGAACAGCGCAGATCGGTGGACCGCCCCGCCGACCGGACCGGACCCGCCAGCCCGTCATGACGTACGCCGGGCGATGCTGACAGAATTGCCGGCATGTCCGACGTACCCGCCCGCCCGCGCGTCTTCTCCGGCATCCAGCCGACGGCCGACTCGTTCCACCTCGGCAACTATCTGGGCGCGGTGCGGCACTGGGTGGCGTTGCAGGAGTCGCACGAGGCGGTCTACTGCGTGGTCGACCTGCACGCCATCACGGCGGGCCACGATCCCAAGGTGCTGCACCAGCGCATCCGGGTGGCCGCCGCCCAGCTGCTGGCGGTCGGGTTGGACCCGCAGCGGTGCACCCTGTTCGTGCAGTCGCAGGTGCCCGAGCACGCGCAGCTGGCCTGGGTGCTGGGGTGCCTGACCGGGTTCGGCGAGGCCAGCCGGATGACCCAGTTCAAGGACAAGTCGCAGAAGCAGGGCAACGAGCGGGCCAGCGTGGGCCTGTTCACCTACCCGATCCTGCAGGCCGCCGACATCCTGCTCTACCAGGCCAACGCGGTGCCGGTGGGCGAGGACCAGCGTCAGCACCTGGAGCTGTCCCGGGATCTGGCGCAGCGGTTCAACACCCACTTCGGGTCGACCTTCACGGTGCCCGCCCCGCACATCGTGAAGGCCACCGCGAAGATCACCGACCTGCAGGACCCCACGGCGAAGATGTCGAAGTCCTCCTCCTCGCCGGCCGGCATCATCGACCTGCTGGACGATCCGGCCCGCTCGGCCAAGAAGATCCGTTCGGCGGTCACGGACACCGGTCGGGAGATCGTCTTCGACGAGGAGACCAAGCCGGGCATCTCCAACCTGCTGACCATCTTCTCGGCGCTGAGCGGGCGGAGCATCGACGACCTGGTGGCGGCGTACGACGGCAAGGGCTACGGCGATCTGAAGAAGGATCTCGCCGAGGTGGTCCGGGAGTTCGTCACCCCCATCCAGGAGCGCACCCGCTCCTACCTCGACGACCCGGCACAGTTGGACAAGCTGCTCGCCGTGGGTGCGGAGAAGGCCCGGCGGTTGGCGACGCCGACCCTGCTCAAGGCGTACGAGCGGGTGGGTTTCTTCCCGCCGGTACGCGGCGAGTAGTCGTCCGCGACAGCGCGGGTGATCCGGACAGGTCGGTGGCCGAAGGAGTGGCGCGGAACGTGGATCACGGCAGCGGGGCGCCGGAGGCCGGCGAGACCGTCCAGATCGGCATCGCGGTAGACATCCCCGAGCCGTGGGGCGGCACGCTGACCCGGCGTCGGTTGGCGGCCGGTGACCCGAACACCGTTCCGGCCCATGTCACCCTGCTGGGGCCGACCGAGATCCCGGTGTCCGCGCTGCCCGCGGTGGAGCGGCACCTCGCTGGGGTGGCCGCGGCCCACCTGCCCTTCACCCTGCACCTGCGGGGTACCGGCACCTTCCGGCCGGTGACCCAGGTGGTCTTCGTGGCGGTCGCCGCCGGGATCAGCGAGTGCGAGTTGCTGGCCGCGGCGATCAACGCCGCTCCTGAGCTGCAACGGGAACTCCGCTTCCCGTACCACCCTCATGTGACCGTGGCGCAGGATGTCGCACCGGAGGCCCTGGACAAGGCGTACGAGGACCTGGCGGACTTCTCGGCGATGTTCGAGGTGGAGCACTTCACCCTGTTCTCGCACAGCGGCGAGGCGCGGTTCCAGCCCCGTAGGGACTTCCGGCTGGGCGGTTGAACCTTCGGTCGCCAAGCGGCGAGCGCGGCGGCCGGCGAACGGCGAGGATGACGAGGTGAACCTCCTGGGTCGGGTCGAGGCGGGCATCGACCGCCGACTCAGCGCCGCCCGGCAGCGCTGGCCGGCCTTCGGGCACCTGTGGCGGGCCGGGGTGCGCTACACCGATCTTCAGGGTGGTCGGCTGGCCGCCGCGATCGCGTACTACGGCTTCTTCGCGGTCTTCGCGCTGGCCCTGGTGGCGTACGCGGCCTTCGGCGCGCTTCTCGACGACAACGACGAGGTACGCGCGGCGGCGGAGGATTTCCTGCGGGAGAATCTGCCCTTCCTCGACCCGGCCCAGGTGGCCGAGAGCAGTGGCACGGTCGGGGTGGTGGGTCTGCTGATCCTGATCCTGACCGGGATCGGGTGGGTGGAGGCGATCCGGTCCTCGCAGCGGCTGATCCACGGTCTCAACCAGCATCCGGGCAACCTGGTGGTCCGCCGGTTCGTCGACCTGGGGGTGCTGCTGGTGGTCTTCGTGCTGCTGGGTGCCTCGGTGGCGGCGGTGGACGCCCTGGAGTCCCTGCTGCGCTTCCTGCTGCGCAGCACCGGGTCGGTCGGGTTGACCACGATCAGTGCGGTGCTCAGCGTGCTGATCAACGCGGTGTTGGCCACCCTGCTGCTGATCGTGGTGCCCAGGGTGCAGATGAGCCGGGCGCGGCTGCGGCCGGTGGTGCTGGTGGTCGCGGTCGGCATCACCCTGCTCAACACGGTCGGTCGGTTCTGGGTGGGGCGGGTCGAGCACAATCCGGCGTACACCGTGGTGGCCACCGCGGTGGGTCTGCTGGTCTACCTGTATCTGCTCAACCAGTTGGTGCTCTTCGGGGCGGCGTTGGCCGCGACCAGCCGGCGCGGCCGGGTGGTGGACCTGGCCCGGGGTGGCCGACGGGTGGAATTCGACTCGGACACCGATCCGGGCCTCCCGGGCGGGACCGGCTGAGGTCGTTGTCGATGTGCCGAAGCTGCCGCGTGCGGGCCGGGCAGCGACGATGATGACCCCGTGGGGGTACTCGTGACGCTGGACCTGCCGGGGGACTCGCCGATGCGCGACCTGCCGTGGATCATCACCTTCGGTCCGCTCGGTGACGACGACGAGTGGGAACCGGTGGTCTGCGGCCCGTACGAGCGGGAACACGCCATGGCCCTGGCCGAGGCGGTGGTCGCCGACGGGGCGCTGATGGCGGTGGTCGAGCCGCTGATACCTGCGGTCTCCGTGGAACAGATCCGGGGCGAGATAGCCACCGCCCAACTGGCCGCCCAGGACGAGGAGGTCCAGACGGAGCGGGCCGACCTCTACGGCGACTACGAGGACACCATCGACGAGGAGGACCTGGCGGAGGAGGAGGATCGGGACACCGGCCCCCTGCCGACCCCGGACGCAGCCGAGCTGCGCGCCGGGTTCGCCCGCATCGCCGCCCGGCTGACCAGCGGCTGAGCACCCGAGGGCCGTCAGCCCCAGCCGTCCGGCGGCGCGCAGCACGCCGGACGACCAGGTTGCTGACGGACTACCCGATCAGCGGCGCTCGAACCAGACAGCCGTGTCGATGTCCAGCAGGTGCCCGCCGTCCTGCTCGGTGACCGTCGCGCTGGCCACCAGGGGGGTGCCGTACCCCTCGATCCGTACCGGGGCGTCCCCGAGGTTGACCACGCAGGTCAGCACGGTGTCGCCAGCGGACCGGGTGAAGGCGAGCACCCCGGGGTCGGCCTCCTGCCAGGTGATGCCGCCGGTGCCGGCCAGGGCGGGATGGGTACGGCGGATCCGCAGCGCCGCCCGGTACAGCTCCAGGGTCGAGCCGGGCACCCCGGTCTGGGCGGCCACCGACAACGCACCCCAGGTAGCCGGGGCTGGCAGCCAGCTCAGTTCGCTACCGGCCGGTCCGAAGCCGTACGGGGCCAGTTCGCCGCTCCACGGCATCGGCACCCGGCAGCCGTCCCGACTCTCGCCGGTGCGTAGGAAGGCCGGGTCCTGGCGCAGCTCGTCCGGCAGGTCGAGCACCTCCGGCAAACCCAGCTCCTCGCCCTGGTAGAGGTAGGCGCAGCCGGGCAGGGCGAGCATCAGCAGCGCGGCCGCGCGGGCCCGACGCAGCCCTACCTCGCCGTCGCCGTAGCGGGTGACGTGCCGCTGCCGGTCGTGGTTGGACAGCACCCAGGTGGTGGGGGCGCCGACGATTGTCGACTCGGCCAGGGCGGTGTCGATGACCTTGCGGAAGGAGTCGGCCGACCAGGTGGCGTCGAGGAAGTCGAAGCTGAAGGCCTGGTGCAGCTCGTCCGGCCCGATGTAGCGGGCCAGCCGCTGGGGGGTCTCGGCCCAGGCCTCGGCCACCGCCATCCGGCCCCCGGGGTAGCTGTCCAGGATGGGCCGCCAGGCGCGGTAGATGTCGTGCACCTCGTCCTGGTCGAAGTAGGGCAGCCGACCCTTGCCGAGCAGTTCGGACTGCCGCCGGCCGGTGGTCATCGAGTTGAAGCCGACGTCCGGCAGCCCCTCGGCCTTGATCATGCCGTGGGCCACGTCGATGCGGAACCCGTCCACCCCACGGTCCAGCCAGAACCGCAGGACCTCCTCGAACTCGGCGCGTACCTGGGGATGGCGCCAGTTCAGGTCGGGCTGGGCCGGGTCGAACAGGTGCAGGTACCACTGGCCGTCCGGCACCCGGGTCCAGGCCGGGCCGCCGAAGATGCTCTCCCAGTCGTTCGGGGGCTGCTCGCCGTGCTCACCCTTGCCGTCGGCGAAGAGGTACCGCTCGCGTTCCGGTGAGCCGGGGCCGGCCGCCAACGCCGCCTGGAACCAGGGGTGCTGGTCGGAGGTGTGGTTGGGCACGATGTCGACGATGATCCGCAGGCCCAGGGCGTGCGCGTCGGTGATCATCGCCTCGAAGTCGCCGAGGGTGCCGAACATCGGGTCGACGTCCCGGTAGTCGGCGACGTCGTATCCGCCGTCGACCATCGGGGAGGTGTAGAAGGGGGTCAACCAGAGGGCGTCCACGCCCAGCTCACGCAGGTACGGCAGGCGTTGCCGGATGCCCTGGAGATCACCGATGCCATCCCCGTTGGCGTCGGCGAAGCTGCGGACGTAGACCTGGTAGACGACGGCGGATCGCCACCAGCCGGCATCGGAGGTCAGCGGCGAGGGATTGCTGACGGTCATCGGGTGTTCCCCGTTCTGTGGCGCGGGACGGCGGCACCCGGCGTGGCAACGGTGGGACGCGCGGGTGTCTGAGCAGAATGCCGGGCCGGCTCTGCAAGAGTCAAGCAGACCTTGCGCAAGAAATGACCGAGGGTCAGTGGTAGGCGCTGGGTGTCAGGCCGGGACCGGCAACGCCGGCGGGGTCGGACGCGGGGGGTCACCCTGGGCGGGGGTGGTGTCCGCCCGGGCCACCGCGGTCGAGCCGCGGACCACCAGTTCGGGCCGGAAAAGGTACTCCGAGTGCGGGGCGCCGTGCCCGTTGATCTCGTCCACCAGCGCCCGGACCGCAGCCACCGCCATCGCGGCGACCGGCTGGCGCATGGTGGTCAGCGGTGGGTCGGTGAAGGCCATCAGCGGTGAGTCGTCGTAGCCGACCACGGAGAGGTCACCGGGTACGGAGAGGCCCCGCTGGCGGGCGGCCCGGATCGCGCCGAGGGCCATCAGGTCGGAACCGCAGACGATGCCGGTGGCGCCGCGTTCGATCAGTCGCCCGGCTGCCGCCTCGCCACCCTCCACTCCGAACAGGGACAGCTCGGTCAGCTCGGCCAACTCGTCGTCCTCGACCCCGACCAGGCGCTGCATCGCCGCCTTGTATCCGTTCACCTTGCGTTGCACCGGCACGAACCGGTCCGGCCCGGTGATCAGGCCGATCCGCCGGTGGCCCAGGGCCACCAGATGGGCCACCGCCAGCTCAGCGGCCTCCCGGTCGTCACACGAGACGAAGGGTGCGGCGATGCCGGGTGCGTACCCGTTGATCATGACGATGGGCAGTGGCCGGGCGATCAGGGTCCGGTACCGGTCGTGGTCGGCCGCGGTGTCGGCGTGCAGGCCGGAGACGAAGACGATGCCGGAGACCTGCCGATCCAGCAGCATCTCGACGTACTCGTCCTCGCGGACCCCGCCGGGGGTCTGGGTGCACAGCACCGGGGTGTAGCCGGTGGGTGCCAGCGCCGACTCGATGATCTGGGCGAAGGCGGGGAAGATCGGGTTGTCCAGCTCCGGCACCACCAGGCCGACCAGCCCGGCGCTGCGCTTGCGCAGCCGGGCGGGGCGTTCGTAGCCGAGCACGTCCAGGGCGGTGAGGACGGCCTGCCGGGTCTCGGGTGCCACGCCGGGGCGGTCGTTGAGCACCCGCGACACCGTGGCCTCGCTGACGTCGGCCTGTTGAGCGATGTCGGACAAACGAGCGCGCATGGCGGCACTGTAGCTTACGGCCAACTTCTTGCGCAGTAGGCGGCAAGAACTTGCATAATCGAGCAGCGGCCGCTGGAAAAGGCCGCCATCGCGCGCCCTCCTCCGGTCGCCCAGTGGGACGTACAGCTAACTTCCGTTCGCCCAAGGTGATCGGGACTGCTTGATCGGTCAATCATCCGCGTACTGAAATGCCCCGACTGGCGACGGCTTGTCGGCTGGTCGGGTTGCGGATGGGGCACGGTTGTTGCAGCCGTGTTCGCAAGGGGTTTCGAGTTACGAAAACTCTTGCTACTGTCCCCGCCGTTACCCGGCAGGCAACTTAGGAGCGAACATGCGTCGCACAGCCAGGGGGATCGCCGTACTCGCCTCCGCCAGTCTCGCCCTCACCGTCGCCGCGTGCGGCAGCGAGGACAAGGCGGCCGAGGAGCAGCCCAAGGCCGACCCCGCCGCCCTCACCGCCGAACTGACCTGGTGGGACACCTCGGACCCGCAGAACGAGGGCCCGGCGTTCAAGGAGTTGATCGCCAAGTTCAACCAGACCTACCCGAACGTGAAGATCAACTACCAGTCGGTCCCGTTCGGTGAGGCCCAGAACAAGTTCAAGACCGCCGCCCAGGCCAAGACCGGGGCCCCGGACATCCTGCGGGCCGAGGTGGCCTGGGTGCCCGAGTTCGCCTCCCTCGGCTACCTCTACGCCCTCGACGGCTCGGAGCTGCTCAGCGACGCCGACGACTTCCTGGCGACCCCGCTGGCCTCCAACAAGTACGACGGCAAGACCTACGGGGTCCCGCAGGTCACCGACAGCCTCGCGCTGATGTACAACAAGGACCTGCTCAGCAAGGCCGGCATCAGCGCACCGCCGAAGACCTGGGCCGAGCTGAAGTCCGCCGCGCAGACCATCAAGGACTCAACCGACGCCGAGGGCGTGTACCTCAACCCGGCCGGCTACTTCATGCTGCCCTTCATGTACGGCGAGGGGGGCGACCTGGTCGACGCCGAGGCCAAGAAGATCACCATCAACTCGGAGCAGAACGCCGCCGGGCTGAAGATCGCCAAGGACCTGATCGACAGCGGGGCCGCCGCCAAGCCCTCCGCCAACGACGCCTACGGCACCATGATGACCCTGTTCAAGGAGCAGAAGGTCGCCATGATCATCAACGGGCCGTGGGAGGTCAACAACGTCTCCTCGGCGCCGGACTTCGGCGGCCTGGAGAACCTGGGCATCGCCCCGGTGCCGGCCGGCTCCGCCCGCGCCGGTGGCCCGGTCGGTGGCCACAACTACGTGATCTGGTCCGGCATGCCACCGGAGAAGATCGACGCCGCCGTCGCCTTCGTGAAGTTCATGGCCTCCGCCGAGTCGCAGGCCTTCCTGTCGGAGAAGCTCGGCGTGCTGCCCACCCGCACCTCGGCGTACCAGGTGGACGCGGTCAAGAACAACCCCGTCGTGGCCGCCTTCCAGGCCGTCAACGAGGCCGCCGTGGGTCGCCCCTGGATCCCCGAGGCCGGCCAGTTCTTCGGCCCCCTCGACCAGATGGCCACCGAGGTCCTGATCCAGAACAAGGACCCCAAGGCCGCGCTGGACAACGTCGCCAAGAAGTACAAGGCCGAGGTCGTACCCGGCTACGGACTCTGATCCACCCTCGGCGGGCCCGGGGTCTCTCGGGCCCGCCCCGCCCACCGGTGATGCGCCGGTGACCCTTCGGCACCCGGCAGCGGATCGGCGACCGGCACGGCCGCCGATCCGGCCGAACCCTCTGCTCTGGAGCGCAGCTGGATGACCACCGTGACAGCCGACCCGGCGCCGCCCACGACGCCGCCCGGCCGACCCGCTCGTCCCTCCCGGCTGCGCCGCAGCTGGGAGAAGCACTGGTACGCCTGGGCGATGGTGCTGCCCGTCGTCATCGTCCTGGCGGTACTGATCTTCTACCCGCTGTTCCGCGGGATCTGGCTCTCCTTCACCAACCTCACCGAGGCCAACCAGGTCGCCGAGATCTGCACCAAGTCGATCACCGGCGGCGAGGTCTGCACCGACAACCCCAACAAGTGGGAGTTCGTCGGCCTGGACAACTACGTGCGGGTGCTCACCGGTGAGGTCGGCGAGTTCTGGCAGTGGACCGGCGTCACCCTGATCTGGACCTTCGTCTGTGTGGCCTGCCACTTCGGTCTGGGGCTTGGCCTGGCCACCATGCTCAACCGCCCGATGCGGGCCCGCTCGCTCTACCGGGTGCTGCTGGTGCTTCCCTGGGCGGTGCCGGCCTTCGTCAGCGCCTTCGCCTGGAAGTTCATCTTCAACGAGCGCTTCGGCCTGGCCAACGCGCTGCTGACCGCCCTCGGCATCGATCCGGTCTCCTGGTTCGCCGACCGGTGGACCGCCCTGCTCACCGCCATCGTCACCAACGTCTGGCTGGGGGTGCCCTTCATGATGGTCGCCCTGCTCGGCGGGATGCAGACCATCCCCAGCGAGCTCTACGAGGCGGCCGAGATCGACGGGGCCTCGGCCTGGCAGCGATTCCGCAACATCACCCTGCCCGGGCTGCGTCCGGTCAGCATGACCGTGGTGCTGCTCGGCACCATCTGGACCTTCAACATGTTCCCGATCATCTTCTTGGTCACCGAGGGACAACCGGCCGGACAGAGCGAGATCCTGGTGACCGGTGCCTACCGGGCCGCCTTCGAGGGCATCCGCAACTACTCCCTGGCCTCGACGTACGGGGTACTGATCCTGTCGATCCTGCTGGTGTTCTCGGTGTTCTACCGGCGGGTGCTGCGCAAGCAAGGCGAGGTGTGGTGATGGGCAAGGTCGTTCGTCCGGGTCGCAGCCGGCGGAGCCCGGCGATGTCCGTACTGCTGCACGGCACCCTGATCCTGGCCTCGCTGATCGCGATCGGCCCGATCGCCTGGGTGCTGCTCTCCTCCCTCAAGCCCGGGTACGCCATCCAGAGCAGCGAGTTGACCCTGTTCCGGGACACCACCCTGGCCAACTACAGCTACGTGTTGACCGAGACGAACTTCCCGCGCTGGTTCCTCAACTCGGTGATCGTCGCGGCCTTCACCATGAGCATCGGCATCTTCCTGTCGGCCACCACCGGTTACGCGGTGTCCCGGTTCAACTTCCCGGGCCGCCGTCCGCTGATGCTGGTCTTCCTGGTAACCCAGATGTTCCCGGTGGCCATCCTGATCGTGCCGATCTACACGATCCTGGCCCGGTTGGGCCTGATCAACACCATGCCGGCGTTGATCATCGCGTACCTGACCATCGCGGTGCCCTTCTGCGCCTGGATGTTGAAGGGCTACTTCGACTCCATCCCCACCTCCCTGGACGAGGCGGCGGCCCTGGACGGCTGCGGGCCCTTCGCCACCTTCTGGAGGGTGGTGCTGCCGCTGGCCCGTCCGGCCGTGGCGGTCACCGCCTTCTACACCTTCCTCACCGCCTGGGGTGAGGTGGCGTACGCCTCGGCCTTCATCCAGACCGACGACAAGTTCACCCTGGCGTACGGGTTGCAGCAGTTCGTGCCGCAGTTCAACCCGCAGTGGGAGTACCTGACGGCCGCCGCCGTCCTGGTGACCGTCCCGGCCGGGCTGGTCTTCTTCTTCGCCCAGAAGCACCTGGTCTCCGGCCTGACGGCCGGTGGCACGAAGGGCTGACCAGGTGGCTCTACTACGAACCGTCGTTGATAGGGCAGGATAGGCGGATGGAAGCACTCCGACTCATCCTCCTCTACATCCACCTCATCGGGTTCGCGCTGTTGCTGGGTGGTGCGATCGCGCAATACATCAGCGGCAAGCTCCGGATCAACGCGGCCATGCTCTGGGGCGCGGTGATCCAGCTGCTGAGCGGCACCGGCCTGGCGGCCCCGCTGCGCGACGGTGACGAGCCGGATCCGGCGAAGCTCGTCGTCAAGTTCGTGATCTCTCTGGCGATCTTCGTGATGGTCTTCTTCTCCCGCAAGCGGGCCGACGTCAACCGTGGTCATTTCCTCGCCATCGTGGCACTGACTCTGGTCAACGCGGCAGTGGCGGTCTTCTGGCGCTGATCGAAAATCGGTCGGCCGGCCCGCAGGGGTCGGCCGACCGATCCCATTTGACTTCGCATCACTCATTCCCGAGGGCGGCCCGGACCCCGACCGCCCGATGGTGTCCCTTGCCGTGCGGCAGTACCTGCCGGTGTGGCCTGGGATTTTGTGCCGGATGGGGCCTCGCGCCCGGTCGGCGGCGCTTGTGCCGGCCCGGTGAACCCGGTCGGGGTGAGAGCGGCGGTGAATGCCCGCTTCGCAGATAGTCGAATTCCGCATTCGGGCGGGACACATCCAGCGATAATTGGCGCTACGCGCAGACCGGTAAGCGTACGTCGATAGCCTCGAACCCGGCGTCGCAGATCGTCGTCGACCCCCTGAAGTCGGTGTCGCAGCCCCCGATATCGCGACATACCCTTCAATGGGCGGCAGGGGAATTATCTCCGATTCGTCGTTAGCGGTCGCCGGGGCCACGCCGGGGCGACCGGTGGTGGGCCGGAGTTGTCCGCTGGGGTCGCCGACCGGTTCATACCCGCTTCTACCAGGGACGATTCCCCTGGAAGCCGACTGCCGTCCGGCTCATCCGCACGCCCCGTGTCCCACCGACCAGTCAACTGCCCGAATCAGGGGTCCGCGACTGTCGCGCGTTGTAGACCTCCGACGGAGACCGCCGAACCCGTGATGTTCCCCACCCGAGAATTACGCCTGGGTAACGGGGCTCCAACAGTCCTGCACGATTGTCGTTGGGTAGGCGGGCGTGGGCGTACGCTCTGCGTCCGTAACGTGGGATGCCGGCAGCACAGCGCAGGCCGGTTCAAGGGCAGCCACCGCAACCACGCGGTGTGCAATGGGAAGGGAGACGTCTTGCGCTCGGTGCGTGGGATGCGGATTGCCTCGGTCATCGCGGCGGGTGGGCTCGTACTGAGCGCCGCCGCTTGTGGCGAGGCTCCGGATGAGGAGAACAACGCCGGTTCCGGCGGCGAGAAGTTCAGCGCCTGCATGGTCACCGACGTCGGCGGCATCGACGACAAGTCGTTCAACACCTCGGCCTGGAAGGGCCTCGAGGCCGCCAAGGCCGCGAACAGCAACATCGAGATCAAGTACGTGGCCTCCAAGGCCGAGGCGGACTACGAGCCGAACCTCACCCAGTACGTCAACCAGGACTGCAACTTCATCCTGGCCGTCGGCGGTCTGATGGGCGACGCCACCAAGAAGATCGCCGAGGCGAACCCGGACCAGCAGTTCGGCATCGTCGACGCCAACCCGGGCGTGACCAACGTCTTCCCGATGGAGTTCGACACCGCGCAGGCCGCCTTCCTCGCCGGCTACGTAGCCGCGGGCATGAGCGAGAGCGGCAAGGTGGGCACCTACGGCGGCGTGAAGATCCCGCCGGTGACCATCTTCATGGACGGCTTCGTCGACGGCGTCGCCCACTACAACAAGGCCAAGGGCGCCAACGTCCAGGCCCTCGGTTGGAACAAGGCGACCCAGAACGGCTCCTTCGCCAACACCTTCGAGAAGCAGGACGACGGCAAGAAGGTCAGCGACGCGCTGGTCGCCCAGGGCGCGGACATCATCATGCCGGTCGCCGGTGGCGCCGGCCTCGGCACCACCGCCGCGGCCCAGGCCTCGGGCGGCAAGTACACCGCCATCTGGGTGGACGTCGACGGCTGCGAGAGCACCCAGAACTGCGCGGCGATCCTGACCACCGTGGTGAAGAACATGCCGGACGCCGTCAAGGACGCCGTGCTCAAGGCCGCCGGTGGCGAGAAGCTCAACGCCGAGGAGGGCTTCGTCGGCACCCTGGCCAACAACGGCGTCTCGATCGCCCCGTTCCACGAGTTCGACAGCAAGGTCCCGGCCGAGCTCAAGGCCGAGGTCGAGAAGCTGAAGGCGGACATCGTCGCCGGCACCGTCAAGGTCGAGTCGGCCGCCCAGCCGAAGTGACCCTTGGTCGCCTGCCTGCGATGGGACGATCACCGCAGGCGGGCGGCCAGCCGAGCCACAGCATGATCCGGCCGCCCCGGCGGCGGGTAACCCCCGCTGCCGGGGCGGCCGGTGGCGCACCCCGGTCCGGGTCGGCGTCACACCCCGGTCGTCAGCGGCTACGCTGCACCATCGCTTCGCACTCCAGGAGGTTGCGCTGAGACTCGAACTGCGCGGCATCACCAAGCGGTTCGGTGATCTGGTCGCCAACGACCACATCGATCTGACGGTGGAGCCTGGAGAGATTCACGCCCTGCTCGGCGAGAACGGTGCCGGCAAGTCGACCCTGATGAACGTGCTCTACGGGCTCTACCAGCCGGACGAGGGCGAGATTCTGGTCGACGGCAAGCCGTTGAAGCTGCGCGGCCCCTCCGACGCCATCGCGGCCGGCATCGGCATGGTGCACCAGCACTTCATGCTCGTACCGGTCTTCACCGTCACCGAGAACGTCATGCTCGGTGCCGAGCAGGTGCGCGGTGGCATCGCCGGTTTCCTGGACCGGCGCCGGGCCCGGCGCGAGGTCGCCGAGGTGTCCGAGCGGTACAACCTGCGGGTCGACCCGGACGCGGTGATCGAGGACCTGCCGGTGGGTGTGCAGCAGCGGGTGGAGATCGTCAAGGCGCTGACCCGCGACGTGGACCTGCTCATCCTCGACGAGCCGACCGCGGTGCTAACCCCGCAGGAGACCGAGGAACTGCTCGCCGTGATGCGGTCGCTCAAGGCCGCCGGCAAGTCGATCGTCTTCATCACCCACAAGCTCGGCGAGGTGAAGGCGATCGCCGACCGGATCACCGTGATCCGGCGCGGCAGGACCGTGGGCACGGCCTCCCCGCAGGCCAGCCGCGACGAGTTGGCCGCCCTGATGGTCGGCCGTACCGTCCGACTAACCGTGGACAAGGCCCCGGCCACCGCCGGTGAGCCGGTCCTGGAGGTCGCCGGCCTGGTCGTCGACGACGACCGGCAGATCCGCGCGGTGGACGGTGTCGACCTGACGGTACGCGCAGGCGAGGTGCTCGGCATCGCGGGAGTGCAGGGCAACGGTCAGACCGAACTGGTCGAGGCGATCATGGGCTTGCGTCCGGTGCTCGCCGGCACGGTGAGCCTCGACGGGAAGCGCGTCGACGGCTGGTCGACCAAGAAGGTGTTGCGGGCGGGCGTCGGCTACGTCCCGGAGGACCGCAGCGTGGACGGTCTGGTCAAGGAGTTCTCCGTGGCGGAGAACCTGGTCCTGGACATCTACGACCGGCCCCCGTTCGGCCGGGGCCTGTCGATCAAGCCGGAGGCGATCGCCAGGTCGGCCAAGGAGCGAATCGAGCAGTTCGACGTTCGTACCTCGTCTGCCCAGGCGCCGGTCGGCACCCTCTCCGGCGGCAACCAGCAGAAGGTGATCGTGGCCCGGGAACTGTCCCGGCCTCTGAAGCTCTTCATCGCCGCCCAGCCCACCCGGGGGGTGGACGTGGGCTCGATCGAGTTCATCCACAGCCGGATCATCCGCGAGCGGGACATCGGCACCGCCGTGCTGGTGGTCTCCAGCGAACTCGACGAGGTGATCGGGCTGGCCGACCGGATCGCGGTGATGTATCGCGGCCGGGTCATCGGCATCGTCGGCCCGGACACCCCACGCGAGGAGATCGGCCTGCTGATGGCCGGCATCATGCCCGGCACCGAGGGTGAAGCACCCGGGGCCGACCCGGTCGCCGACGGCCGGGACGCGACCACCGATGCCGACACTGTCTCCGGCGGGGGCGTCACCGCGACCACCGACCGCGACGTCACGGCGACCACGGACGAGGTGGCTTCCGGTCCCGAGGGGCCAGGCAACGAGGACGAGAAGGCATGACCGACAACCTTCAGCCCGGCTCCCCGGACAAGGAGCCGGCGAGCCCGGAGCAGGCCGCCCACAGCGCGCTCGACAACACCGAGCAGGCCGAGGCCGCCACCACGCCGACCAGCCCGGAGCCGCGGCCCACCCTGGGACGGCTGTTCCTGGAGAACCTGTGGGCCGCCAACACCTTCACGGTGACCGTGCTGTCGCTGGTGCTGGCGATGGTCGTCGGCGCCATCCTGATGATCATCTCCGATCCGGACGTGCTGGCCACCTACGCCTACATCACGGCCCGCCCCTCGGACGCGATCAACTCCAGTTGGACCCTGGTCAGTGAGGCGTACGCGAACCTGTTCAAGGGCTCCGTCTTCGATCCGGGAGCGACCACCCTCACCGCCGCGTTGCATCCGATCTCGGAGACCCTCACGTACACCGCCCCCCTGGTCTTCACCGGCCTGTCGGTGGCGCTCGCCTTCCGGGGCGGCCTGTTCAACATCGGGGCCCAGGGGCAGGCCGTCATGGGCGTCGTGCTGGCCGCCCTGGCCGGCTTCCTGCTGCCGCTGCCGCCCGGGTTGCACCTGCTGGTCGCGGTGCTCGCCGGCGCGCTCGGCGGCGCCATCTGGGGCTTCATCCCGGGCATCCTCAAGGCGCGAACCGGCGCCCACGAGGTGATCAATACGATCATGCTCAACTACATCGCGGTCTACTTCCTGACCTGGCTGATCCTGCAGAACGGGGTGCAGGACCCGAACCGCACCGACGCGATCAGCCGGCCGGTGGACGCCTCCGCCCAACTGCCCCGCCTCTTCGGCGAGCCGCTGCGGGCGCACGCCGGCATCTTCCTGGCGGTGCTGGCCACCTGGGCGGTCGCCTGGCTGCTCAACCGCTCCACCCTCGGCTTCGAACTGCGAGCGGTGGGGGCCAACCCGGATGCGGCCCGGACCGCCGGCATCAGCGTCACCCGTACTTACGTCCTGGTCATGGTCTTCGCCGGGATCCTCGCCGGGCTCGGCGGTTCGCAGATGGTGCTCGGCACCACGGCCGCCGCGCTGACCCCCCTGGTGATCGCCCAGATCGGCTTCGACGGCATCCTGATCGCCCTGCTCGGCCGGGTGAAACCGTGGGGCGTCGCAATGGCCGCGCTGCTGTTCGGCGCACTGCAGGCCGGCGGCAACCGGATGCAGTCGTACTCCGGGATCTCGCTGGAACTCGTCACCGTGCTTCAGGCGCTGATCGTCATCTTCATCGCCGCCCCCGCCCTGGTGAAGGCGATCTTCCAGCTCCGGGCCGCCCGCGCCGCCCGGCTCCAGACGAGCCTCGCGAAGGGCTGGTGAGGCATGTCCACCATGGCTGTTCCCGACGTCGCGGTCGCCTCGGTCGACGAGGGATTCTGGACCCGTACCCGCAAGGTCGGTGTGGTGCTGCTGGCGCTCGGCCTGCTGGCCACGGTGCTGTTCGGTGCCCTGGCCACCGGCGAGCAGGCCCACTTCACCCTCAGCGAGGACGCCGCCGGAGCGGCGCTGGAGGTCAACGGCACGGTCGGTGCGATCGTCTTCGGGCTGATCACCCTGGCCGCCGGTGCGGCGATGCTCACCCGGCTGCCGAAGCGCTGGTTCCTCCCGGTGCTCGCGGTGGGCCTGGTCGCCTTCGTGCTCTCCTTCCTGTGCTGGCAGGTCTCCGCCGCGCCGGCCGGGCAGAACTTCATGCCCCTGGTGAACATCGTGCGGGGCACCTTCCTGCTGGCCCTGCCGCTGATCTTCGGCGCGCTGGCCGGGGTGCTCTGCGAGCGGTCCGGCGTGGTGAACGTGGCCATCGAGGGGCAGTTGCTGATGGGGGCGTTCAGCGGCGCGCTGTTCGGCAGCATCAGCGGCAACGTCTGGGTCGGTCTGGTCGCCGCCGCGATCGGCGGCTCCTTCATCTCGCTGCTGCTGGCCGTCTTCTCCATCAAATACCTGGTCGACCAGGTGGTCATGGGCATCGTGCTGAACCTGCTGGCGCTCGGCATCACCGGCTTCCTCTACGAGCGGCTGATGCAGACCAACTCGGAGCGCTACAACAGCGCCCCCCGGTTCAGCAACTGGGAGATCCCGCTGCTGTCGGACATCCCGCTGCTGGGCCCGGCGCTGTTCCGGGGCAACATCTTCCTCTACCTCGCCCTGCTGCTGGTGCTCGTCATCCATATCGCGCTGTTCCGTACCCGGTGGGGGCTGCGGACCCGTTCGGTCGGTGAGCACCCGACGGCGGCGGACACCCTCGGCGTGAAGGTGCTCGGGCTGCGCTACCGCAACGTGATCCTGGCCGGGGCGATCGCCGGCATCGGCGGTGCCTCGTACACCCTGGCGCTCTACTCGTTCACCAAGAACATGATCGGCGGCAAGGGCTTCATCGCCCTGGCTGCGCTGATCTTCGGCCGGTGGAGTCCGACCGGGGCGCTGCTCGCCGCCCTCTTCTTCGGCTTCGCCGACCAGTTGGCCACCTACCTGGGCGCGATCAACAGCATCATCCCCGGCCAGTTCCTGGCCATGCTGCCGTACCTTGCGACCATCCTGGCGGTGGCCGGACTGGTCGGCCGGGTGCGGGCACCGGCCGCGGACGGTAAGCCGTACATCAAGGGCTGAGCCAGGGAGCAGACCATGGAGATCGACTGGGGGCGGCTGCGGGCCGCGGCCACCGAGGTGATGCGGCACGCGTACGTGCCGTACTCGAACTTCCCGGTGGGAGCGGCGGCGCTTGTCGACGACGGCCGGATCGTGGTCGGCTGCAACGTCGAGAACGCCGCGTACGGCGTGGTGCTCTGCGCCGAATGCGGGGTGGTCTCCTCCCTGCACGCCACCGGGGGAGGCCGGATCGTCGCGCTGTCCTGCGTCGACGCCACCGGTGAGCCGCTGATGCCGTGCGGACGGTGCCGGCAGCTGCTCTGGGAACAGGGTGGACCGGACTGCCTGATCGAGGCCAGGAGCGGCCCGCTGCCGATGTCCGAACTGCTGCCGCACGCCTTCGACGTGGGCGACCTGGAGGCGGTGACCGGCGAGCAGTCGGTGCCGGAGGTACCCGCCCGGTTGGCCGCCTGGCGTGGCCGGGGCACCGTCTTCGTACACCCCGACCTGTCCGCCGGGCAGCAGATCTGGACGGCGTACTGGGAACGGTCCTCCGGCGAGGACGCGGGGGCCGAGACCGGGGTGCTGGAGGAGGGGCCGAGCTGGGGCGATCCGGCTGAGGCGATCAGCTGGGGGTTGGCGCGGACGCCTCGGGTCGTGGTGGTGGACGCTTCCGGCGCGATCTTCTGGGCTGGTGAGGGTGAGTCGCCGGCGGAGATTCCGGATCGTTGGGGTGGCTGAGCTTGGGGGGATGGGCCGACCGGGACCGGCTCCGGGCGGTCAGGCTTGATCCCTCCGCCGGTCCCGGTCGGCCCATCCCCTCGGTGGGTGCGGTGGGCGAACCGGTATCACCATGCGACTAGGGAAGAGCTGTCTGATGAGTGGGTTTGCGGCGGTTGATGTTATTCGGGTGAAGCGGGACGGGGGGGTGCTCTCCGACTCGCAGATCGACTGGGTGGTGGATGCGTACACCCGGGGGGCGGTGGCCGACGAGCAGATGTCGGCGCTGGCCATGGCGATCCTGCTCAACGGGATGACCCCGGCGGAGATCGCCCGGTGGACCGCCGCGATGATCGCCAGCGGTGAGCGGCTTGATCTGTCCTCGGTGGCCCGGCCCACCGTCGACAAGCACTCCACCGGTGGGGTCGGCGACAAGATCACTCTGCCGTTGACCCCGCTGGTGGCGGCCTGCGGTGCGGCCGTGCCGCAGCTGTCCGGCCGAGGGCTGGGGCACACCGGCGGCACCCTGGACAAACTGGAGTCCATTCCCGGGTGGCGGGCCGCGCTGAGCAACCAGGAGTTCATCGCGCAGCTGCGCGACATCGGCGCGGTCATCTGCGCCGCCGGGTCGGGGCTGGCCCCGGCCGACCGCAAGCTGTACGCGCTGCGCGACGTCACCGGCACGGTGGAGGCGATTCCGCTGATCGCCAGCTCGATCATGAGCAAGAAGATCGCCGAGGGCACCGGGGCCCTGGTGCTCGACGTGAAGGTCGGCTCCGGCGCGTTCATGAAGTCCGTCGACGATGCCCGGGAACTGGCCCGGACCATGGTCGAACTGGGTGGCGCGCACGGGGTGAAGACCGTGGCCCTGCTCACCGACATGTCCACCCCCCTAGGCCTGACCATCGGCAACGGGGTGGAGGTGACCGAGTCCGTCGAGGTGCTCGCCGGAGGCGGCCCCGCCGACGTGGTGGAACTGACCCTGGCCCTGGCCCGGGAGATGCTCGACGCCGCCGGGCTGACCGACGCCGATCCGGCCGCCGCCCTGCGGGACGGGCGGGCGATGGACGTGTGGCGCGCGATGATCCGCGCCCAGGGTGGCGACCCGGACGCCCCGATGCCCCAGGCCCCCGAGGTGGAGGTGGTCCGGGCGGACTCCGACGGGTACGTGGCGGCGATCGACGCGTACGCCATGGGGGTTGCGGCCTGGCGACTGGGTGCCGGCCGGGCCCGCAAGGAGGACCCGGTCAGCGTGCCCGCGGGGGTGGTGCTGCACAAGCGCCCCGGTGACCCGGTGCGGGCCGGCGAGCCGCTGTACGAGTTGCGCGCCGAGCGGGCCGAGAGCATCCCGGCCGCACTGGCGCAGGCGGCCTCGGCGGTGACCGTGGCGGCGCAGCCACCGGCATCGACCCCGCTGGTGATCGAACGAATCGAGTGAGTCGACCCGCCCTCTTGACCCATGGTGCCCGACCATTCGGGCCGCTACTCTCGCAGGCCAGGGGGGCCCGCCGGCGCCGCGAGGCCGTTAGCAGACAGGGATCTTGCTGTGATCGTTCCTGCCCCGGACCCCCGGGAAGTGCGTGAGGCGAGCCTGGAGGAGCTGTCCCGGTTGGGGCTGCCGCTGCCACCTCCGCAGTTTCCGCTGGTGTGGGAGCCGGGCGACCGGATCGAGCTGCGGCCCACCGTGGAGATCGAGGCGCGGATCGCGGTACTGCATCTGATCCTGGCCCGCTGCTTCGGCATGCCGGCCCGGGCGGCGATGAGTTGGCTGCTGGCCTCGCACCTGGTGGAGATGGTCACCCCGCCGGAGTTCCAGTTCGTCACCGGGGCCAAGGGGGACCACCGTTCGTTCGTCCTGCACCACGACGCGGTGTTCTCGCTGGCCTGGGTGCTCGGCCTGACCAAGCAGCTGGACCCCACCCTGGCGGTGGACGAGCGGCTGGTGGAGCGACTGCCGAACATCGTCGAGGGGGAGACCTTCCCGCAGTGGCGCTCCCGCATCCTGACCGCGCCGCAACATCCGGCGGACGCGGCGGCCCTGCTGGACCTGCACTACTGCCTGGACTGGGCTTACCTGGAGGTGGACCGGGCCGGTGGGGTGCTGCCCGGCCTGGTCGACGCCAACGCGATCGGCCAGCGACGATGGGC
The DNA here is from genome assembly GCF_040643455.1 of Micromonospora sp. NPDC047134. Lineage (NCBI taxonomy): Bacteria > Bacillati > Actinomycetota > Actinomycetes > Micromonosporales > Micromonosporaceae > Micromonospora > Micromonospora sp. NPDC047134. The sequence goes on from NZ_JBEYUI010000014.1 coordinate 169,260, forward strand.
CCTGGAGTGGGCGGTGATCCTGCGCGGGCCGTACCACGACGAACCCCCGGGTTGGGAAGAGGTGGATCTCTCCACCTAGCGGGGGCGGTACACCCCCAGCCGGACCGCCATCCGCACCCGGACCGGCTCACCCAGGCCCCCGATCCGGTCGGCCAACCCCGCCGGGTCGGCGTGCCAGGCGCTCGGCCCCATGCCGACCAGGGTGGCCACCTCCGCATGCGACAGGGTCAGCTCCTGCCGGTGCACAGTGCTGGACTCCTCGACAAAGTGGTCCCCCAGGCTGGCCGCCACCCGGTCCACCTTGGCCGGGTCGACCCGCAGCAGACCCAGGGCGTCGACCAGTTCGGTCAGGTGCTCGGCGGTCGGGGTGACCACCAGCAGCCGCCCGGCCGGGTCGATGACCCGGCGGAACTCCGGCCCGTTGCGGGGGGCGAAGACGTTCAGCAGCAGCGCCACCGAGGCGTCCGCCAACGGCAGCCGCTGCCAGGTGTCGGCCAGGGCGGCGCTGCCGCGCGGGTGTGCCCGGGCGGCCCGGCGTACCGCGGGCTTGGCGATGTCCAGCGCCAGACCGACCGCCGCCGGCACCGCCGCCAGCACCGCCGCGAGGTGCCGACCGGTGCCCGCTCCGGCATCCACCACCAGGGGGTACGCCCGCGCCGTACCGGCGGGTGGGGAGGGTAGGTGGCGCGCGGCGGCCTCGGCCAGGGCGGTGGAGATGATGTCGTAGTGGCCGGCGGCCAGGAACTGGGCCCGCGCGGCGACCATCTCCGTCGTGTCGCCGAGGTGCGGGGCCCTACCGGTCAGCAGGTTGACGTAGCCCTGCCGGGCGATGTCGAAGCTGTGCCGGCGTGGACAGCGCAGGGCCTGGCCGCCATCGGCGGTGATGGTCAGCCCCTCGCCGCAGACCGGGCAACGCAGGCGCTCGACGACCCGGGGATCCGGTCCAACTGCGGTCACCCGGCCATTGTCCCCGCTGTCGGCTGGGGAGGGTCGGCGCAGGGTACTAGGGTCAGAGCATGGTCACGACTCTGCGGTACGAGGACATCGTCAAGGCACCCAAGGCGCTGCTGCACGACCACCTGGACGGCGGCCTGCGACCTGCGACGATCATCGACCTGGCTGCCGAGATCGGACATCCGCTGCCCACCACCGACCCCCAGGAGTTGGGCCGGTGGTTCGTGGCGGCGGCCGACTCCGGGTCGTTGGAGCGTTACCTGGAGACCTTCGCGCACACCGTGGCCGTGATGCAGACCCCCGCCGCGCTGCGTCGGGTGGCCCGGGAGTGCGCCCTGGACCTGGCCGCCGACGGGGTGGTCTACGCCGAGGTGCGGTTCGCGCCGGAGCAGCACCTGGAACGGGACCTGAGCCTGGACGAGGTGGTCGAGGCGGTGCTGGCCGGGTTCGCCGAGGGCAGCGCCCTGGCCGCCGAGTCCGGTACCCCGATCCGGGTCGGCACCCTGCTGACCGCGATGCGGCACGCGGCCCGCTCGCAGGAGATCGCCGAGTTGGCCGTCCGGCACCGCGACCACGGGGTGGTCGGCTTCGACATCGCCGGGGCGGAGGCGGGCTTCCCGCCCACCCGGCACCTGGACGCCTTCGAATACCTCCAGCGGGAGAACTTCCACTTCACCATCCACGCCGGTGAGGCCTTCGGGCTGCCCTCGATCTGGCAGGCCATCCAGTGGTGCGGGGCGGACCGCCTGGGCCACGGGGTACGCATCGTCGACGACATCACCCCCGGTGCCCAGCCGGTGCTCGGTCGGCTGGCCGCGTACGTGCGGGACAAGCGCATCCCGCTGGAGTTGTGCCCCTCGTCGAACGTGCAGACCGGGGCTGCCCCCTCGATCGCCGAGCACCCGATCGGACTGCTCCGTGACCTGCGGTTCCGGGTGACCGTCAACACCGACAACCGGTTGATGAGCGGCACCTCGGTCTCCCGGGAGATGGCCCTGCTCTGCGACGCCTTCGGCTACGGCTGGCGCGAGTTGCAGTGGTTCACCATCAACGCGATGAAGAGCGCCTTCATCCCCTTCGACGAGCGCCTTCAGATCATCGACGAGGTGATCAAGCCGGCGTACGCGAAGCTGCTGGGCTGAGAGCCGGGGCCCGGCCTCACCGCACGGGTGGCCCACCTGCGGCGCGCAGGTGGGCCACCCGGCGCAGCACCTCCCGGCCGCGGGCCGCCTCCGCGCCGAGGCCGGTCTGTCGACGCAGCACGGCCGGTTCGGCGCGCAGCAGGGCCATCCCGCGCCGCAGCAGCACCCGGGGGCCCTTGCGCTGCTCGGCGAGATCCCGGCTCAACCGTCGCAGGAAGGTCGCCCCACGCGGCCGACGCAGGGCGTACGCCCCGGCCAGCAGGCCGCGTTGTCGGCATTCCTCGACGATCTCGGCAGCGAAAATCCCTTCGGCGACGAAAAGTGGCGCATCGGCCAGATCAAATCGTCGGGTGGTCACCCGGCGATCCTCATTTATGGCATAGACCGGCACGTCTGCCTGACCGTGACGAACCAGTTGGGCAATGGTCTCCACGGCAGTGACGGCATCCCAGGAAGCGGGCGATTCCCAGTCGATCTGCCCGTTCCGTCGAGGTAACGTAGGGTCATCGCCGTCCTTGTAGAAGTCGTCCAGGCAGAGGACAGGAAGTCCCGTTTGACGCGCTATGTACGACTTTCCAGAGCCAGAAGGACCGGCAAGTAGGACGACTCGGCGCATGGTGCTCATTACTTTAAGTGACTCCGGACAGACGGACCGCGATCAAATTGCATCAACATCTCATCACACCGCCAGCTAGGGCCAACCTGGGCTTTCTCTTTGTCGACGGGCGTGATGGAATCTCGGATGGTCCGACCCACCGGGTCGGCTGCTGGGCGTTGCCCGGAGGCAACGCGGACGCTGCAATCACGAGGGCGGTGACGTGAGCAAACGGCCGAAGACGGCAGGTTCCTTCCTGTCGCGTCTGGGCCGGCCGACTGGTCGGCTCCGCGACATGCCGATCTGGTCAAAGCTCGGTCTCATCATGATCGTGCCGACCATCGCCACGGTCGTCGTGGGCACCAGCGGCCTGTTGGACCACCTGGATTCGCTGGGTGACGCCAACCGTGCTGGTGACCTCGCCCAGCTCATCGGCCACTCCGGTGCCCTGGTGGACGGCCTGCAGGACGAGCGGACCGCAGCGGTGCTGCTGCTGGGGGTGCCGCCGCAGCAGCAGGGGCAGCCCGAGCCGGAAGAGAAGAAGAAGTACACCGCCCTCTACAACGAGGTGTCGAACCGGGTCGACGAGTTCAAGGTCCCCTACTCCCAGCAGCGGTCCGAGCTCACCGACCTGCCGGCCAGCCTCGCCGGGCTGCTCAACCAGATCGACGGGCGGCTGACCGACCTGCCGGGCACCCGTAGCCAGGTCTTCAACGGCAAGTTCAAGATCACGGATGCCCTCCAGTCCTACGACGAGCTGATCAACCAGATGCTCACCATCCGCGACTCGGCCAGCCAGCTGGCCGGCGACAACGAGCTCAGCGACCGGATGCGGGCAGCGGCCGCCGTGGCCCGGGAGAAGGAGTGGCTCTCCGTACGCCGGGTCGTGGTGCACCGGGCGCTCCAGCGGGGCATGAGTTCCGCCCTGCGGACGGACTACATCGCCAGCGAGACCGGCCAGCAGCAGGCCCAGCAGAGCTTCACCTCGGTGGCCACCGAGGAGGAGGCGGAGTACCACGCCCAGACCATCGGCGGTGGTGACCGCCGGCAGGCCACGATCTACATCAGCCAGGTCAACGCGGACACCTCCCCGGATCTCTCCGGGGTCTCCTTCAACGCCGACCAGTGGGACGCCGCGCTGGTCGCCAACGGCAAGCTGATCCGTACGGTGGAGGCGAAGTTCGACTCCGACGTGCAGACCCAGGCCGCGGAGCTCCGCTCCGACGTGCAGCGTCAGGTGTTCCTGGAGACCGGTCTGCTGCTGAGCATGCTGCTGCTGGCCATCATCCTGGCCTACCTGGTGGCCCGCTCGATGGCCCGCTCGCTGCGTGAACTGCGCCAGGGTGCGCTCTCCGTCGCCCAGTACGGGTTGCCCCAGGCCGTGGCCCGACTGCGGGATCCGCAGGTCACCGGGCAGCTCTCCCCGGTGCAGTTGGCCAACCAGATCGCCGAGCCGCTGCCGGTCCGCAGCCGCGACGAGTTCGGTCAGGTGACCGAGGCCTTCAACGCGGTCCACCTGGAGGCCGTCCGTACCGCCGCCGAGCAGGCCGCGCTGCGGGCATCGGTGGCCACCATGTTCGTCAACCTGGCTCGCCGGTCGCAGATTCTGGTCGACCGGCTGATCGGGCACCTGGACCGGCTGGAGCGCGGCGAGGAGGACCCGGACCGGCTGGCCGAGCTGTTCCAGCTGGACCACCTGGCCACCCGGATGCGCCGCAACGACGAGAACCTGCTGGTCCTCGCCGGTGCCGACTCGACCCGGGTGCAGCGTGAGCCGGCCGCCCTGATCGACGTGCTGCGCGCCGCCCAGTCGGAGGTCGAGCACTACACCCGGATCGAGTTCGGGGTGATCGACCGCGACATCGAGGTGGCCGCGCATGCGGTGAACGACCTCGTGCACCTCGTCGCCGAGCTGTTCGACAACGCCACCGCCTTCTCGCCGCCGGATTCGCAGGTGCTGGTCGAGGCCCGCCGGGTCGGCGACCGCGCCTCCCTGTACGTCGAGGACCGGGGCATCGGGATCAGCCCCGAGCAGTTGACCGACCTGAACGAACGACTGGCCACTCCGCCCCAGGTGGACGTGGCGGTCTCCCGGATGATGGGCCTGGTCGTGGTCGCCCGGCTGGCCTCCCGGCACACCGTCAAGGTCGAGCTGCGCCCCGGCACCGATCGCGGCACGGTGGCTGATGTCACCCTGCCCCCCACCGTGCTGGTGCCCCGGGCCCTCTCGGGCCGTGGCCCGCAGCCCGCCGCCCTGCCCGCACCGGCCGGACCGGCCCCCGCCTTCGGGGCCCTGCCCGCCCTGGGCAACGGCCCGAGCGCGCCGGCGAACCCGGCCGCCCCGGCACCGGGGGTCGGCGGCTCCGGTAACCAGGTGACCCTGGGCGGTCGGCCCTTCGAGCCGGCCAACCGCAACGGTGCGGGCAACCCGGCCACCGTGGCCGGTGCCGGCAACCTGCCCGCCTGGTCGGACCTCACCGGCGCCAGCGGCGTCACCGGCGGTGCCAACAGCTTCACCCCCCGCTCCAGCAACGGCCAGCCGACCGATCCGCTGCCGCAGCGGCGGGCCGCCGAGGAGCAGGGTGGCGGCGGGCAGCACGCCATCCCCCGTCAGCTGCCGAGCAGCCCCGAGGTCGGGCCGTACGCTCCGCCCGCGGTGTCGGCACCACCCATCCCACCGGTCTCCTCGCCGCCGGTCTCGGGCACGCCGTACTCCGCCCCGCCGGTCTCGGCGGCCCCGGTCTCCGGTCAACCGGTCTCCGGTCAACCGGTTTCGGCCGCACCGATCTCGCCTCCGCCCGGTAGCTCCTTGCCCCAGCGTCCGGTCTCGGCCGGCCCGGCCACCTCGGCGCCACCGGCCTGGCCGCCGGTCGCCGGTGAGCCTCCGGCCCCGGCCGTGCCGGAGCGGCTGGCCGCCGCCCTGGACATGACCACGGAGCTGCCTCGGGTGCCGCGTCCGGCAGCACAGCCGGCACCCCCTGCCCGGCCGGCCCCGCCGACCATCCCCACGCCGCCGCAGGTGCAGAACCGGCAGCGGTACGCGGATGAGACGATGGAGCTGCCGATCTTCCGGGAGCTCGAGTCGGCGTGGTTCCGTACCCGCCGTTCCGGCCCGGAAGAGTCCGCAGGTGCCCGCCAGCCGGCGGCGAACGGGGCACCTACCCAGCAGTTCTCCACGGTCGACACCGCCGGTCGGCCCAGCCAGCAGAACCAGACCGGGACGACAGGTAACGCACCGATGGCAGAGACTCCGACGGCCGCAGGCGGGCCGGGTGGGAACGGCACCGCAGCGAACGGCGGCCTGCGCCCCGGTGCTGCCGAAAGCCGACCCGCCTTCCGTCCGCCATCGCCGGAGAGCGTGTGGCAGACTGCGGCCGACGACGGTTGGCGGGCGGCCTCCGCCGCCAGTCAGGCGCCGGCCGCCGGCACCACCCAGACCGGGCTGCCCAAGCGCACGCCGATGGCGCAGCTCGTTCCGGGCGCGGTGGAGAAGCCCACCAACTCGGTGCAGCGACGCAACCCGGAATCGGTGCGCGGGCTGCTTTCCGCCTATCACCGGGGTGTCCAGCGGGGGCGCAACAACCCGTCGGACGGCAACCCGACCGGCCCGGAGGGGACTCCGGGCGGGCCGCAATCCTCGCAGTCTGGCTCAGGCCCGGTGGCCGGGAGCAGGCAGAAGGAGCAAGAAGGATGACTAGTACGCAGGATCTCGGTTGGCTGCTGGCCAACTTCGCCGATCGGGTACCCGGTGTCGCCCACGCGGTCGCCGTCTCCGCGGACGGCCTGCTCCTGGCGTCGTCACGCGACCTTCCCCGGGACCGGGCGGACCAGCTGGCGGCGATCGCCTCCGGCCTGGTCAGCCTGACCCAGGGCGCGGCCCGGTGCTTCGAGGGCGGTGCCGTGTTGCAGACCGTGGTCGAGATGGACAACGGCTTCCTGTTCCTGATGTCGATCTCCGACGGGTCGTCGTTCGCGGTGCTCGCGGCCCGCAGCTGCGACGTGGGACAGGTCGGCTACGAGATGGCCCTGCTCGTGGACCGGGTGGGCGACGCCCTGACCCCGCAGCCGCGTACGGCTGTGGGGATGATGGGCTGATCGTCACGCCAGCCGGTGGGGCGGGCGGGGCGACAACACTGCATACGACGGGTAGCACCGGTGGTTTCCGGTGCCGGGTACGAAGGAGGTGAGCGGCGACATGGATCGTGACGAGCCGACCGGTGCGTTGGTCCGTCCCTACGCCGTTACCCGCGGTCGTACCCGTCCCCGCCTCGACATCGCCTTGGAGGCGTTGGTCGAGACGACGGTGCGCGGTCGGGCCGTTGCCACTGGCAACGCTGGTCAAGGCCGTGAACACCAGTACATCGCCGCGCTGTGTGACGGACGCGTGCAGTCGCTCGCCGAGATCGCGGCGCGGATGCAGCTTCCGCTCGGGGTGGCCCGGGTGCTCATCGCCGACATGGCGACGGACGGCCTGGTCGCGGTCCACGAGCCGACCATCCTGGACGACTCGGACGACGCGGTGGGCACTGAACTGCTGGAGAGGGTGCTGAGTGGACTTCGCAGGCTCTGACATGTCGCACCGGCCGCCGGTCCCGAGCGGGCGCGTGACGTCGGCGAAGATCGTTATCGCCGGCGGATTCGGCGTCGGCAAGACGACGCTGGTCGGTTCGGTCTCGGAGATCACGCCGCTGACCACCGAGGCCATCATGACTTCCGCCGGGGTGGGCGTCGACGGCACCCGGCAGGTGCCGGGGAAGACGACCACCACGGTGGCCATGGACTTCGGCCGTATCTCGATCGATCGTGACCTGATCCTGTACCTGTTCGGTA
>NZ_JBEYUI010000015.1:0-149159 GCF_040643455.1 Micromonospora sp. NPDC047134
GCTTCCGCAACCCCGAAAACCAGCGATTACGCACCCGCACCGCGACAACCCGACGCCACCGCGGACACCTCAACCCCGCCTAACTTCGAAGAGCCGTGATGAGTCAGCTCTGCCGCGCGCCGACAGGTCCGGCCGACTCATTCCTGTTGGAAGGACCGCAGTGTCGGCGTGCATCGAGCGGTCGACTTCCTGGAGATCCAATGCCGGCTCCAGGTGTCCCGCCCGGGTACGTATTTTCTCGCCGACTTCCACAAGTCGAACAACATCCCGTAGATCGTGGCGAACTTGATCGCAAACGGGCGCCCGGGCTGCTCCGGCGATGTCGATCTCGCATTCGCCCGCAGTGGATTCGGCCACCGGCCCACTGCCGGCCCGGCGGCGAGGCCTGCCTGGCGGGCGACCGCGACGAGCAGCCCTAGGATCACTGTGCGCGCTCGGCCGCCAGACTGACCGCCTGCCGGTTGCGGCGATCCCGACCGAAGCGATGATGTAGCCAGCAAACCAGCCTGGGGACACTAGGCCGACCAGGAATTCCCGCCAACGGAGAGGCCGGAAGTCGAAACAACCCAATGGGCGGAGTCGACCCTCCGTCAGGGCCCTGGGAACGGAACGTGACAGAGAATTGCCGTATTGGCCCATTCTGCGCAATACGACATCTTTTGGTACCAACCGGGCCCAAGTCGCTCTAGATTCGGCAGCAGCACAAGCCGAATAGAGCTGGGGGTCGAAATGAACTCGCACGAATGGGCGTGAGTCCTGCTTCTCGATGAGAAGCAGGCGCAGTACGCTTGCGGAGCGCAGCCCCTCGGTGACGAATGGGGATGACGGTTGACTTCGCAAGACCGACAGACCGGGACCGATCGGCGGCTACGGCCGCTAGTCGGTCTCGTCGTCGTTATGGCCGCAATCGCCGGCGCCGTCTCGGTCGCCCACCTGCCCAACTACGGCGCCCTGAGGGCCACCCTCCTCTGGCCCGTACTGATCACCCTGGTGGCGCTCGGCTTCATCTTCAAGGTCCGGATCCGGATCCGCTCCACCAACCACCACATCGCCTGGACCGAGACGGCGATCGTGATCGGCCTGGTGGTGGCACCCCCGTCCGTGGTCATCCTCGCCACCGGCTTCGGCGTGGCGATCGCCACCACCCTGATCCGGCTCCCGCCGATCAAACAGTTCTTCGGCATCGGCAAGAACATGCTGGTCGCCACCGCCGCCAGCCTGGTCCTCCAGCTGTTCCAGTGGCCCCCGACGAACTCCGACATCGCCAGCACCATCGTCCCGCTGACGGCCGCCTACCTCGCCGCCGTACTGCTCGACGAGTTCGTCACCCTGCCGGTCATCGCGATGGCCACCGGCACCTCGCTGGGAAAGTTGTTCCGCGAGGACTGGGGCCTGCGGCTGGCCGCCACCGTCACCCGCCTGGTCGTCATCATCGGCACCGTCCTGATGATCAAGACCGACATCCGGATGCTCCTCGCCGTACCCCCGCTGGTCCTCTGCCTGCACCTGCTCTACCTGGCCCGGGTCCGCACCCGCACCGAGCAGCAGGCCTGGCAGCGCCTCGCCCAGACCACGGACGCCCTCAATGTCGTCAAGCTGGACGAGGTCCTCACCACCGCGGTCACCCGGGCCGCCGAACTCTTCTCCGCCGACGAGGTGGAGGTGGAACTCCGCGACGACGCCCGGCTGGTCCGGGGCAGCAGCGAGGGGATCAGCTACGACGGCCCCACCACCGAGGCCCCCGCCACACCCGGCACGGTCGTGCCCGCACCCCTGGAGGGACACGACCGGTCCATCGACGTGGGTGAGCTGCGGCTGCGCTTCCGGGGCACCGTGCAGCTCAACGAACGGGAACGCTACACCCTGCGTACCTTCGCCTCGGCGCTGTGCACCGCGGTGCGCAACGCCCAGGCGTACGCCGAACTCGCCCGGGTGGCGCAGGCCCACGCCCACGCCGCCGCCCACGACGCGCTGACCGGGCTGGCCAATCGGCGGCAGCTGCTCGACGAAGGCAACAAACAACTGCACCAGCGGCACGCCGACGGGGTCACCGCCCTGGTCCTCATCGACCTCAACCACTTCAAGGAGGTCAACGACACCCTGGGGCACGCCGCCGGTGACCAGATGCTGATCCAGGTGGCCGAACGACTCCGCGCCGCAGCCAGCACAGGCGACCTGGTCGCCCGGCTCGGTGGCGACGAATTCGCCGTACTGCTGCGCACCCTGCCCGCCCCGGCGGTGGCCGCACCCCGGGCCGAGACCCTGCTGGCGGCGCTGCACGAACCCTTCCACATCGAAGGCCTCCAGATCAGTGTCGAGGCCAGCGGCGGTATCGCCGTCGCGCCGGCCGCCGGCGGGATGGTCGAATTGCTGCGCCGCGCCGATGTGGCGATGTACCAGGCCAAACGGGCCGGGCAACGGGTCGCCACCTACGCATCCGCCCGGGACACCGCCGACCTGGGTCGACTGGCCCTGGGCGGAGAACTGCCCCGCGCCGTCGCCGACCAGGAATTCATCGTCAACTTCCAACCCATCGTCGACCTCGGCACCGGCGAGGTGATCGCCGCCGAGGCACTGGCCCGCTGGCGGCACCCCGCCCACGGCATGATCGACCCACTGCGGTTCCTGGAGACGGTCGAACGATCCGGGCTGCTCCCCGCCTTCGCCGAGGCGATCCTCGACCAGGCACTCATCGCCGCCGGCACCTGGCGCGACGCCGGCTTCGACGTACCGGTGGCGGTGAACGTCTCCCCCCGCAGCCTGCTGGACGCCCGATTCCCCGGAGCCGTGCTGGCCCGGCTGCGCGCCCACGACCTGCCCCCGGACCGGCTGATGCTGGAACTCACCGAAACCCTCACCCTCAGCCAACTCGACGTGGTCGACCAGGTCCTCACCCGGCTACGCGACTCCGGCGTACGCCTGGCGCTGGACGACTTCGGGACCGGCTACTCCTCCCTGTCCCTGCTCTCCCGGATCCCGGTCCACGAACTGAAGATCGACCGCAGCTTCGTCACCGCCATGGAATCCTCCACCGAAGCCGCCGCCATCGTCCGCTCCACTCTCGACCTGGGCCGAAGCCTCAATCTCGCCGTGGTCGCCGAAGGGGTGGAACGGGAGCCGCAGCGCCGCGCCCTCTGGGAACTCGGCTGCGTCGCCGGTCAGGGACACCTCTTCGCCCGCCCACTGGCCGCCGGGGCCCTGCTGGCCACCCTGCAACGCGGCACCGCCGGCCGTCCAGGTCACCTGGCGACCGCACTGCACGACGCCGGCGCGGTGGTCCGGCTGGCACCCGGACGCCGTCAGGGTGGCCGGGGCCGGCCACCAGCCGGCCTGACACACTCACCCGGGTGAGTATCGCCACCGCCATCCCCTCCCGCCCGAAATGGTGGCACCGTCTCGACTCCACCGGCGGAGGCCTCGGCCTGGACCTCGGCCTCTACGCCGTCTCCGCCGCCTTCGCGGCAATCACCGCGGCAACCTCCACCCTGGTCACGCACCGACACTGGGGCGGCCTGGCCGCCCTCGGCTACCTGACCGCCGCCCTCCTGGCCACCGGCCAACTCCTGGTCCGTCGCCGGCGCCCCGACTCCGCCCTTGCCGCAGGGTCGGCCCGCTGGCTGGTCACCGGACTGGCCTGGGCCACCACCGCACTGCTGCCGCTGACCTGGCAGAGCATCCAGCGGGCAGCCGGGCGCACCGACCGGGCGCAGGAGGAGGTGCTGGTCGTCGAGGACTCCGGTCGTCGCCTGCTGGAGACCGGCACCCCGTACCTGGGCCCCGACTCGATCGCCGCCCTGCCGCCGGGCGAACAACTGCTCGGCTACACCCCGTACCAGCCGGGCATGGCCCTGTTCGGGCTGCCCCGCGCGCTGCACGAAGCCTGGTGGACCGACGCCCGGGTCTGGTTCACCCTCGGCACCGCCCTGGCCCTGATCCTGGCCCTGCGTCTGCTGCTGCGGCCCACCCCCACCGGGCCGACGGGCGATCCGGCCACCCTGCTGCGTGCCGTGCAGGCCGCCACCGTACTCCCGGTCTGTGCCCTGACCCTGGCCACCGGCGGGGACGACCTGCCCGTCCTCGCCCTCTGCCTGCTGGCCCTGGCCTTCGCCGCCACCGCCCGACCCGGCTGGGCCGGCATCGCGGTCGGGGCGGCCGGTGCCCTCAAGCTGTTCGCCTGGCCGGTCGCCGCGGTGCTGGTCATCTGGGGCCTCACCCGACGTGCCGGCCTGCGAGTCGCTGCCGGCGCGTTCGGGCTGCCCGCCCTGGCCCTGCTACCCACCCTGCTGGTCGACCACGAAGCCCTCGTGGAGAACGTGCTGCGCTTCCCCCTCGGACACGGCCTGGTGGCCAGCCCCGCCCAGTCACCCTTCCCCGGATACCTGATCGCGGCCAACGTACCGGCCGGTCGCCTCGTCGCCGCCGCGCTGCTGGTCGCGGCCGGCCTGGCCATCGCCGTCCGACTCGCCCGCCACCCACCCCGCACCGCCCGCACCACCAGCCTGATCTGCGGGTACGGGCTACTCACGGCGATCCTGCTGATGCCCACCACCCGATTCGGCTACCTGCTGTATCCGATCGCATTCCTGGTCTGGGCCCTGGCACTGGACCCTCCCCGGATCCGGCAACCGGCGGACGAAGAGGCCCCACGAGGCGTACACCTGAGAACATGAGCACCTACCGCGACCGCAGCGACGCCGGTCGGGCACTCGCCGAGCGGCTCACCGCACTGACCGGCCGAGCGGACGTCACCGTGCTCGGCCTGGTACGCGGCGGAGTGCCGGTCGCCCGGGTCGTCGCCGAACGCCTCGGCGCCCCGCTGGACGTGCTCGTGGTCCGCAAGCTCGGAATGCCCTGGGCACCCGAGGTGGCCTTCGGCGCCCTCGGCCCAGGCGGGGTACGAGTGCTCAACGACCCGGTCGCCCGCCAACTGAACGCCGAGGACATCGCCGAGGTCCAGCGGCAGGAGCAGGCGGAACTCGACCGCCGGGAACAGCTCTACCGCGCCGGCCGCCCACCACTGGACCTGACCGGTCGTACGGCTCTGATCGTCGACGACGGCCTAGCCACCGGGGCGACCGCCCGAGCCGCCGTCCAGGTCGCCCGGCAACTCGGCGCCCGCCGGGTCGTCCTCGCCGTGCCGGTCGGCGCCCAGGAAGCCTGCGAGCTCCTCAACGCCGAGGCCGACGAGGCGATCTGCGCCCGGCGACCAGCCGACTTCGGTGCGGTCGGGGCCTACTACGACGACTTCCACGAGATTTCCGACGAGGAAGTCACCGAGGCGCTGACCGCCACCGCATGAGCCGACCAGGTACCTTCGATTCATGAGCCTGACCTGTCCCAAGTGCCGCGGAGACATGCGCCAGTACGAGCGCAGCGGCGTCGTCATCGACCAGTGCGGCGAGTGTCGGGGCATCTTCCTCGACCGCGGTGAGCTGGAGAAGCTGTTCGAGGCCGAGGCCAACTGGAACGCCCAGCAGACCCCGCCCGCGCCGCAGCCCACCCAGCGGGTCACCCCGCCGGGCGGTTACCCGCCGCCCCCGCCCGCCCCGCACCAGCCGGGCTACGGCGCGGTGCCCCCGCCCCCCGGCTATCCCGCGCCCGCCCCCATGTACGGCCAGGGGCAGCAGCACTACGGCTACCACGGGCACTACCGGCGTAAGAAGCGCAAGAGCTTCCTCGACGACATGTTCGGCTGAGCCAGCCCACGACCTCCGCTCCGGTGCCGGATCAGACGGCGCCGGAGCGGGGGCGCTGTAGGCAGGAAGTCCTGGCCGCCTCGACGGCCCGCAGGTCAGACGATGGCCATGTCCACAAAGCGCGACAGGTGCAACTGGGCCGCCACCGTCACCGTGTCGGTCGGGCCATTTCTGTGCTTGGCAACAATGAAATCCGCCTCCCCCGCCCGCGGCGACTCCTTGTCGTAGTAGTCGTCACGATGCAGCAGGATGACAACGTCGGCGTCCTGTTCGATCGAGTTGTGAACGGCAATTCCGTTGGCGACAAAATTGTGCGTACCCAGCACGGTCGCGTCAAAGACCTCCTGCTCGCCGATCGGTTCGATGGATACGATCTCGTCCCAGAAGATGTCGTTGGTGGCGTGCAGGTCGAGATCGACTGCGTCGAGCACCTGGGCGATGCTCGCCAGCCGTGAGCGGCTCGGTGATCTCTTCCACATCGCACTACCGCAAAACTGTGTGCCAACCGCCCTGGCAAACTCGCGATGGGTCATGCCCCGGTCAACGAGGATCTCGCGGACTCGTTCCCAGACCTCGCGGGGCACGGTGTCGACGTTCGTGTTGCTGTTCGTCAACTCCAAGGCAGCGAGCAACCGCCCACAGTTGATCGATCGATTTCCGTGCACACCAATTTCACGCAGGAACCGCAGTTGATCGTCCCGCCCAGAGACATCGAGCGTGTACTGAGTGCGGTGACGTGCCACCGGTACGGCCTTCAAACGCGCGGTAATGCCATACCGAAGCAACAGTCGAGAGACATCCTCAAGCAGTCGTCGACTCGTTGACGAGTAGTAGATTCGGCCACCGCGCCCGGACTTATTGACGTGAACGCACCCATCGGTGGCCCACAAATGCCGGACAAACAGTGTCACCTGTTCCTTGGGCAGGCTGAATACCTGCTGCGGCACGAACTTTTCGTGCGACCTGAGCCCGAAGAGACCGAAACCGTCAAGCCATTCAGCAATCGGATTGCGTCGGCCCCGGGCAAGCCGATAGGGAGCAGGTAGCCGCAGGGTGGTGACCCGAGCCGCCGGATAGTCATCCCGGACAGCCGTGACGCCGAAGTGCTTGGCCGCCTCGGCGACCGCCTGCAGGTTGGCTTCGTCAACGCTGGCATATCGCACCGGCTGACGCTGGACGAACGACCCGTCACCGAGCAGGTGAGCAAGCAGGATCACCTCCGGTTCAGCCATAGGTCGAACGCTCAACGGTGGCGGTAGGTGTCGAGGCGTGGCGAGACGCGTACCCGCGGTCAACTCAGCGAGCGGCATCCAGCCGGCGAAGGTGAGAAACGGGTGGTTGGCCGTCGCGTCGATCTCTTTGCCCGACGCCAGCTTCATCCGGAACACCGGTCGGCGTCCACTCGGGAAAACGTGCGTCATCGTGCGTGGGGTGTATCGCAGGCTTTCGTCCAGCGCCCAGACGGGCACATCTCTGGCCCCCTGCGCCAGAAGCTGACCGAGAGTGACTTCGGAGTTGTCGTCGGCGCGGATGAGTCGGGTTTCGGCCGTCAGGCAGCCCGATTCACGCAGGTCGGACAGCTGTGGCCGCTTGTCGGTGCGTTGCTCCGGGCCACGGTTCAGCTGGCTGACCGCGATGACCGGGCACTCGACCTCCTTGGCCAGCAGCTTCAGTCCCCGGGACAGGTCCGCGACCTCCTGCTGCCGGCTCTCGGTGCGCTTCGGTGAGGTCATCAGCTGGAGGTAGTCGACCACGATCAGCTTGAGGTCGTGTCGCTGCTTGAGGCGGCGGGCCTTGGCCCGGATCTCCATCAGGTTCATGCTGGGGGTGTCGTCCACGAACAGCGGAGCCTCGCTGATCTCGCCCATGCAACGGGCCAGCTTGGTCCAGTCGTCGTCGGAGAGCTGCCCGCTGCGCAACACGTGCAGAGGCACCCGGGCCTCGGCCGAGAGCAGTCGCATGACGATCTCGACCTTGCTCATTTCCAGCGAGAAGATGGCCGCTGCCTGATTCGCCCTGATGGCAGCATTCCGGGCGAAGTCCATGCTCGCGGTGCTGTTGTGAGTGGGAATCATCGACCGACCGGCC
Source organism: Micromonospora sp. NPDC047134 (assembly GCF_040643455.1). Classification (NCBI taxonomy): domain Bacteria; kingdom Bacillati; phylum Actinomycetota; class Actinomycetes; order Micromonosporales; family Micromonosporaceae; genus Micromonospora; species Micromonospora sp. NPDC047134. The sequence continues at coordinate 7,785 of NZ_JBEYUI010000015.1, forward strand.
AGGTACAGATGGTCCTCGTTGTCGACCGTCACGCACCGCACCGGGACGCTCGGCACCGGGCGCACGTCCACGATGTAGCGGGACCGGGTACCCGCGCGACCGACCGCAGATCGGCGCGTCGCGTGCGACTCGCGCTTCCGGGTCAGCCGGAACACCTCGTCCGAGGTCGAGAAGTTCAGCGTGAAAGCCGTCGAGCTCTCGGGAGTGCGACCGCTGACTCGCCTACGGTTGATCGAGCATCGATAGCCCAGGCTGACGACGAGCTCGTACACGTCCGCGGCCATCCGCTCCGAGGTGGTGGTGTATTGGACGGGTCCGGCCGGCGCGACGGTACCGTCGGTGTCGAGCAGTCCGGCCAGCAACTGCCGTCGCTGCTCCTCCGATGCTCGGAGGTAGGGCTGCGGAATGTGCTTGTCGTTCAGGACACCTGCGGCTCGGAGCAGGCCGGTGATCGCGGTTCCGCTTCCCGGGGTGACCAGGAAGCCATCGGCTTCGACGTACTGGGCGATCTCCGGGTCCGCCGACGTGAACCGGGCACCTGCGGAGTGCCCGTCACCCAGCCACACCCCAAGGGTGTACGGGGGGATCGGCAGATCCTCGCGGGCCGGCAGGGACAGCGGCCGAGCATTGTCCACCGCGTGGTTCGCGCGCCCGTCAGCCGGATGCCGCAGGGTCGCGGCGATGTGCTCGGTGGTGACGGCCCGAGGGTGTGCCACCGTCGTCTCGCTGTTCATGAGCCGATTCACCCGGCTCAGGTGCGCGTCGAACAACGCGTGGGCGCTGTAGGCGTCAACCGTCCGACGCCAGGGCCTGCCGTTGCGGGAGTACTGACGTTCGACCGTGCCGGCGACCCCGACCTTGGCAGCCACGACGTGCAGGATGTTCCGGAACTCGGAGCCGGCGATCTCCACGGCCTCCCGGTAGGTGACGAGTCGGTCCGGGGCGGCGACGACGGCCCGGTGTACGGCTACCGCCTTGGACGGAGCGTCCCACTGGTGACGCGGCCGGAGCTCATTCTGGCGGCGCGAGGCCCTGGTGGTCGTCGTCCACAGGTGCTCGGCATCGGCGACGATGACCGAACCGTCGGAGAACTCGACCTCGTAGCAGGGGCGACCGTGGCGGACCTCGAAGGCGTGTGTGACGGTGGTGGGTCGGCCGTCCGCACCGATCAACTGATCGCCGACCTGCACCTCGCCCATCGTCGTCCAACCGGTCGGAGTCGGCAGGGGTGTGTCGAGGGCGAGTGCCTTTCCGAGACCAGGTCGGCCCGCCACGATGATCAATTGGCCGGCGTGCAGGCCGTTGAGCAGTCGGTCCAGGTCGGTGAAGCCGGTGGGTACCCCGGTCATCACCCCGCCCTGGGCGCCGACGGCCTCGATCTCGTCGAGGGTCGGCTGGAGCATGTCGGCTAGTACGGCGAAGTCCTCGCTCACCCGCCGCTCGGTGACGTCGTAGACGGCCTGCTGGGCCAGGTCGACGATGTCGTCGACGTCTCGGCTGCCGCCGCTGGCGGTGCCGTAGCCGAGCTGGACGATGCGGGTACCCGCCTCCACCAGGCGCCGCAGCACGGCGCGCTCGCTGACGATCCGCGCGTAGTAGGCCGCGTTCGCGGCCGTGGGCACGCTGGCGATCAGGGTGTGCAGGTAGGGCGCGCCACCGACGCGGGCAAGGTCACCGGAGTCCGCCAGGGCCGCCGCCACGGTGATCGCGTCAGCGGGCTCACCGCGGCCGTAGATCTCCAGGATTATGTCGAAGATGGTGGCGTGCACCGGCCGGTAGAAGTCGTTGGTCTTGAGGATCTCGACGACGTCGGCGATGGCGTCCTTGGACAGCAACATGCCGCCCAGAACGCATTGTTCGGCGGCGATGTCCTGCGGCGGGGTCTTGTCGAAGTGGCCGTCTGATTGCGGCGGGCCGGATGATGGACCGCCCCTGAACGGCTCTGTCCGCATGTCGTCGGTGACCGACACTGGCCCCCCTCCACTGCGTCGGTGCGGCTCCGGGCAGGCTCGCCCGGGGTACCACCAAGGTTGACGTCCGCGTCGATCGGGGGCCATCGGGCGGGCGGCTGGGGCCACCATACGGAACCCGAGGTCAGGCACTCAACCGCAGCGGTGGACGAGCCTCGGGACAACCTGTGGACACCGGTGGGCAGAGCTGTGCGCAGGTTGTGCACAGGGTGTGGATAACCGTTGAAGATCCTCCCGTACATCCACTCTGAGCTGCACAAATGCAATCCACAGCCTGTGGACAAGAATTTCCGGGTAGGGCTTTGTCCCGATACTCCCGTAGGATCGGTGCCTACGGCTACACCTGGACAATCGGTGGCCTACGGCTACACCTGGACAGCGGATTGCACTTTCGGTTGAGAAGGGTCACGCTCCGGCCGTGAGTTACCGGGACTGGGCACGCGGGGAGGATGGCCCGCGTGAGCGACGGCCGGCCGCGTCGTGGGCCGATCCCGTCGAGAGCGGTCCGGAGGATCGCTACGACTCCGCCGTCGAGCGTTACCGCACCCCGAGCCGCCGCCGGGCCATCGAGCGTGGGCAGGAGGAGCCGGCCGAGCCGTACCTGCCGCGATGGGCGCTGGAGTCGGGCGTACGCAGCGTAGACGGTGGCGGCCGGCACGCCGCCCCGGACGACGATGACGCCGACGACGAGGCCGGTCCCCGCGATGCGGGCAGTCGTCGTACCCCGGAGACCACCGGCCGTGGCCGGCGGGCCGCTCGTTCGGCGGAGCGTGACTTCCCGTTCGCCGCTCCGGAGTCCTCCTCGGATCACATCCGGGAGTGGCGGTTCGACCGACCCCAGGACGACGGGTACGTCGGCAGTCGGCGGGCGGCCGACGATGACCCGGTGTCCGGTGTGGCGCCGCGGAGCCGGCCCCGTCGGGCCCAGTCCCGGCACCGCCAGGTGACCTGGTCGGACCTGCCCGAGGAGAGTGAGCAGCCGACCGGCTCAGAGCCGACCGCCACGGAGCCGGCGCAGCGTCGTCGTCGCGCCCCGGAGTCCGCTTCCGCCCCGGCGGTGGATCCGTGGGAGCGGGCGGCGGAGCCGTGGGAGCGCCGGGCCAGATCGGAAGGCGTACGGCCTGCGGTCGATCCCTGGGACGCTTCCGGTCTGCATGCCTGGCACCAGCCTGCCGAGGCCGGTATCCGGGGGGAGCCGACTTCCGCCGACCCATGGGACGCCGACAGCACCAATCAGTGGCTGCGGACCTCCGGCTCGGATCAGTGGCTTGAGCCGGACCAGACGGGTCAGTGGGAGGGTGCGGCGGCCGAGACCGACCAGTGGGATCGGCGGCGTGGCGGGACCCGGTGGGAAGGGTATTCCGGGCCGGATCAGTGGGACCGTACGCAGCCTCCGGGTTCGCGAGCCACCTCGGGTGCCGGGCAGTGGTCCTGGGCTGAGCCAGAGCCGGAGCCGGCGCAGGAGGGTTTCTGGCCGGGCACCCGGTTGGCCGGTGACGATCCGCGTTGGGTGGAGGCTAGTGCCTCGGCACCGAGATCGCCGGTCGTCGGGTACACCGCGCCTCGTCCGCGTACGGCTGCCCGGCCGCGCCCGGTCGCGGCGCCTGCGCCTCGGCAGACGGGTATGGCCTCGGTACGGCGGCGCATCGAGGCGGTCGGTACCGGCGGGTGGAGCCGGCGGCTGGAAGACGACCTGCTGGACCCGGATCCCGGGGCGCCCTGGCTGCCGCTGCTCTACACCGCGGGCTGCTATCTGCTACCCGCAGTGGTGATCTTCATCTGGCTGCTGACCTTGGATGGTGCGCCGCCCACGGGCTGTGTGACCGACATCAGCGGCGGGGGTTGCGAGTCGCCACGGGCCCGGGCCTTCGGAGCGATGGTGGCGGGAACCCCCCGCTTCGGACTGGCGTTGGTGAGCAGTCTGGTGGTCGCCATGTTGTTGCGGCGGGTCGGTACCACCTGGAAGCCGACGACGGTGGCGCTAGCGGCGGCGGTGGTCGGTGGCGGCCTCTCCACGGTGTTGATCAGCGCGGTGACCGGCCAGCCCATCGGCTGAGGGGCCGCCGCACCGGCGGACCCGGGCTTGCCTCGCGCCGCCGATGGTGCGCTCAACGTGACCGGGCCTGCACCGTGCTGGTGCAGGCCCGGTCAGTTGCCGTCTTGCGGGGTCAGCCCTGCACGACGTTGAGGTTGAACGTGGCGGTCACCTCGGGGTGCAGCTTGATCCGCACCGGGTGCGACCCGATCGACTTGATGTGACCGGACACCTCCAGCCGACGACGGTCGAGCGACGGGCCGCCGGCCGCCTTGACGGCGTCGACGATCTCGGCCGGGGTGACCGAGCCGAACAGCCGACCGCCCTCGCCGGCGCGGGCCTTGAGGTTGACCTTGAGTGCCTCGAGCTGGCCCTTGACCTCGTTGGCGTGGCCGAGGTCGCGGATCTCCCGGGCCGAGCGGGCCCGCTTGATTAGGGTGACCTGCTTCTCGGCGCCCTTGGTCCAGGCGATCGCGAAGCCCTGCGGAAGGAGGTAGTTACGGCCGTAGCCGTTCTTGACCTCCACGATGTCGCCCGGGGCGCCGAGCCCGGACACTTCCTGAGTCAGGATGATCTTCATGTCGGCACCTCCTCTCAGCGGGCCGTCGCCGTGTACGGCAGCAACGCCATCTCACGGGCGTTCTTGACCGCGCGGGCGATCTGCCGCTGCTGCTGCGAGGTGACGCCGGTCACCCGCCGAGCGCGGATCTTGCCGCGGTCGGAGATGAACTTGCGCAGCAGCGCGGTGTCCTTGTAATCGATGTAGGTGATCCCGTCCTTGTCGAGCGGGTTCACCTTCTTCTTCGGCTTGCGCAGTGCCGCAGCCTTCGCCATTGCTCTTGCTCCTGGTTTACGATCACGGGCGCTCGGCGCCATTAGAACGGTGGCTCCTCATCGAAGTTGCCGCCACCCGAACGTGAGGGTGCCGGTGCGGCCGAAGCCCAGGGGTCGTCGAAGTTGCCTCCGCCGCCGCCCTGGCCACCACCACCGCCGCCGCCGAAGCCGCCGCCACTGCCACCGGAGCGGGACATCTTCTGCACCTTCGCCGTGGCGTAGCGCAGGGATGGGCCGATCTCGTCGACCTCCAGCTCGATGACGGTGCGCTTCTCGCCCTCGCGGGTCTCGTAGGACCGCTGACGCAGCCGGCCCGACACGATCACGCGGGCGCCGCGCTGAAGCGACTCCGCCACGTGCTCCGCGGCCTGACGCCAGACGGTGCACGAGAGGAACAGCGGCTCGCCGTCCTTCCACTCGCCGGAGGCCTTGTCCATGAACCGGGGCGTCGAAGCGACCCGGAACTTGGCGACCGCGGCCCCGGAGGGGGTGAACCGCAACTCGGGGTCATCGGTCAGGTTGCCGATGACCGTGATGGTGGTGTCTCCTGCCATGACCATCTCCTCGCGCACTCATACGTATGCCGTACAGGTTCTCAGAACCCTCCGACAGCACGGATGAGGCTGATCCGGGTGGGGGCTGGGTGGATTGCTTAGCGCATCTCCGGCCGGATGACCTTGGTGCGCAGCACGGACTCGTTGAGCCGGAGCTGACGGTCCAGCTCCGCCACGGCCTCCGGCGTCGCCTGAAGATCGACGACGGCGTAGATGCCTTCGGCCTTCTTGTTGATCTCGTACGCGAGGCGCCGGCGGCCCCACACGTCGGTCTTCTCCACCGAGCCACCCGCGGTCCGGATCACGTTCAGGTACGTGTCGAGCGACGGGGCGACGGTGCGCTCCTCGAGGCTGGGGTCGAGGATCACCATGATCTCGTAATGACGCAAGACTTACTCACCTCCTGTGGGCTATGCGGCCACGGTCCTTCCGTGGCAGGAGGTCGTGCGTCGTGGCCCGCCCCGACCAGGGGAACCCGATGCGGGAGCGGACAACCTGACCAGAATACCCGGCCCAGACGATCACCAGCCGCGAGGTGACCGTGCACAGCGAGCCGGGGGTCCGGGTCGACGTCGCTGTCGACCCGGACCCCCGGTTCAGATGACCGCGAGGCGCCTCGTCCGCATTCCTTGGGTGGGACCTGGGGAGGAACGACCACACCGATGAGGTTGGACCGGAGACGCCCCGCGGAGCTTTATCATGTTGTTATCTGACGTTATCGCTGAAGTCAGTGCTTCGCAGGCGAAATCCCAGAATTACCGACAAATTCCTCTACCGCCGGTCGTCGATGCTCGCCACCGACCAGATTGCAGTTGTCGACATCCACCGGGATCAACGACTCCGGTCAGCCACGGTGACGCGATCCGGTGGTGGGTCACCATGCCTGTCAGGTACGCGACGTAGGCTCCCCTGCATGCGTATCGGAGCCCACGTCGATCCGACCGACCCGCTGGCGGAGGCGACTGCCCGAGCGGCCGACGCCGTGCAGTTCTTCCTCGCCGACCCCCAGGGTTGGAAGGCGCCACAGCCGCGTGACGATGCGGAGCGACTGCGCACCGCCGAGGTCGAGGTCTATGTGCACGCGCCGTACGTCATCAACGTCGCCACCGGCAACAACCGCATCCGGATTCCCAGCCGCAAGTTGCTGCTCGCCCACGCCAAGGCGGCGACGGCCATCGGCGCCAAGGGCCTGGTGGTGCACGGTGGGCATGTCAACGCCGGTGACGACCCGCAAACCGGCTTCGACAACTGGCGCAAGGCCCTGGCCTACGCCCAGGAGGCGGGCGGCTTCGGGCTGCCGGTGCTGATCGAGAACACCGCCGGCGGTGAGAACGCCTGCGCTCGACGGCTCGATGCCCTGGCCCGGTTGTGGGACGCCGTCGGTGACCACGAGGTCGGCTTCTGCCTCGACACCTGCCACGCCCACGCCGGTGGCGAGGAACTCCTCGACCTGGTGGATCGGGTCAAGGCCATCACCGGGCGGATCGACCTGGTGCACGCCAACAACTCCAAGGACGGCTTCGGGTCCGGTCGGGACCGTCACGACAACCTGCGCGGCGGGACGATCGACCCGCAACTGCTGGTGGCCGTGATCCGGGCCGCCGGAGCCCCGGTCATCGTGGAGACCCCGGGCGGCACCACCGGGCAGAGCGATGACATCGCCTTCCTGCGCACCCAGCTCGACCCGGAGACGGCGGTGCGATGACGACGGACCAGTCCTCCTCCGGCAGCCCACGGCCGACCGCCGGTGACGATCCGCTCCGCAGAGATCCCGCCGAGGGGCGGCCCGACACCGAGTCGGTAGCGGATACGTCGACCTCCGGTGGCGAGAAGCCGGCCCAGGTCGACCCGGACCCGAAGCAGCCGAAGTCCGATCGCACGGCAGCGCAGCCCGCCAACGGCAACGGCCGCAAGCCTGCCGACAAGTCGGGCGAGGCGAAGACGGGCAAGGGCGCCAGCCCCACGGCTTCCTCGGACGCCGGTGCGAAGAAGGCCTCGGGGCAGCCGGCCGGCAGCACGGACCAGGCCGGCACGAGCAACGAGCCGATCCCCGGTGCGGCCAGGAAACCAGGACCCGGTGACAGCGCGGAGCCGCCGACCGGCAGGGGCAAGAAGCCGACCGGCGACGGCGAGAAGCCCGCAACCGGCAAGGACAAGCCCGAAGACGACGCGGCCAGCAAGGACAAGAAGCCCGAGGACGATGCGGGCAGGAAGCCGGGGACCGACGAGGGTACGAGCGACGGCAAGGCCGAGGACAAGGATCCGTGGGCCGCGTTCGGGCCCGCCCCCGAACCGAGGCCGAGATGGTACGGGCGGCTGGCCCGCCGGTCCGGTCGGCTCCTGATCCACGAGTGGACCCTGGCCGTACTCGGCTCTCTGGCGTTGGCCGTGCTGATGACCTGGCCGACCCTGCGCTATCCCCGTCACACCCTGCCCCACGACTACTGGGACCCGAGCCTGCAGGCCTGGCAGATGGCCTGGTCGGGGCAGGCCCTGCGCACCGACCCGGCCCAACTGTGGCACTCCAACGCCTTCTTCCCGGAGCGGTGGAGTTTCGCCTTCTCCGACACCCTGCTCGGCTACGCGCCGGCTGGGCTGATCGGTAGCGGGCCCGAGGACGCCCTCCTCCGGTACAACATCATGTTCGTGCTGGCCCACGCGCTGGCCACCTTCGGTGCGTACGTGCTGGCGCGTCAGCTCGGTGCGGGCCGGATCGGTTCTGCGGTGGCCGGGGTCAGCTACGCCTACGCCCCCTGGCTGTTGTCCCAGGCGGGACACCTGCACGTCATCTCCAACGGAGGCATTCCGTTGGCCCTGGCCATGCTGGCCCGGGGGCACGGTTGGTCACTGCGGCACGGCTACCGACCCGAACACCGGCATGAGGGCTGGGTCTACACCGGCTGGTTGGTCGCCGCCTGGCAGTTGAGCCTGGGCTTCGGCATCGGCCTGCCGTTCGCGTACGTCCTCGCGGGCACGGTCCTCGTGGCCCTGCTGATCTGGTTCGCCAAGCGGATCTTCTGGCGGGTCAAGCGACCCTTCGGTCAGCGGCTGTTCGCGGCCGACCTGATCGGCGGGCTGATCTTCGCCGGGGTCGGTGTGCTGCTGGCCATGCCCTACTTCACGGTGGCGCAACTGCATCCCAACGCCGAGCGCAGCATCGACGACATCGCCGCCTTCTCGCCGCCGGCCAGCAGCTTCGTCACCGCCCCGGGGGAGTCCCGCATCTGGGGTGGGCTGCACGAGGGAGCCCGGGCCATCCTGCCGTGGCACCCGGAGATGACCCTGCTGCCCGGCTTCGCGCTCTACGCGCTGGCCCTCGGTGGCCTGTTCTTCTCGATCTGGACCATCCGGCAACGGCTGTTCCTGCTGGCCGGGGTCCTGGTGGCGATGATCCTGTCGATGGGCACCCGGTTCTTCGGCGGCGACTTCACCTACGGACCCCTGTTCGAGTACCTGCCCGGCTGGAACGGCATCCGTACCCCCGGTCGGCTGATGCTCTGGGCCACCCTGCTGCTCGGGTTGCTGGCGGCGGGTGCGGTGAGCGCCTTCTCGCAGCGGGTGCGGGAGGTCTACGCCGAGCGGATCCCGTCCTGGCCCAGCCCGTGGCTGCGGCTGGCCACCCTGCTGCCGTTGCTGCTGGTCATCGTCGAGGGCACGAACACCACCCCGCATCCGGTGGTGCCGAAGCAGCCGGCCGCCATGCGGACCGTCGACGGCCCGTTGCTGGTGCTGCCCAGCAGCCAGAACCACGACCAGCCGGTGATGCTGTGGTCCACCACCCGGTTCCAGGACGTCGTCAACGGCGGCAGCGGGTTCACCCCTCGCCAGCTCAACGACGTCCGCCAGGTGACCATGACCTTCCCTGACCAGACCAGCGTCGACTACCTGCGCACCCTAGGCGTACAGAATGTGCTGGTGCTGCGCGAGGAGATCGCTGGTACGCCGTGGGAGGTCAGTGTCGACGCGCCCCTGGACGGGTTGGACATCACCCGCGAGGAGATGGGCTCCGTCGTCCTGTTCCGGCTCTGAGGCTCCGGGGCACCCCGGCGGGGTGCCCCGGACGCTCAGGTCGTCGGGACCGGGGTGGGCGTCACGGCCGCCGGGGCCTCTCTACGCTGGCGAAAGCGGTCGAGCCAGGGCGCGTCCGGGGTGCCGTCGAGGAGACCCCCGTCGGGGTCGTCGGCGTAGTTGCGGCGTACGGCGTCCTGCTCGGGGTGCAGGATCTCCCGGACCACGAGTACGCACAGGGCCACCACGGTGCCCAGGCGCAGGCTGGCGGCCAGCACGAACACCCCTTCCGGGATGACCGGGGTGCTGGTCGCGGAGCCGAGCAGTTGGCCGTAGAAGGCGACGAAGTAGCCGACCTCGGCGATCTGCCAGGCGATGAAGGCTCCCCACTTGGGTCGGGCCAGCACCAGCAGCGGCAGCAGCCAGAGCACGAACTGCTGCGACCAGACCTTGCTGAAGATGAGGAAGGCGGCTACCACCAGGAAGGCGAGTTGGGCCAGGCGGGGCCGGCGCGGTGCGAGCAGGCCCAGGGCGCCGATGGCCAGACAGGCCAGCCCGAACAGCGCGTACGACAGGTAGTTCAGGGTGGGGATGTTCGCGTCCAGCCACTGGAAGGGGCCGATGGCGGCCGGGTCGCCGAACTTGCCGTCCAGGTAGCGGGCGATGTACCAGAGGGTTCCCCAGTCGATCGGGCGCTCGGTGTTCAGTTCGAAGAACCGGTTCCAGTTCTCCCGGTACGGAATCGCCGCCGGGAGGTTGACCAGCACCACCGTCACCGCCGCGGTGATGATGGGCACCACGGCGGCCCACACCCGGTTGGCGCGGATGGCCAGCACCAGAATCGGCCCCAGGATGAACAGCGGCCACATCTTCGCCGCACCACCCAGCCCTATCAGCACTCCGGACAGGGCCGCGAGTATCAGCCCGGAGCGGCCGTCGCGGGTACGCGCCCAGACCAGCAATCCCAGGGCGGCCAGGCCGATGGCCAGGAAGTCCCAGTTGACGGTGGCGGTGAGCAGCAGCGCGGGGGAGAGCGCGAACAGCGCCGCGTCCCAGGGTCGTCGGCGGCGCAGTGACAGCAGCACCATGACGGTGGCCAGCGCCAGGGCACCGAGCACGAGTGCGTTGAGGTTGTAGAACCACTGCCCCTGGTTGATCTCCGGGTTGCCTTCACCGGCGGCGTGCACCGGCAGCCCCAGGGCACCCATGAAGTACCCGGTCAGCACGGGGTACTCGACGGGGTGGTCCCGGTAGGGCACGGCGCCCTCGTTGAGCCGTTCGGCGTAGTAGAGCGCCAGCACGTCCGTGTAGCAGAACCGGGTGTACTGCTCGTTGTCCGTCCAGGCACCGTCCTGGCAGGGCGATTTCTGTACCCAGTGCAGGACGAGGGTCAGGCAGGTCAGCGCCAGGACGATCCGTACCGCGTTCCAGAACCGCCCGCCGCGTTGGCGGTCGCGGCTGACGGCGTGGTCACCCAGCGGACCGCCGATCAGGCCGGACAGCCCGCGAACGAAGCCGTCGGAGCGGGACGGGTGGTCGATGGCATCAGGTTCATCGATGCCCGGCGTCGACTTCGTGCTCATGACCGTGCATCCTGCCGTATCAGTTGCCCGGGTAGAAGCCGAAACCGCCCCGACATCACAGATCGCCGTCCGGCCGCCGGTATGACCCTTGCCGGAAACCGCCGTGGGCGGCCGGACAGGTGTCCGGCCGCCCACGGGTCGAGATGCCTAATCCCGATCTGTCGATCTCGTTGGTGGCAGCAGCCCGCCACCCCCACCACCCGGTCGGGTGTCGCCAGGGCCCCCGGGCAGGGGGTTGGTCGGGGTGCCACCGTTGTCCCGGCCGCCGCCCCGGTTGTCGCCGCCGCCGTTGTTGCCCCCGCCCAGCCGGCAGAGGAAGTCCGTCGGCTCGCAGTCGGGCTCCTCGTTCTCCGGAGGGGCGGGCCGGATGCCGTTGCCGGCCTCCTCGTCTCCGATGCCGGTGATGCTGGGCAGGTCGGAGGGTTCGTACCCCTTGAGGGCCTGCTCCATGTACCGCTTCCGCAGCTGGGCGGGCAGGCTGCCACCGCTGATGTTGCGGCCGTTCCCGTCGACGATGGCCCGCTTCTTGGTGTCGCGGCTACCGATCCACACCGCCGTGGCGACGTTCTTGTCGTAGCCGACCATCCAGGCGTCCTGGTTCTTGCCGGTGTCGCCGAGCTGCCAGGTACCGGTCTTGCCGGCCAGGGGACGGTTCTGCACGCTGGCGTTGTTCTTGCCCGGGATCTCCTTGAGCACGGCGGTCACCTCATCGGCGACCTCCGGACGGATCACCTGCTGCGGCTTGAGCTTCTCGCCGGTGCCCGGCACCTTGTCCCACTTACCGGTTGCCTTGTTCAGCTTCTCCACCGTCCGCACGAAGTGCGCCTTGTTGTACTTGCCGCCGTTGGCGAGGGTGGCTAGACCGTTGGCGTGGTCCAGCACGGTGATCCCGTACTGGCCGTAGGCGACCACCCGGTCGAAGTGCTTCGGCGCGAGGTCCTCCGGCTTGTTCTTCATCAGGTCGAAGGGCTTCGACTTGTCGTCCCACATCGTGCGGACGCCGGCCCGTCGGGCCATGTCGACGATCTTGTCCGCACCGATCTTGTCCGCGATGTGGAAGAACGGAACGTTGTACGACTGGATCGTCGACTGCTCCAACGAGCACCACTTGTCACACTGCCCGCGCAGGTCACGGTTGGCGTTGCCGATCTGATCCTTGTAGCCCTCCGGCTTGAACGGCGTGGCGTCCCAGTGCGACTTGACCGAGATGCCGGCGTCGACGGCCGCCGCCAGGGTGTAGACCTTGAACGTCGAGCCCGGCGGGTGGCCGCCGACCAGGTTGCCGTTCTGGTCGGTGTTCATGCCCGCGTAGTCATAGTCCGCGCCGCTGTTGCCGCCGTAGTAGGCCAGCACCCGGCCGGTCTTCGGGTCGACCGAGACCACCGCCGGCATGAGGTTCTTCGGCTGATCGGCCAGGAAGGCGCCCTTACGGCCGACCTGGGCGACCTCCTCCAGTGCCTTCTGCATCTTCGGGTCGATGGTGGTGGTGATCCGGTAACCGCCTTCGCGCAGTTCGTTCACGCAGGTCGGCTTGCCCTCTTCACCGGTCTCGGTGCAGATGCCCCACTCGGCCATCTCCTTGCGGACATAGTTGATCACGTTGCCGCGCGGGGAGGCCACACCGAAGCCGTTGTCCTTCTTGACCTTCTGGACCTTCGGGTACTCGGTCGGGCGCTCGGGCTTACCCGGCACACCCAGCCAGCCCTCGTCGACCATGCCGTTGATCACGTACTCCCAACGGATCTTGGCTTCGGTCGGGTTGACCTCCGGGTCGAACCCCTTGTGACCGGCGCTGGCCACGGGCTGCTTGATCAGGGCGGCGAGCACTGCTGCCTGCGCCACGTTCAGCTTCTTGGCGGTGGTGTTGAAGTAGGTCTGCGCCGCCGCCTCGATGCCGTACGCCCCGCGACCGAAGTAGATCACGTTGAGGTAGTTCTCCATGATCTCGTCTTTGGTGAACTGGTCGTTCAGCTTCGAGGCGAGGATCGCCTCCTTCACCTTCCGGGAGTAGCTGACGTCCTGGAGGTTCTCGTAGGCGTTGCGGGCGTACTGCTGGGTGATGGTCGAGGCACCCTGCTTCTCGCCGCCGGAGAGGTTGTTCCAGGCGGCCCGGGCGATGCCCTTGTAGTCCACACCCGAGTGCCGGTAGAAGTTCCGGTCCTCGGCGGCGGCGACGGCATCGCGTACGTGCTGGGGGATGTTCTCGATGGTGACGAAGGTGCGGTTCTCGTTGCCGAGCTTGGCCACCAGGGTCTTGCCGTCCTTGGCGTAGACCGTGGTGGACAGCGGCAGCGGGATCTCCTTGGGCAGCACCACGTTCGTCGAGTAGTAGGTGAATCCGACGACGCCGATGCCGGCCAGCATGATGAAGACCGCGAAGCTGGCGATCAGCAGGTTCATCCGCTTGCGCCGACGGGCCCGGACGCTCGCCTTCGGGTCGCGCCCACCCCGTCCGAGACCGCCGGGTCCACCCGGACCACCGGGACCGCCTGGCCCACCCGGGCCACCGGGGCCACCGGGGCCACCGACGCTGGCCCGCGCCACCGCGGCCCGACCGCCCACCGAGGCCGAACCGACACTCGCCCGCCCGGCCGGGGCCGCGCCCACGGCGGCGGCTCCTACCGAGGCCCGGCCCGCCGGCCCGCCGTGCGCCGGCGAGACCGGCACGGAGGCCCGACCGGCCCAACCCGGCGCCGGTGAGACCGGCACGGAGGCCCGACCACCGGGAGCGGGTGAGACCGGCACGGAGGCCCGACCACCCGGAGCCGGTGAGACCGGCACCGAGGCCCGACCCGATCCGGAGCGACCGACCGAGGCCGAACCGGCGGGTCGACCCGGCGGCGGTACGCTCGCCGAGCCGCCGACAGAGGCACGCCCGCCGACCGAAGCGCGAGCCGAATCGCCCGCACCGTCCGGTCCGGTCGACCAGTGGACTCCGCGCGGGTCACCACTCGGGCCGCGGTACGCGTCGTCCGCCTGCCCCGGGTCGTCCTGGCCCGGTATCCGGGCCCGGCCGCGCGAGGAGCTGGGATCACCGTACGAGTTCATTCCTCACACCCTGCCGTCGCAGTGGGGCGCTGTCGCGCCGCCACCGGTTTGCCGTGAGATGCGACACCCGCGCGCACGGCACGGGGGTGCCGTGGAGCGGGTATCAGATCCGAATCATTCGGACCATTCGCACTTATGAGCTGTCGGTGACCCCGGCCAGTTATCTCACGGCCGGAGTCGGCCGATCGCGCTCGAATCACCGTTGGGCCTCTCGCCTTCGCCGAGCATTCGCGCCAGCAGCGGCGGCTACCCCACCGGCCGCTTCCTGCTCCGCCTCGCTGTCGGTCAGTCCGTCCCGCCCGAGCAGGTACTGCTCCACCAGATGGTTCCAGTCACAGCCGAGGCACACCTCCACCACGAACACCTGGAACTCACGCAGCGTCATCGCCAACATCGACAACTCGGCCACCGTCCGGGCCTGGCCGGCGGACTGCTTGAGTTCGTCGCCGTAAATGTAGTGGACGAGGGTGAGGTTCTCGCTTCGGCAGATCGGACACCGCTGGTCGGTGGGCTCGCCGTGGAACCGAGCCGCGTTCTTCAGGTAAGGAGAGGCGTCGCAGAGGTCATAGGTGCCGACCCGACCGGCGACGAGTTCACGCAGCAGCGCTCGCCTCCGGAGCGAGTAGTCGACCACCTGCCGCTGCGTACGCATGCGGCAAAGGGTACGCGGTCTCGTCAGACGAGGCGACCACCGTCACGATCTGTGATCGGCACACCTCGGATACGAGGGTTTACCGGAAGGGGTTTGCCCCAGTCGAACCGAGACGCTACGGTGCGATGTATCGGTCCGATACATCGTGTGGTTAGCGATCCACGCACAGGGTAATGGGGAGGGTGGCCCGATGCTCGAGCTGGCCATCCTCGGCCTCCTCCAAGAGGCACCCATGCACGGCTACGAGCTGCGCAAGGAGCTCACCGCCAAGCTTGGGGCGATCCGGGCAGCTATCAGTTACGGCTCGCTCTACCCCACCCTGCGCCGTCTGCAGGCGGCAGGCTGGATCACCGAGGCCGCCGAGACACCCGCCACCGCCGAGGAGGTTCCCGCGCTGACCAGCCGACGAGGTCGGGTGGTCTACACCATCACCGCGGAGGGCAAGGAACGCTTCGCCCAGCTCATCGCGCAGACCGGACCGGAAACGTACGGCGACACCGGATTCGGCGTGCATTTCGCGTTCTTTTCCCGAACCGACCAGGCGACCCGACTGCGCATCCTGGAAGGTCGCCGCCGCACGATCGAGGAACGTCGTGAAGGACTTCGCGACATGCTGGGCCGAGCGGCCGAGCGCCTCGACGCATACACGCTGGAGCTGCAACGCCACGGCCTGGAGGCCTGTGAGCGTGAGGTCCGCTGGCTGGAGGAGCTCATCGCCAACGAGCGCTCCGGCCGTGCCCCGACGGTCCCGAACGACGGGACGGCCGGCGGCCGACGAGAAGACAACAGCCCGCCTCCGCCTGGAGAGTCCAGGAAAGAGCGGCCGTGACAGAGAAGAAGGAGGCACACGCGATGGGCTCCGTCCGCGTCGCCATCGTCGGTGTGGGTAACTGCGCCTCGTCCCTCGTGCAGGGCGTCGAGTACTACCGGAACGCCGACCCGAACGACCGCGTCCCGGGTCTCATGCACGTCACCTTCGGCGACTACCACGTCTCGGACGTGCAGTTCGTCGCGGCGTTCGATGTCGACGCCAAGAAGGTGGGCATGGATCTCGCGGAGGCGATCGTCGCCAGCGAGAACAACACCATCAAGCTCTGCGACGTGCCGCCGACCGGCGTCACCGTCCAGCGCGGCCCGACCTTCGACGGTCTCGGCCAGTACTACCGCGAGATCGTCGAGGAGTCGGACGCCGAGCCGGTCGACGTGGCCAAGGCGCTGCGTGACGCCCAGGTCGACGTGGTCGTCGCCTACCTGCCGGTGGGTTCCGAGGACGCCGCCAAGTACTACGCCCAGGCCGCGATCGACGCCGGCTGCGCGTTCGTCAACGCCCTGCCGGTCTTCATCGCCTCCGACCCGGAGTGGGCGCAGAAGTTCACCGACGCCGGTCTGCCGATCGTCGGTGACGACATCAAGAGCCAGGTCGGCGCCACCATCGTGCACCGGGCCCTGGCGAAGCTCTTCGAGGACCGCGGTGTCGAGCTGCTGCGCACGTACCAGCTCAACTTCGGCGGCAACATGGACTTCATGAACATGCTGGAGCGCAACCGCCTGATCTCGAAGAAGATCTCGAAGACCCAGTCGGTGACCTCCCAGGTGCCGCACGAGATGGCCAAGAGCGACGTGCACATCGGCCCGTCCGACCACGTGCCGTGGCTGGACGACCGCAAGTGGGCCTACATCCGCCTGGAGGGTCGCTCCTTCGGTGACACCCCCCTCAACGCCGAGCTCAAGCTCGAGGTGTGGGACTCGCCGAACTCGGCCGGTGTCATCATCGACGCGGTCCGCGCCGCCAAGATCGCCCTGGACCGGAAGATCGGCGGCCCGATCCTGTCGGCCTCGTCGTACTTCATGAAGTCCCCCCCGGTGCAGTACGCCGACCACGACGCGCACGCCGCCGTCGAGGCGTTCATCGCCGGCGAGATCGAGCGCTGACCCGCTGAAGTAACAGCACCGCCGAGGGCCGGGTCCGCATGGACCCGGCCCTCGGCGTTTCTCGCCTCAGCTCGACTCCGCCAGGTACGGCGACAGCCGCATCGCCAATTCCTCCGCCGAATCGACCTCGCCACTGGTCAACGCCATCCGCTCCTTGGCTGGCATGTTGAACGTGAGACCTGATCGGCTGCGGAAGACCCTCATCGCGGCCCAGGCGCAGCGGTCCTCCCCATGTAGATCTTGGTACGGGGATGCCCCTCTGGGGGCAGTTTCGTACCAAGATCCGCAAGAAGGACAGTTAGGACCAGGTGAGGGGGAGAGCGACCGCAGCCTCCAACTCCAGGAGCTTGATTTTGCGGGGTAGGCCGCCGCCGAAGCCGACCAGCTTTCCGCCGGCGCCGATGATGCGGTGGCAGGGCACGATCACCGGGATCGGGTTGCGGTTGCAGGCCGCACCGACCGCGCGGGCCGCGCCCGGGTCGCCGAGCCGCCGGGCCACCTCGCCGTAGGTCAGCGTTTCGCCGTACGGGATGCGGGTCATCTCCCGCCACACCGCCCGCTCGAATTCTGAGCCGCCGGGCACCGTCACCGGCACACCGAAGTCGGTCAACTCTCCGGCGAAGTACGCCCGTAACTCCGCCACGGCCTGCCGAGCCACCTCACCGGTTGGCTCGGTCGTGGCGTTCTCGACCGGGCCGAAGCGGGTTCCGCACACGCTTCCCGCACCGGTAGCCACGGAAAACGCCCCGATGGGCGAGTCCATCACTGTCCACCGCACATCCCTATCATCGCTCATCCGCCCTCACCCCCGCCCATCTCAGGCGCGGCGGGCTGGGCGCGGGCGGGTGGGGAAGAAGGGGGAACGCCCGCCGGAGCTCCCTCAAGGGGTCGCTCCGGCGGGCGCCGGCGTGCTGCTGTGGATCAGGCGGTGGAGACGGTGAAACGCTCTCCGGTGCCCAGTCCCAGACCAGGAGACGACCACTTGATCGTCTTGTTCGAGATCAGCTTGCTGGTGCCGGACGACCCGGCGGAGACCGCCTGTTCGTCGCCCGCGGCCATGATGAAGACGGTTCCGTCGATGTTGTAGTTGACGAAGGCGTACGTCTCCCAGAGGCCCCGCGACTTGCTGGTGGCGATCAGCGGCTTGGTGCCCTTGCTCGCCGCGGTCACGTACCTGCTGTTGGAGTGGGCACGGATGCTGAAGAAGCCGTCGCCCTGGCTGATGACGTCGAACTTCGTCGACTTGGTGACCGTCTTGCTGCTGGCGACCAGCGGCTTGGTGCTGCTGGCGGCCACCACGTACTTGCCGTTTGCCTTCGACTTGATGCTGATGATCGGCGGCGCCGCGTCGATGGTGAACTTCTCGTTGGTGCCGATGGAGGTCTTGCTCGCCATCATCGACGACTTACCGGAGCTCGACGCGGTGACGTACTTATTGTTGATCTTGGACTTCAGGCTGACCGTGCCGTCGGTGTGGTGAACGAGCGTGAACTTCGCCGACGTGACGATCGTCTTGTGGCTGGCGATCAGCGGCTTGGTGCCGTTCGACGGCGCCACCACGTACCGCCCGTTTACCCGGGAGCGCAGTGCGACCAGGCCGCTGCCCGCATCGACGAAGTCGAACCGCTGCGCGGTCCCCATGCTCGACCCGTTGTTGACCAGCGGCTTGGTGCTGCTGGCGGCGGTGACGAACTTGCCGTTGGAGCGGGCCTTGAAGCCGTGCGAGAAACGCGTCGGCGCGATCGAGCCGACCGTCAACAGCCGGTCGATCGAACCCTTGGTGTCGTAGACCCCACCGGCGAGCCCGGTGGTGACGATGCGGTCGCGCACCTGCTTCGGAGTCCAGGACGGGTTGCTGTGCAGCAGCAGTGCCGCAGCGCCCGCCACATGCGGGGCGGCCATCGAGGTGCCGCTCGCCGTCGCGCTGCCGGTGTTGTTGCTGTGCCGCGCCGAGACGATGCTCGCGCCAGGAGCGAACACGTCCAGGCACTTGCCGTAGTTCGAGAACCAGGTGCGCATGTTGATCCGGTCGGTGGCACCCACCGTGATCGCGTCCGGCACCCGAGCCGGCGACACCTGGCAGGCGTCCATGCCTTCGTTGCCGGCGGCGATCGAGTAGGTGACGCCAGCGGCGATCGAGCTCTTGATGGCGTCATCGAGCACCTGGTCCGGCCATCCGCCCAGGCTCACATTGGCCACCGCCGGCACGCCCTTCTCCTGGGCGTCGTTGGTCACCCAGTCGACGCCCGCGACGACTCCCTCGGTGTCGCCATTGCCGTCGCAGTCGAGCACCCGCACGGCGACGAGCTTGACGCCCTTCGCCACGCCGTACTTCGTGCCGCCGACCGTGCCGGCCACGTGCGTGCCGTGACCGTTGCAGTCCTGGGCGATGTCGTCGTGGTCGACGTAGTCGTACCCGTGGCTGGCCCGGCCGCCGAAGTCCTGGTGGTCGATGTTGATACCGGTGTCCAGGACGTACACGGTGACGTTGCTGCCCGTGTTCGGGTACTTGTAGCTGTTGTTCAGTTTGGGCGAGGACTGGTCGATCCGGTCCAGGCCCCAGGACGGCGGGCTGCTCTGGGTGCCGCTGGCCGAGACCCGGCGTACCGGCTCGACGCGGGCCACGGCGGGGTTCTTGGCGAGCTTCTCCGCCTGCTTCGCGTTCATGGCGACCGAGTAGCCGTTGAGCGCCTTGCCGAACACCCGCCTAACGGTGCCACCGTTGGCCTTGGTGAGCTTCGAGGCGGCGGCCCGGGCGCTGCTGTAGCCGACCTTCTGGTCCTTCAGGACGACGATGTAGCGGTCCGGCACCACATTGGAGCTCGCGCTGCCGTGGACCTGGGACCATGACGGCTCGGCGGAGGCGGCACCGGCGGAGACGACGGTGAGGATGGACGAGGCGGTAGCGAGAGCAAGCCCTGCTACCGCCGAGCGGCGCAGTACGCCACGACGCTTCACTGGATGAACTCCCCGTGCGTCATCGGACACACCTATGGGCGGCCCGGACGGATAGTGGATCGTCCCGCTTCGACGGTCGAACAAAAGCGGACGTGCCAACATCATGTGACATCGACGCCACTGAAGGCGTCAGCCGTTCGGTCGAAACGTTGGCGTCTCGGCGTATCGACCGTCACCCGGCAAACCCCACAGTGGAGCGATCCGTCAGCCGAGGATGCCCTCGTCGCGTGCCCAGCGCAGCAGTTCGACCTCGGCCGTGTCGCGGTCCAGGGGCCCGCGTTCCAGGCGCAGGTCCTTCAGGTGCTTCCAGGCCCGCCCGACGATCGGCCCCGGCGGTACGCCGAGCAACTCCATGATCGCGTTGCCGTCCAGGTCGGGGCGGACCCGGGCCAGGTCCTCCTCGGCGGCGATCCGGGCGATCCGCTCCTCCAGGGCGTCGTAGTCCGCCGCCAACTGGGCCGCCTTGCGCCGGTTGCGGGTGGTGCAGTCCGACCGGGTCAGCTTGTGCAGCCGGGACAGCAGATCACCGGCGTCGGTGACGTACCGGCGGACCGCCGAGTCGGTCCACTCGCCCCGGCCGTACCCGTAGAAGCGCAGGTGCAGGGCGACCAGGGCGGTGACCTTGGCGGTGATGTCCTTCGGGTAGCGCAGGGCCTTCATCCGGGCTTTGGTCAGCCGGGCCCCGACCACCTCGTGGTGATGGAAGCTGACCCGGCCGTCCGACCCGACCGCCTTGGTGGCCGGCTTGCCGACGTCGTGCATCAGGGCCGCCATCCGCAGGATGAAGTCCGGCCCGTCCTGCTCGTACGAGATGGCGTTGCGCACCACCGTGAGGGTGTGCTCGTAGACGTCCTTGTGCTGGGCGTGCTCGTCGATCTCCAGCTTGAGGCCGGTCAACTCGGGCAGGAAGCGCTCGGCCAGCCCGGTGTCGACCAGCAGCCGCAGGCCGGTGATCGGGTCGGCGGCACAGAGCAGCTTGGTGAACTCGTCCCGGATCCGCTCGGCGGTGATCCGGTCCAGGTCGGCCGCCATCCGGGTCATCGCCGCGTACACGTCCGGGTGGACCGCGAAACGCAGCTGGGCGGCGAAGCGGGCGGCCCGCAGCATCCGCAGCGGGTCGTCGCCGAAAGACTCGGCCGGGGTGCCCGGGGTACGGACCACCTTCGCGGCCAGGTCCGCCAGGCCGCCGTGCGGGTCGGTGAACCGGTGATCCGGCAGGCTCACCGCCATCGCGTTGATGGTGAAGTCCCGCCGCCGCAGGTCCTCGGTCAGGCTGGTGCCGTACTCGACCACCGGGTTCCGGCTCACCTGGTCGTACGACTCGGCGCGGAAGGTGGTGATCTCCAGCCGCAGGCCGTCGCGCTGGCAGCCGATGGTGCCGAACTCGCGGCCGGTCTCCCAGATGGCCTCGGCCCAGCCGCGCAGGATGCCCAGGGTCTGATCCGGGTGCGCGTCCGTGCAGAAGTCGAGATCCTCGCCGAGGCGGCCGAGCAGGGCGTCGCGTACCGAGCCGCCCACGAGATGCAGTTCGTGACCGGCGGCGGCGAACCGGCGGCCCAACTCGTCGGCGACCGGGGAGACCCGGAGCAGTTCGGCGACGGCGTTGCGCTGAGCGGCGCTGAGTTCGCGGCGGTCGGTGGCGTGGGATGCGGCGGCGTCGGACATCGGATCAGCAGCCTATCGGTCCTGAGGGGCATCTCCTCCGCCGGGCGCGGGTAACGGGCCGAGGTTGACTAAGGTCTGTGGCGTGCGGGCCGGTGCCGGCTCCGGCCTATCCCCTTGGAGGCACAGATGAGCGGCGGGCTCTACCGCAGCGCCAACGCCCAGCAGGGCGGTGCGCCCGGCGGCCGGCCGGGTGACGGCGCGACGTTCATCTCCGCCGATCCCCTCAACCAGCCCGCCGCCGAGTCGGTCGCCCCACCCCCGGAGCAGGTGGCCGAGAGCAGCGCCGCGACCAACAGCGCGGTCATGGCCATCGGCAGCCTGGTCAGCCGGGGTACGGGTTTCCTGCGTACCTTGGCGATCACCGCCGCGCTCGGTTCGGCGATCGGTGACGCGTACACCACCGCTCAGATCCTGCCCGGGATGGTGTACGAGTTCCTGCTCGGCGGCATCCTCACCAGCGTGCTGATCCCGGTGCTGGTGCGTCGGCGCAAGTTCGACCCGGACGGCGGCCAGGCGTACACCCAGCGGTTGCTCACCCTGGCGGTGGTCGCCCTCGGCGCGGCGGCCCTGCTGGCGGTCGCCATGGCACCGGTGCTCACCTGGTTGTACGCCAGCGACGAGGCACCGGCCGACTACCAGGCGCTGGTCACCTCCCTGGCCCGGTTGATGCTGCCGATGATCTTCTTCACCGGCCTGAGTGCGCTGATCAGCGCGGTACTCAACACCCGGGGGCACTTCGCCGCCCCGATGTGGGCACCGATCCTGAACAACATCGTGGTGATCGCCACCGCCGGCCTCTACATCGCGATCTTCAGCACGGACATCCTCGCCCCGGACGAGATGACCACCGGGCGGATCCTGCTGATCGGCGGCGGCACCCTGCTGGGGGTGGCCGTCCAGGCCGCCGGGTTGCTGCCCGCCCTGCGCAAGGTCGGCTTCCGGTGGCGGTTCCGGTTCGACTTCCGGGCCCTGGGGCTGGGCGAGCTGGGCCGGCTGGGCGCCTGGATGTTCTGTTACGTGGCGGTCAGCCAGATCGGGCTGATCGTGGTGTTCAACCTGCTGAGCCGCACCAGCGGGCAGGCCGCCGGGGCACTGATCTACAACAACGTGTTCCTGTTGCTGATGATGGCGCACGGCATCATCGCCGTCTCGATCATCACCGCCCTGATGCCCCGGATGAGCGCCGCCGCCGCAGACGGCCGGTTCGCCGACCTGGCGGCCGACCTGTCCCGGGGCACCCGCACGGTCTCCGCGGTACTGGCCCCGATCGCGATCTGCTACGCCGTGCTGGCCACCCCGATCGCCTTCACCCTGTTCCGGTGGGGGGCCTTCACCGACGAGAACGCCCGGGCGACCGCCCCGGTGCTGTTGTTCGCCGCCTTGGCGCTGGTGCCCTTCGCGGTGAGTCAGCTGTTCACCTTCGCCTTCTACGCGCTGCCGGACACCCGCACCCCGGCTCTGATCAACATCCCGGTGGTGGCGCTGCGGGCGCTGGTGCAGATCGGACTGTTCGCGGCCTTCTCGGCCAGCTTCGCGGCCTCCGGGATGATGATCGGCAACACGATCTCGTACCTGGCCGCCGCGATCGCCTCCGCCTGGCTGCTGCGGCCGAAGGTGGGTCGGATCGGGCTGGGCGGCATCGTGCGCACCCTGGGGAGGGTGGCGGTGGCCGCCCTCGGTGCCGCCCTGGTCGGCCTGCTGGTGGTAGCTCTGCTGCCCGGTGGCGACACGCCGACCCGCCTGGAGGCCCTCGTCCAACTGGTGGTGGGCGGCGCGGTGATCGGTGGTACCTATCTAGGTCTGGCGATGGTCCTGCGGATCTCCGAGATCACCGATGTGGTCGCCATGGTCCGGCGCCGACTCGGACGCTGATCGCCGGATATTCACCGAGCGTGATCGAGGATCACCAGGCTGGGGATGGGCCTGTGGATAACTCCGCGCGTCGCCGCTCAACTACCGGATCGGCCTGTGGATAACCAACCGGAAGTCGGAGTGTGGTCGGCCGATCGACGGGAACCCCGCGGAGACCTGACCCACCGCCTACTGCCTGTCCCGCCCCGGCGACGGCTGGTTGTCGGCGGCCTCTAGATTGGCTGGTACATGTACCAGCAACGTGGCTGACATCGGTCGCAACCGGACGAGTACGCCCTACTGGGGACTCCCCTGTTGGTCACGGCGGGAAGATGACATGTCGGGGAGACGGCCAACCCAGGTAAGGTCGCTCTCGACGGGTACGGCAGGCACCGGCTCGCGTCGGAACCGGTCGCCCCGTGCCAGACGAATGCGGAGCGGGAAGTCACATGCCCAGCAGCGCGGGTCCATCGATCGACAAGATCACCGAGGGAGGACGGGTGACCCAGGTCGGCGAGGGTCAGGACGCGGACGAGACCACTCCGCCCGTCATGACCTTCGGTGCTCCGACGACCGGTGAGGTCCTCGCCGAGCGTTACGAACTGGTCGAGCACATCAACAACGACAGTGCCGGCCGGTTGGTGTGGCGTGGGGTCGATGTCGTGCTGCGCCGTCCCGTAGCGGTCGTGATGCGCTACCCGGGTGGCGATTCCGCCACCGAGATGCTCCAGGCCGCGGTCGCGGCCAGTCGGGTCATCCACCCCAATCTCGTCGGGGTCTACGACGCGATCGACGAGGCCGAGCGGGCCTACGTGGTACGCGAGTGGGTCGATGGCCAGTCGCTGCGGGAGCTGGTCTCCGACGGCCCCCTGGACGCCGCGCGGGCCACCGCGGTCGGCAACGCCGTCGCCAGCGCTCTGGCGGCCGTGCACGCCACCGGCATGGTGCACGGCAACGTGCACCCGGGCACCGTGATGATCAGCGATGACGGCCGGGTGGTGCTGGCGGACGCCCGTACCGACGGCGCCGACAGCCAGGAGAACGACGTCCGAGCGGTCGGCGGCCTCCTCTACTTCGCCCTGACCGGCTACTGGCCGCACACCGAGGCTCCGCTGCGGGGCGCCACCGCCGGGCACGGCCGGGCGGGGATCCCCGACGCGGTGCGGGACGCCAACGGTACGGCGGCGGCTCCCCGTCAGGTCCGGGCCGGGGTGCCGGCCTACCTGGACGACCTCACGATGGACCTGCTCGACGCCGACATCGCCCCGCCCTCCTCGGACGTCCTGGCGGCCGAACTGGCCCGGCTCGACGTGCCCGAGGACGACTACCTGGACACCCACGGTCCGCTGCGCTTCGCCGCCGAGACCGGCGAGGAGCCCTCGCCCCTGGCCGCCGCCGGGGGCCGAAAGGTCGCCCTCGGCATCGCGGGTCTGTTGGCGGTAGCCCTGGTGGGACTGCTCATCGGCATCAGCACCCTCGGCGGCGACGAGGACGAGCCGCAGACCAGTCCGGTCGCCGCCCCCAGTTCCAGCGCCCCGCTGAGCGAGGAACCGGCGCCGCCGCCGGTCCGGGATTTGAAGATCAGTGCGGCCCGGATCATCGATCCGGACAGCCGGGACCGGGCCGAGGTCCGCGACGCCGAGAAGGTGTTCGACGGCGACAAGGACGAGGGCTGGTCCACCCAGACCTACCGTGGGGCCAGCAACTTCGGCAACTACAAGCGCGGCATGGGGGTCTGGATCGACCTGGGTGGCGAGCACACCATCAAGTCGGTCCAGGTGAACCTCTCCGACACCGGGGCCTCCGCGGAGCTGCTCACCGGCACCATCGACCAGCCCTCGACCAACAAGGGCGACGACGAGATCCTCAAGGCGTACAAGAAGAACCCGATCGGTCAGCCCTTCGAGGCGCACGACGGCACGACGATGACCTTCAACGGCTTCGACGCCGACAAGAAGTACCGCTACCTGCTGTTCTGGATCACCGACCTGCCCCCGAACGGCAGTGGCTACAAGGTCGGGGTCAACGAGATCACGGTCCAGGGGTCATGAGCCGGGTCCGACCGGACCGGTGCCCCGACCGGGCCTGACGATGGCGACGGCGAGGGGCGGTGCCGGTTCCGGCCGGACGGGTGCAGCGGCGGTGGACGCGACGGTCAACGACCTCGACCTGCTGCGCGCCCATGTGGCCGGTGATCGCCATGCCTTCGGTGTGCTGTTCCAACGGCACCGGGACCGGCTCTGGGCGGTCGCCCTGCGTACCCTGGGCGACCGCGAGGAGGCCGCCGACGCCCTCCAGGACGCCATGCTGTCGGCGCACCGGGCGGCCGACCGGTTCCGCGCCGACGCGGCCGTCACCACCTGGCTGCACCGGATCGTGGTGAACGCCTGCCTGGACCGGATCCGTCGGCGTCAGGCCCATCCGACCGTGCCGCTGCCCGACGGCACCCGGGAGCCGCGTGAGGGGCACGGCACCGGCGGGGTCGAGCCGGCCGCACCCGTACGCGACCACGACACCGCCCTGACCGTCCGGGCGGCCCTGGCCACCCTGCCGGTCGAGCAGCGGGCCGCGCTGATCCTGGTGGACGTGCAGGGCTACCCGGTGGCCGAGGTGGCCCTGATCCTCGGCGTGGCCGAGGGGACGGTCAAAAGTCGGTGCGCCCGCGGTCGGGCCCGGCTGGCGGTACTCCTCGGCAACCTGCGAACCGGGAGTGACGAGCCGGCCCCGGAAGTGCCGGCGGTCACCGGAGGGAACCCGGGAGCCCGGCGGGGCGTCCGATCGGGGTCAGGACGGTCCTGGGGGCCGGATGTCGACCAGGAGGAAGCGTGACTGCCGAGGAGTTCAGCGAGGTCGACCACGACCTGCTCGCCGACTACCTCGGCGGTGCCCTGGAGGGCACTCCGGAACAGGACGAGGTGGCCCGGCTGATCGCCCAGGATCCGTCCTGGGCTCAGGCGTACGCCCTGCTCGCACCGGCCGTCGCCGAAGTCCGCGCCGATCTGCTGGGCTGGGGCGAACCCACCCTGACCATGCCGGTCGACGTCGCCGACCGGATCCTCGCCGCGCTGGACGCCGCTGAGCTGCCGGCCGGCCCTGATTCACCGGCCCCGGACCTGCCGGGCACGGAGGTGGACCACGCCGGAGGTGGGCTGCCGCCTCTGGTGCCGGCCCAGCCGCTCGGTGGCCGCCGTCCGGAGGGTGCACCGCGACCTGGTCGAGACCGCACGGCCACCCGGCCGGGTCGGCGAAGCCGCCGCTGGGCCCGGATCGCCGGGCCGGTGGCCCTGGCTGCCGCGGCGGTCGTCGGCCTGGGGGCCCTGCAACTGGCCCGGCCGGACTCCGGCGGAGACACGACGGCGGACACCGCGCTGAACGAGCCGGTCACCAGCCCGTACGTCCACGAGGGCCAGGAGGGTCCCGAGCAGGCCGCAGCCGGTGCCGAACCACACCGCGCCCCGGTCACCCAGGGCACCCCGCAGCGGTACACCGCCCGGGACTACACCCCCCAGGAACTGACCCAGGAGCCGGAGGCGAGGATCAGCGCCTTCGCCGGTACCGCAGCGCCGGACGCCGGTGACGAGCGGATGGCCGGTCCGGCCGACCTGGCCCGGCTCGACGACCAGTCGGCGCTGGCCGCCTGCCTGGCGGACATCGGCACCGAACACGGTGCCCGGCCGTTGGTCTTCGAGGACATCGAGTACGCCCGCTTCCAAGGGCTCCCGGCGCTGGTGGTCCGGTTCGTCGACGCCTCCGGTGCCCGCTGGGCGTGGGTCAGCGGTCCCGAGTGTGGTATCGCCGGGTCCGGCTCGGACAGCCGCTATCGGACGCGGGTAGGGTGAGTCCGCGGCCGCCGAGAACTTTGGTCGCCCCCGTGACGCGACCCACCGGATGACCGGCTCGGGAATCTCCGGTTCCTACGATGACGTTCTGCAAGTCAGTTGCCGCCGCGTCGGCACTCGGCTCGACATCGGCACATCCGCCGGTGCCGACTAAGTCAACACGATTGGGAGACGGCAGTGGACGAGGTCCGCAACCTCATCATCATCGGCTCCGGGCCGGCCGGCTACACCGCGGCGGTCTACGCCGCCCGGGCCAACCTCAAGCCTTTGATCATCGAGGGCGTCCAGTCCGGCGGCGCGCTGATGACCACCACCGAGGTGGAGAACTTCCCCGGCTTCGCGGACGGCATTCTCGGCCCCGAGCTGATGGACAACATGCGCAAGCAGGCCGAGCGGTTCGGCGCGGAGTTCCTCACCGATGACGTCACCCGGGTCGAGTTGACCGACACCGGCCACCCGGGCGCGGTGAGCACGGTCTGGGTCGGCGAGAGCGCCTACCGGGCCCGGGCGGTCATCCTCGCCACCGGCTCCGCCTGGCGTCCGCTGGGCGTACCGGGTGAGCAGGAGTACCTGGGCCACGGCGTCTCCTCCTGCGCCACCTGCGACGGCTTCTTCTTCCGTAACCAGCACATCGTGGTGGTCGGCGGCGGTGACTCCGCGATGGAGGAGGCCGACTTCCTCACCCGTTTCGCCGAGTCGGTGACCATCATCCACCGCCGGGACTCCTTCCGGGCCAGCAAGATCATGGCCGAGCGGGCGCTGAGCAACGACAAGATCAAGGTCGAGTGGAACACCGTGGTGGAGGAGATCCTCGGCGCGGACGGCAAGGTCACCGGAGCCCGGGTCCGCAATGTGCACACCGGCGAGACCAAGGTGCTCGACGTCACCGGCGTCTTCGTGGCGATCGGCCACGACCCCCGCAGCGAACTGTTCCGCGGGCAGGTGGCGATGGACGACGAGGGGTACGTGAAGGTCGAGGCACCGAGCACCCGGACCAACATCCCGGGTGTCTTCGCCGCCGGTGACCTGGTCGACCACACCTACCGGCAGGCCATCACCGCAGCCGGCACCGGTTGCGCCGCCGCACTCGACGCAGAACGCTTCATCGCCACGCTGCCCCAGGGCTGAACGAGACACACCGAAGCAGGAGGAGCCAAAAGTGGGAGCAACCAAGTCGGTCACCGACGCTAGTTTCGTTGTCGACGTACTCCAGTCCGACAAGCCGGTCTTGGTGGACTTCTGGGCCGAATGGTGCGGACCGTGCCGCAAGGTGTCGCCGCTGCTGGAGGAGATCGCCGGTGAGATGGGCGACCAGGTCAGCATCGTCAAGCTCAACATCGACGAGAACCCGGAGACGGCCCGCGCCTACCGGGTGATGTCGGTGCCGACCCTCACCGTGTTCAAGAACGGCCAGCCGGTGCAGTCGATCGCCGGCGCCAAGCCCAAGGGCGAGCTGGTCAAGCTGATCCAGTCGGCCCTCTGAGCTTCGCAAGCCCCGTCGTCTCGACCCCGTGTCCGGTCCGCCGGAACGGGGTCGAGGCGTTTTGCATCCCTGCGGATCGCCAGCGCATAACCTCGAACCGGGAGGCCGCCGGAGGCCGGTGACCACCTGGTCCTCGTCACGGTGCAGCCACCGCCGTCAGGCCTGGCCAGCCACCGACCGTACAGAGGGGGTCGTGCGTGCGTCCGATCCGTCCCGGTGACCGGGGACCCGCGGTGATCGAGATCCGTGCGGTACTCACCGGCCTGGACCTCCTCTCCAAGACCACCGGCCCGTACGACGACGAGTTCGACGCCGCCACCGAGCGGGCGGTACGGGCCTTCCAGCAGTCCCGAGGGCTCAGCGTCGACGGTCGGGTCGGTGCCGAGACCTGGCGGGCCCTGGACGCCGCCCGCTGGCGCCTGGGGGCCCGCACCCTCTACCACGCGGTGCCGGTGCCGCTCACCGGTGAGGATGTCCGGTCGCTGCAGGAACGACTCCTGGAGATGGGGTACGACGCCGGCCGAGCCGACGCCATCTACGGCATCCGTACCTCCCGGGCGGTGGCCCAGTTCCAGCGGGAGGTGGGGTTGACCCCGGACGGCACCTGCGGCCCGCACACCATGGGGGCGCTACGCCGACTCGGCCGCAAGGTGGTCGGCGGTCGACCCCAGTGGCTGCGCGAATCCGACGCCATCCGGCAGTCCGGTCCCACCCTGGTCGGCCGGACGGTGGTCATCGACCCGGGCCACGGCGGCACCGACTGCGGGGTGGTCGTACCCGACGGGCCCCTGCGGTGGACCGAGGCGGACCTGATGCACGACCTGGCCAGCCGGCTCGAGGGTCGGCTCGCCGCCTCCGGGGTCCGGGTGCAGCTCACCCGGGGGCCGGCGCCGGAGACCTGCCTGCCCGACATCGACCGGGCGCATCTGGCCAACTCCCTCGGCGCGGACGTGTTCGTCTCCCTGCACACCGACGAGCACCCCAATCCGGCTGCCGAGGGGGTCGCCACCTACCACTACGGCACCGACAACGGGGTCACCTCGGCCACCGGGGAACGGCTGGCCGGGCTGGTGCAGCGGGAGATCGTGGCCCGCACCGGGCTGCGGGACTGCCGTACCCACGCCAAGGCGTGGGACCTGCTGCGACTCACCCGGATGCCGGCGGTACGCATCGAGGTCGGTTACCTGACCTCACCGACGGATCGCGCCCGGCTGATCGAACCCCGGTTCCGGGACACCCTGGTCGAGGCGATCGTGGCGGGGGTGCAACGGATGTATCTACCGGACGAACGGGACGTACCGACCGGATCCCTCGATGTCAGTGAACTGCGGGCCGCCGTGGCCGCCGGAAACGTGGTCGACTGACCGCCGCCGTCCATGGCCCTCAGACGGTGGTCGAGCGGGTGGCCGGGGTGGGGCGTACCGGGCGCAGCAGGGACTCCGGGCTCATCGAGCCGAGCAGCTTCTCCAGCGCGTATTCCACGTCTGACTTCCAGCTCAACGCCGTCCGCAGTTCCAGACGCAGGCGGGGATAGCGGGGGTGCGGCCGGACGGTCTTGAAGCCGACCGAGAGGAAGAAGTCCGCAGGGGCGACGCAGGCACCCGCCGGGTCGGCCGCGTCACCGAACTTGGCATCGCCGAAGGCCTCGATCGCCTTGATCCCCCGCTTGGTCAGATCACGGGCGACCCCCTGCACCAGCATCCGGCCCAGCCCGCCGCCGGCGAAGGCGGGAACCACGTTCGCCGTCATCAGCAGCGCCGCGTCGGCGGAGACCGGCGAGGTCGGAAACGCCATCGAACGGGGCACGTACGCCGGTGGGGCGTACATGACGAACCCGGCCGGCATCCCGTCGACGTAGATCAGCTTGCCGCAGGAACCCCACTCCAGCAGGGTCTGCGAGACCCAGGCCTCCTTCTCCAGGCCAGGGTCACCAGCCGCACAGGCACGGTCGGCGGAAACCGGATCCAGCTCCCAGTAGACACATTGCCGGCACGGACGGGGCAGGTCCTCCAGGGTGTCCAGGGTCAGGCTGACCAGACGTCGCGACATTGAGTGCTTCCCCACACTAGGCTCGGCAATGGGACCGGCTCGGACGCCACTCCGCCGCATCCCCGCCCCGACGAGCGATCGTACGCCGCCGATCGGCGACGCGGGAGAGGACAGCTGAACGCCCACCTCAGGGCGGTTGCAGGCCGGTCCGGTATGTGGACGGGCGAAGAATCACACGAGCCGTCGGCGCTGTCCGGCGGCTAGGATCGGCACTCGGCGCGCCGTGCCGCCATGGTCGCCGCAGTCCCGGGTATCCGGGGCGGGAGCCGTCTGCGCAGCATCGAGGTGATGTCATGACCGGCACGACACTCGACGATTACACCGACCGGTACGCCCGCCGGGTGCGGGGGATGACCGCCTCGGAGATCCGGGCCCTGTTCGCGGTCGCCAGCCGACCGGAGGTCGTCTCCCTGGCCGGTGGTGCCCCGTACATCGCCGCGCTGCCGCTGGACGCGGTGGGTGAGATGCTCGGCCGGCTCAGCAGCGAGCACGGGGCCACCACCCTCCAGTACGGCATCGGCCAGGGCACCCTGGACCTGCGCGAGCGGATCTGCGAGGTGATGTCCCTCTCCGGCATCGACGCGGCCTGCGGGGCTTCACCGGACGACGTGGTGGTGACCGTCGGAGGGCAGCAGGCTCTCGACCTGGTGGCCCGACTCTTCCTGGACCCGGGTGACGTGGTACTCGCCGAGGGACCGACCTACGTCGGCGCTCTCGGGGTCTTCCAGGCCGCCCAGGCGCAGGTCGTGCACGTACCGATGGACGAGGACGGGCTGATCCCGGAGGCCCTGGAGACGGCCATCGCGGAGCAGGCCCGGGCCGGTCGGCGGGTCAAGTTCCTCTACACCATCCCGACCTACCAGAACCCGGCCGGAGTGACGCTGACCGAGGAGCGCCGGGAGCGGGTGCTGGACATCTGCGAACGGGCCGGTCTGCTGGTGGTCGAGGACGACCCGTACGGTCAGCTGGGTTTCGAGGGGTCGGCCCCCGCACCCCTGCGGGCCCGGCGCCGCCACGGGGTCTTCTACCTCAGCACCTTCTCCAAGACCTTCGCCCCGGGGCTGCGGGTGGGCTGGATCCTGGCCCCACACGCCGTACGCGACAAGCTGGTCATCGCCAGCGAGGCCCAGATCCTCTGCCCCAGCGCGTACGCGCAGGCGGCCGTCAGCACCTACCTGAGCACCATGCCCTGGCGTGAGCAGCTCAAGGTCTACCAGGAGGTCTACCGGGAACGGCGGGACGCGATGCTGGCCGCCCTGGCCGACCTGATGCCGGCCGGGACCAGGTGGACCAAACCGGCCGGTGGCCTCTTCGTCTGGGCCACCCTGCCGGACGGGCTGGACTCGAAGGCGATGATGCCGCGGGCCATCGCCGCCCGGGTCGCCTACGTGCCGGGCACCGGTTTCTACGCCGACGGCAACGGGGCCAGCAACATCCGGCTGAACTTCTCCTTCCCACCCCCGGAGCGGATCCGGGAGGGGGTGCGCCGGCTGGCCGGCGTGATGGAGCAGGACATCGCCATGCGGCGGGTGTTCGGCACGGTTGGCGGGCCGGGCACCCGGCGTGGCCAGGCCGGCTCGGACACCCCGGGACCCGACTTGGCATGATGCCCGACATGGGTGCTGCCGCTGCCGAAGGAACTGACGTGTCCGGTCCCACCGCCGAAGACCTGCACGTGGTCGTCCTGGCCGGTGGCCTGTCGTACGAACGGGACGTGTCGCTGCGCTCGGGCCGCCGGGTGCTGGACGCCCTGCGGTCGGTCGGGGTACCGGCCGAGTTGCGCGACGCCGACGTGGCCCTGCTGCCGGCGCTGGCCGCCGATCCGCCGGACGCCGTGGTGATCGCCCTGCACGGGGCCACCGGGGAGGACGGCTCGCTGCGCGGGGTGCTCGACCTCTGCGGGATCCCGTACGTCGGGTGTGACGCCCGGGCCTCCCGCCTGGCCTGGGACAAGCCCTCGGCCAAGGCCGTGCTCCGGGAAGCCGGCATCGCCACCCCCGACTGGGTGGCCCTGCCTCACGACCGGTTCAGCGAGTTGGGCGCGGTGGCGGTGCTGGATCGCATCGTCGACCGGCTGGGGCTGCCGCTGATGGTCAAGCCCGCCCAGGGCGGTTCCGGCCTCGGCGCCGCCGTGGTCCGGGACGCGGGGTCCCTGCCGGCCGCCATGGTCGGTTGTTTCGCGTACGACCCCACCGCCCTCGTGGAGCGCTACGTGCCCGGCATGGACGTAGCGGTCTCCGTCATCGACCTGGGCGACGGGCCCCAGGCTCTGCCGCCGGTCGAGATCGTGCCGCGCAACGGCGTCTACGACTACGCGGCGCGCTACACCGCCGGCCGGACCACCTGGCACACCCCCGCGCGACTGGAACCGGCCGTCGCCGAGGCGGTGGGCGAGGTGGCGCTGGCCGCCCACGCGGCCCTCGGGCTACGCGACCTCAGCCGGGTGGACCTGATCGTCGACGCGGCCGGACAGCCGCACGTCCTGGAGGTCAACGTCTCCCCGGGGATGACGGAGACCTCGCTGCTGCCACTGGCGGTGCAGGCGGCCGGGCTGGACTTCGGCCGGGTGATCGGGTCCCTGGTCGCCCGCGCCGCAACTCGCCGCTGACCCCTCCACAGCACCTGGCCACGGGCGCCAGCTACAGCGTGGGCTCTTGGGCCAGCTCGACGGTCCCCCTAGCCCTCCGGAGTACCCGGTTGCGTGCCCGCTCGGTCTGGATGATTCCTGGCACCGCTAGCGCACGCTTGCTGGGCGTTCGCGCACGCCTAGGGGTGCCGTTGCCTCACGCCTGCGGGTGCCGTTGACTTCACGTCGTTCGTTCACGGCCTGCGGGCCGGAGGTTGCTCACGCCTGCGGGCCGGGGTCGCTAAAGGCGGCCGGCCGGGTTTGCTCACGCCTGCGGGCCTGAAGTCGCTTTCTTACTCCCAGCGGTAGGCCCGGTCGGGGTCGCCGCATCGGCCTCCTCGGTCGGCAGTTCTTCCGGCTCGGCCGGGACTTCCTCAGCGTCGGACCCAGCCTCCTGTTCCGGGATGCTGCGCTGCGGTGGCAACGCCTCGGCCGCCTCGGCCGAGGGGGTGGTGGCCGGCGCCTCGGTAGCGGGCTCGACCACTCCGCCCGGCGCATCGGGAGGCTCCGCGGTCTCCCCGATGGCGTCCAGCAGCGACCCGCCTTCGGTCGGTTCACCCTTGGCCGGGGCGGACTGCGCGGCGAGGCTGGATGGGGCCTGCCACTGAATTCGGGGCGGCTCGGCCAGCGGACGTCCACCGAACTCCGCCAGCCAGGCGGCCACCAGGGCCAGGTTCTCCCGCCACTTCTCCTCCGAGATGGGCGGCAGGATCGAGTCCCAGAGGGAGAGGAAGGTTCCCCGCAACTGGAGCCGCCCGTACGGACGGGCGAGGAACCACATGTGCAGGTGAGCCGAGCCGTCTCCCCAGCGGTTGACATGGACCCGAGCCACCCCGTCCAGGGACCGGATGGCGCGTTCCAGTCGGACGGTCATCACCCCCAGCTCGGCGGCGAGGAGGTTGGGCAGGTCCCCCAGGTCCAGGTGGGATCGGGATTCCAGGATGAGAACCATCGGCAGGCCGGTAGGGCGGTCCATCGCACGTACGCGCCACCGCTCACCGACCCAGATGTAGGCGTCGTCCGGCGCCTGGCAGGCGGTGCATTCCCGGTGCGCCTCGCCCTTGCGGGGCGGCTCTACCGGAACGGGATCGTCGAGGCGTTTGACCCGCAGGTCACCCTCGAAGGGGAAGGACGGCCAGTGGGTGAAGTCCGGAACTGAGGGAGGGGTGTCGGGCACGAGGCTGACCCTAACCGAGTCCGGCACCCCTGTCCCCACCCGAATCGAGTTCGCCTCAGCCGGTGGTCTCGGTGTCGACTCGGGCCGCCCCTGGCCGTTGTCCCCAGGGATATCCACAGGCTGTCCGATGGTCTCGGCAGACCGGCAAGCCCTGCCTCAACAAGGGCTTTCGGTAGTTGTTCCACGTGAAACGGCGCCGGGCTGTGGATAACGGGTGTGGATAACATTTCCGGGTCTGGACGACCTGTAGGGGCGACATCCGCCCGGATCCGGAGGCCCGTTTCACGTGAAACCGAGCACCGGCTCGATGCGATTCTTGGGCGCCGGGGAGACCGATCGTCGTCCCTCCTGCGACGCCCGCTGACGGAGTGCCGACCCTTCTAGGTAACGCGGGTGTCTGGCTGGTGACGACCCGCCTGGGACGGCGGACGTGAAAGAGGCCGACCAGCCTCCGGTCCCGGCCACTCCACGAGAGCTAGGCCGTTCTGCGGGCAAGCAGTTCGACAGGGATCGTGGCCGACAGGTCACCTGCGCGCGACGGCGGGCCGCCCTGCGGTCTCGCGGTGGTCCCGGCGGTGACCGCCGGATCGTGGCCGCTGGTCGCCCTGGGGCCACCCGAACGATGGTCCGGCATTCGAACCCCACCCCACTGCCTTCACTCAGCCTGGCTCCCGCTCAGGCCGCCAAAGCCAGCTTCATGTCCTGGGTGGGCACATGCCCGTCGTCGATAGGGCCTGACTCCCGTTCACCCCTGGCTCTTACACCCCCTGGCCCCACTCTCGGCCTGCCGGCGGTCTCCGCCGATGGGGCCCGACGGAGACCGCCCTGGCTCCCGCTGAGCCTTGGCCTCACTTCCTCTAGCAACCCATGTCCAGCCCGGCACACCACTCGACTGTCCGCCCCGCACCTACGCACCCGGCGTTGGTGGCTTGGCCCGGCACGCCCCTCAGTGAGACGCCCGATCGGCAACTCCGAGACTGATCAGGTTCGGCACGGTCCGCATGCGGTGCTCCGGTGGCCTCCGCCGCGAACCTGCTGGCCCGCCCTCGGCTGAGGAAGGAGCCTTCCGGCGCCCAGGCGACGACCTCTGCGGCGTTTCACGGGAAACGGGCCCGGAACGGTTTCACGTGAAACTGGCCCAGCAGAACGGCCGCACCTTCCGAAGAAGATGCGGCCGTTGTCGGGGGGTCGTCGCCCCTCAGCCCTCCGGCTGATTCCGGTCCACCCCGATGAGGTCGACGATCCGCTCCAGGTCGTCGACCGTGGCGAACTCGATAGTGATCTTGCCCTTGCTCCGGCCGATGTCGACCTTGACCCGGGTGTCGAAGCGATCGGAGAGCCGGTCGGCCAGATCATTCAGCCCGGGGGCGTGCGGCTTGGCCCGACGCTTGGCCGGCTCCTTCTTCCCGGTGCCCTCGCTCAGCGAGAGCGCGACGATCTCTTCCGTCGCTCGTACCGACAGGCCCTCGGCCACGATCCGCAGCGCCAACTGCTCCTGGGCCTCGGAGTCCTCCAGACTCAGCAGCGCCCGAGCGTGCCCCGCCGAGAGCACCCCGGCGGCTACCCGGCGCTGCACCGGTGCCGGCAGGTTCAGCAGTCTGATGGTGTTGGAGATCTGCGGTCGGCTGCGGCCGATCCGGCGGGCCAGCTCCTCGTGGGTGGCCCCGAACTCCTCCAGCAGCTGCTGATAGGCCGCGGCCTCTTCCAGCGGATTCAGATTGGCCCGGTGGATGTTCTCCAGCAGTGCGTCCCGGAGCATCGCATCGTCGCGGGTGTCCCGGACGATCGCCGGGATGGTCTCCCGCCCGACCGCCTGGGCTGCTCGCCAGCGCCGCTCGCCCATGACGAGTTCGAACTTCTCGTCGTCGAGTTGCCGGACCACGATCGGTTGGAGGAAGCCGACCTCCCGGATCGA
Source organism: Micromonospora sp. NPDC047134 (assembly GCF_040643455.1). Classification (NCBI taxonomy): domain Bacteria; kingdom Bacillati; phylum Actinomycetota; class Actinomycetes; order Micromonosporales; family Micromonosporaceae; genus Micromonospora; species Micromonospora sp. NPDC047134. The sequence continues at coordinate 43,964 of NZ_JBEYUI010000015.1, forward strand.
GGTCTTCAGCTCCTCCAGGGCCTCCTCGTCAAAGACCTGCCGGGGCTGTTTCGGGTTGGGCACGATCGAGTCGACCGGGATCTCGGCGAAGCGTGCGCCGGGCACCGGGCTCAGGATCGGATCAGGGGCGATCGCCGGAGCCGGCGACAGCACCACAGGTGCCATCTCGACGGCCTGCGCCGCGCTCGCTTCGGCCGGGATCACGGCAGAACCAGCACCGGCATCCGGTGCCGGTCCGGTCGGAATCAGGGCCCCCAGGCCCCGTCCCAGACCGCCCCGAGGACGGTTCTTCATGCCACGCCTCCCAGCGCCTCATCCGCACTACGCATTCCGGCTCACCGGCTCCTTGACGCCCCGCTCGGCGATCTCCTGAGCGGCTTCGAAGTAACTCGTCGCCCCCCGCGATCCGGGATCGTAGGTCATCACCGACTGGCCGTAGCTGGGCGCCTCGGAGACCCGGACGTTACGGGGGATGACCGCCTGCAGCACCTTGTCACCGAAGTGGTTCCGCACATCCTGCTCGACGGCGTCGGCGAGCCGGGTACGCCGGTCGTACATGGTCAGCAGGATGGTGGACACCTCAAGCCGCGGGTTGAGGTGTTGGCGTACCAGATTGATGTTGTTGATCAGTTGGTTCAGCCCTTCCAGCGCGTAGTACTCGCACTGAATGGGAATGAGAACCTCCTGGGCGGCCACCAAGGCGTTCACCGTCAACAGGCCCAGCGACGGCGGGCAGTCGATGAAGACGTAGTCGAAGTGCCCGGGGTAAGCGTCGATCGCCCGGGCCAGCCGGGACTCGCGGGCCACCACGGAGACCAGTTCGATTTCCGCGCCGGCCAGGTCGATCGTGGCCGGTACGCACCAGAGGTTCGGGATGCCCTCGACCCCCTGTGCCACCTCCTCCAGGGGCACGCTGTTGATCAGACAGTCGTACACGTCCGGCACCCCGGTGTGGTGCGGAACGTTCAGCCCGGTGGAGGCGTTGCCCTGCGGGTCGAGGTCCACCACCAGTACCCGGTTGCCGTGCAGGGCCAGCGCCACTGCCAGGTTGACCGTGGTCGTGGTCTTCCCCACGCCGCCCTTCTGGTTGGCGACGCACATCACCCGGGTCCGTTCCGGCCGAGGCATGGTCACCTCGCCACTGGGATTCAGGATCTGCACGGCGCGCATCGCCTCCATAGCCAACGGTGGGTCATCCTCTTCGCGCGTCGGGGTTTCACGTGAAACGTACGCGGCCTCGGGTGCTGCCGGCTCGTAGGGGCCGGCGGGCGTGTCGGACGCAGGCCGAGGGTCCGGCACGGGCTGGTACGAGGGTGCCGCCTCGAAACGTGCCGAGGCCGAGGTGTTTCGACGGATCGGAATCACCCGCGCCTCCGGGGTGGCATTGCCCGGGCGAGCCGCTGAATCCGGCCCCTCCCGACCCGCCTCTCCGCTGCGCGGCCACGGCGCATCCGCTGGGGACTCCTCCGCGTGAGGGTCTGACGGGTTCGACCCGGCCCCGGAGGACCGCCAACCCGGGTATTCGGTTTCACGTGAAACAGGGTCACCAGCGGACCCGGTCACGCGCGGATCGTCATACCTGCCGTCGTCATGCACCTGTCATCCCTGCCCGCTTCGGATGGTCGGTCCGCACCCGTCAGCCGGGCCACTCGCGTTGTCTCGCAGAGGTGTCGCCCGGCAGGAGGGGCAGGCCAAGAGAAGATCCATCGCCGCCCGCTCCAACACTATCGACGCGCGGCCAGCCTACGGCCCATGGGCGTGGCCGGTCCATGTTGGGTTCGCAACCCGCCGGATTACACCCACATTGACCGCTGCCCGGCGGGGAACATGAGCCCCGTTCACCGCTGCGGGCGGGACCTCTTTCCCCGGGCCTTCTTGACCGCAGCACGGGCCGCAGCACCCACCAGACGGTCTCGCGCGATCTCGACCACCACGGTGGGCGGGTCGATGATGCCCTCGCCGCACCGGTGCAGCACGGGCTCCGCCCCGCCCAGGCGATGCACCGCCGGAGCGTGTTCGACGATCTCCTCTGCCGCCGAGGCGCCCTTGAGGGCCACCAGCCGGCCACCCAGCACCGCCAGCGGCAGGCACCAGGCGGCCAGTCGGTCCAGGGGCGCCACCGCACGGGCGGTCACCACGTCGGCCTGCAACGGGTCGGGTCCCGTCGCGGCCTCCTCGGCCCGACCTCGCCGCACCTCAACGTCCAGCCCCAACTCCTCCACCGCCTCGGCGAGGAAGGCGGTGCGACGGGCCAGTGGTTCCAGCAAGGTCACCCGCAGGTCGGGACGGGCGATGGCGAGCACCAGCCCGGGCAGTCCCGCCCCGGACCCCACGTCGATCACGGTGGCGCCGTTCGGAATCAACTCACCCACCACCGCGCAGTTCAGCAGATGCCGGTCCCAGATCCGAGGTGCCTCGCGGGGCCCGATGAGGCCGCGTACGACACCGTCGGTGGCCAGCAGTTCGGCGTACGCGGCAGCCAGATCGAGCCGATCACCGAAGAGTCGCCCGGCCGCCCCGGCCAACTCCGGTGGCAACACCGCCACAGCCGGGTCGGGCGAGGCAGGGTGTCCGGGCCGGACAGCCGGCGGCCCGGGCGGCGTGCCACCCGGGCCGGTCGGGACACCCTGGAGGTCGTCTCGGTTCACCCGCTCAGTCCGCGGGGCGGACGACGATCCGCCGGTTGGGCTCGACACCTTCAGACTCGCTCTCCACCCCGTCGATCGCGTTCACCACGTCGTGCACGCACTTACGCTCGAAGGCGGACATCGGCTCCAGCCGCACCGCCTCGCCGTGCTCCTTGACCTTCTCGACGGCGTTACGCGCCACCGCGGCCAGTTCCTTGCGCCGGCCGGCCCGGTAGCCACCCACGTCGAGCAGCAGTCGGCTGGGTGACCCGGTCTGCCGGAAGACGGCCAGTCGGGCCAACTCCTGGAGGGCTTCGAGGGTGGCACCCCGCTGACCGACGAGATTCTGCAGGCGGCCGCCGACCACCTCGACCACCGGTCGACCACCGGACACCAACTCGTCGATGTCGCCGTCGTAGTCGAGGATGTCGAGGAGCCCCTCGACATAGTCGGCTGCGATCTCACTCTGCCGGAACAGGTCGCCCTCACTCTTGGACGGCGCCGCCTCGGTCGCCTCAGGCTCGCCGTCTACCGGAGCCGCCGCAGTCGGCTCCTCGTCCGTGGGCTGGTCGGCGCGGGGGATGCTGGTGTCGGTCACGGTTCATCTCCGTACTCGCTCGGCCGGACCTGCGGTCCGCTGGTTCCCCGGGGCCGGCGGGACCTCGCCGGTGCCCACGGGCACGTCTGTAGGGGCAGTCTCGCCCCTCCACCGCGACCTGCGCGGCGCTTCCCGCCTGCGGCGCCGGCCTCTCGGCGGCAGCACGTCACGCGACGGGCCGTCACCGGCTTCCCGGCGACGGCCCGGAGGGTTCAGCCCTGCCGCTTGGCGGGGCGGCCCTTCTTCGGGTTGGCCGGCTTGGCCCCCGGCTTCGGGCCGGCGACCTTCGGCGCGGCCGGCTTGGTCGGCTCCGGGGCGGGCTTGCTGCGGCCGAACAGGCCGGTGGTCTTCGCCGGCTGCTGCTTGCCGGTGCCCGGCTTGCTGGTAGCGGTCACCGGCGGGGGAAACTTCCGCAGCACCCACTGCTGCTGGCCGAGGGTGAAGAGGTTGTTGGTGACCCAGTAGATGATCACACCGATCGGGAAGATCGCGCCGGAGACCAACAGGGACAGCGGGATGCCGTAGAGCATCAGGCGCTGGATCATCCGCTGCTGGGGGTCCTCCGCCCAGCCCGTCTTGAGGATCATCTGACGGCTGGTGAGGTAGGTGGTGCCCATCATCACCAGCACCAGCACACCGGCCATGATCTTGACGGTGGTGCCGTTGGCCCCGAGCTGGGCCAGCTCCGCCGCCGTGGAGCCGAACTTGCTGGCGATCGGGGCGGTGAACAGGGTGGCGTCCGAGGCGCTGTTGAACTGCTCGACCGTCCAGCCGTAGATGTCCTTGTTGGTCTTCCCCGGATCCGGGTTCAGCCGGCGCAGCACGTGGAAGAGGCCGAGGAAGACCGGGATCTGGAGGAACATCGGAAGGCAGCCCATCAACGGGTTGGCCTTTTCCTTCCGATAGAGCTCCATCATCTCTTTCTGGAGCGTCTCCCGGTCACCCTTGTGCTTCTCCTGCAGGGCCTTCACCTGCGGCTGAAGCGCCTGCATCGCCCGCTGCGACTTGATCTGCTTGACGAAGATCGGGAAGAGGATCACCCGGACGGTGACCACCAGGAAGATGATGGCCAGGATCCAGGACCAGTTGGTGCCGATGACCGTGGTGTCCGGAACCCCGATGGCGTCCCAGGCCGAATGCCAGGCCAGCAGGATCCACGAGATCGCGTAGTAGATCCAGTCGAGACTAAACACTCAGGCTCCAGTCACGTCGGCAGCTCGGCGGTCGCCCGGCTCCGGTACCGGGTCGTATCCACCAGGATTGAATGGATGGCAGCGCGACAGTCGCCGGACCGTCAGCCCGGCTCCCCGAAAGGCGCCGTGTCGGGTGACCGCCTCCAGGGCGTACGCGCTACAGGACGGGTAGAACCGACAGCGGGCCGGCAGTGCCGGACTTATCCACCGACGGTACGCGATGATGGGCAGGGCCAACATCCGGGCACCGAGGCTGGTCGGCGGGCCCACCGGCGGCTGGGTGCTCACCGTCGCCGCCCCCGGCTGGTCCGGGCGGCGCTCAGAGCGTCGTCCAGGTCGGCACCGAGGCGCTGGTAGGTGGCCTCCGCGGCGGCCGGCAGGGCCCGTACGACGAGGGTGCTCCCGGGCGGTAGGTCCGCCAGCCGCTCCCGGACCAGATGCCGCAACCGGCGACGGACCTTGTTCCGGACCACCGCCGGCCCCACGGCCTTGGAAACCACGAAACCGGCACGGGACACCGGCGCGGAGTTCTCCTCCGTGCCACCCCGTGCCGGTTCCGGCGTTACGTCTGGTGTGCCTCCGGTAACCGCCGGTAGTGTCAGATGCACCACCAGGGTGCCTCGACCAGCCCGACGGCCACCGCAAACCGCTGCGGCGAAGTCGCTGCTGCGCCGCAGTCGATGCGCGGCTGTCAGCACGACTGCCAGTTCCCCGGGAGCGGGCCCGGTCGGCCTCAGGCCGACAGGCGGGCGCGACCCTTGGCGCGACGGGTCGAAAGGATGGCGCGGCCGGCCCGGGTGCGCATACGCAGCCGGAAGCCGTGGGTCTTCGCGCGCCGGCGGTTGTTCGGCTGGTAGGTGCGCTTGCTCACGTCAGGCTCTCCGTTGTCGGACGGCCACGGCATCAGTCGCCGAGGTCATGGTGGGCCAGGCCGCCGCGTGGCGGCCTCGATCGGTGCTGCCCGGACGGGTGCGACGAGCGCACACTCCGCGACATCTCAGGAACGTCGGGAGCCCTCACAGGCAGCGAGCACCCATCACCCTAGCAGAGGGCGTGAGAGCAGCCCCTCCAGCGTAGGTCGGGGTGCAATGACCGTCAAACCAGCGGGACCCGTACGGTCACCTGGGACGAAGGAGGACCGAAGGGGCTGTTTTCACTGATGCCGACAAGGTGCCAGGCGCGTCGACGGTTGATGATGCGGCGACATCGCTGTTACCGTGCCCGATTGCGGTCAGCGTCTCCAGGTCCGGGATGTCGCCGGCAGGGCAAGACCGGACACGGTGGTGAATCGTTCGGCACGGTGAACCCCGCTTCAGCACCCGGCCATGGCAGGGGGTAGGTCCGACCCACGCCCGGCAGGCGGCCACAATCGGTCGGTACACAGGCTGTGGATAACTTGTGGAGAACGACCGGGTGGGACGACGGGTGGGCTACCGGTCACACCTGCCCGGCACTGGGCCTCCCGGATGGCCGGGGGGACAGCGGCATCCGGGAGCAGAGGCGAGGGGGTGGCACGACGGTGGCCGGTACGACCGACCTTGCCGCGGTGTGGACGGCGACCACGGATGAACTCGCCGACGAGATCATCTCCGCGCAGCAGCGGGCGTACCTGCGGTTGACCCGGTTACGGGCCATCGTCGAGGACACCGTGCTGCTGTCCGTGCCCGACGCCTTCACCCGAGATGTGATCGAGTCGCGGTTGCGGCCGGCCATCACCGAGGCTCTCACCCGCCGACTCGGTCGACCGATCCAGGTGGCGGTCACCGTTCGGCTGCCCGAGGACGGCCGTACCGAAGGCACGGTCTACCGCAGCGCTCCGGAGCCGGGCGCGGGAGCGCACGACGGCGGCCCGGTCGACTTCGACGGCCCCGCCGCGCCGGACGCGCCGACCGAGGACCGCCAGCAGCTGCCGCTCATCCCCGAGCAGCACCACCCCCACCGGTTCGATCGCCCGGCACCGGAGGCCCCCCACCCCGCCGACGCCACCGCCGGCCCGCGTACCGGTCCGCCCGTGGCCGAGGGTCAGGAGACCCTCTTCGGTACGGCCTTCGTAGAGCCGAGCCGGCCGGGTGACGCTCGGCGGCCGGCCCAGCGACTCGGTTACACGGAACAGGCCAGCCGAGTGGATCCGCCGCCCAGCGGCCCGCACGGATTCAGCGGCCGGTACGGCGAGCCTCCCCGCGACCAGCACCTGATGCGCCCGATGCCGGGCGACGGCGGCACGGACAGCGGTCCCGGTCGTAGTGGCCAGGATCACCGCTCCCGCGACGACCGGCGGCTGCCGGCCGGTGCGGACAGCGGCGGTAACCGGCTCAACCCGAAGTACATGTTCGAGACCTTCGTCATCGGCTCGTCCAACCGCTTCGCCCACGCCGCCTCGGTCGCGGTGGCCGAGTCACCGGCGAAGGCGTACAACCCGTTGTTCATCTACGGCAGCTCCGGGCTGGGCAAGACCCACCTGCTGCACGCCATCGGGCACTACGCCACCACCCTGGGCAACGCCCGCTCGGTCCGGTACGTCTCGACCGAGGAGTTCACCAACGACTTCATCAACTCCCTGCGGGACGACAAGACCAGCGCCTTCCAGCGCCGCTACCGCGACGTCGACATCCTGCTGATCGACGACATTCAGTTCCTGGAGAACCGCGAGCGGACCCAGGAGGAGTTCTTCCACACCTTCAACACCCTGCACAACGCCAACAAGCAGATCGTGATCACCTCGGATCGCTCGCCGAAGCAGCTGGCGACCCTGGAGGACCGGCTGCGGACCCGCTTCGAGTGGGGCCTGCTGGCCGACATCCAGCCGCCGGACCTGGAGACCCGGATCGCGATCCTGCAGAAGAAGGCGGCGCAGGAGCGGCTGTACGCCCCGCCGGACGTGCTGGAGTTCATCGCCTCCCGGGTTTCCAACTCGATCCGGGAGTTGGAGGGGGCCCTGATCAGGGTCACCGCCTTCGCCAGCCTGACCCGCTCCAGTGTCGAGCTGTCCCTGGCCGAGGAGGTGCTGCGGGACTTCATCCCGGACGGCGCCGGCCCGGAGATCACCGCCGACCAGATCATGGTCTCCACCGCCGACTACTTCGGTGTCAGCCTGGAGGACCTGCGGGGCCACTCCCGCTCCCGGGTGCTCGTCAACGCCCGCCAGGTAGCCATGTACCTGTGTCGCGAGCTGACCGACCTGTCGCTGCCCCGCATCGGCCAGGCCTTCGGTGGCCGGGACCACACCACCGTCATGCACGCCGACCGGAAGATCCGCCAGCAGATGGCCGAACGGCGCTCGCTCTACAACCAGATCGCCGAGCTGACCAACCGGATCAAGCAGAACACCTGAGAGACGTACGTCTCCACAGCAGCCCGGCCGGGACCACCCGGCCGGGCTTTCTGGTGCCGCAGAGTTGACTCTCGACGAGGTGTAGACCACAGCATCGAGGCCGTGACCCCACAGGCGCCCACTCGTTGTCCACAACTCCTCGCCCACAGGCTGTGGATAACCACGCGCTGCATATGGCCGGTTACCCACAGGCTGTGGAGAAAAGCTGGGGACAAGGTTGTGGACGCCTGTGGACGCCTGGGGACAACCGCTCGCTCTGTCCACCGCCCAGGACCCCCCTGTGGGCAACCTGTTGAAGGTTCTGGGGAAAACGAGCCTGATCCGCTCCACCCCGATCCACAGGGCTGGGGAGAAAGTCGGTGGATAACCGGTGGATAACCAGTGGACGACGGTGGACAACTGGGGACGCGGAGAGCACCTGTGGACGAAGCAGCAGGTTGTACCCCGGGTTGTCCACAAGAAACCCACCGGCCCGCAACGCTCTGACCAGGGCAGACGAGAGTTCTCCACAGTTTGCACAGGTGCGATGAAGACGATGGGTTATCTCTTCTAAAAGAACGAAAACCAATCATCACCGTTGGACTTCCTGTGGATCGTCTCGATTGCTGCCGCAGACCGCGTCAGCATCGACACGATCCGCGGGGTCGGACACACAGCCGATACCCTCGCGCCCTAAGGTGCGAGGGGTACCGCACGCCAGGCGGGTCAGTGGGCAGCGGCCGGCATGAGAGAGTTGACGACGTCGACGTCGACGCGGAGGCATTGATGAAGTTCCGAGTGGAGCGCGACGCGCTCGCCGAGGCCGTGGCCTGGACCGCCAAGAGCCTGCCCAACCGGCCGTCCGTGCCGGTGCTGGCCGGCGTGATGCTCCGTGTCACCGACGGCACCCTGCAGGTTTCCGGCTTCGACTACGAGGTCTCCAGCCAGGTGACCGTGGAGGTGCAGGGCGACGCCGACGGCGCCGCGCTGGTCTCCGGCCGCCTGCTGGCCGAGATCACCAAGGCCCTGCCCGGCAAGCCGGTGGACATCGCCGCAGTGGGGGCACACCTCGAACTGGTCTGCGGCAGCGCCCGGTTCACCCTGCCCACCATGCCGGTGGAGGACTACCCCACCCTGCCGGAGATGCCGGAGAGCGCCGGCACGATCGACGCGGCCGCCTTCGCCGCAGCCGTCGCCCAGGTGGCCATCGCGGCCAGCCGGGACGAGACCCTGCCGATGATGACCGGGGTCCGGGTCGAGTTGTCCGGTGGCACCCTGTCCATGCTCGCCACCGACCGCTACCGCCTGGCGCTGCGCGAGATGGAGTGGAACCCGGACGACCCGCAGATCAGCATCAACGCCCTGGTGCCGGCCCGCACCCTCAACGACACCGCCAAGGCCCTCGGGCCGCTGGGCGGCCAGGTCACCATGGCCCTGTCCCAGGGCTCGGCCGGCGAGGGGATGATCGGATTCTCCGGCGGCACCCGGCGCACCACCAGCCGGCTGCTCGACGGGGCCAACTACCCGCCGGTGCGCTCGCTCTTCCCCGCCAGCCACAACGCCGAGGCCCGGGTGCCGGTGAGCACCCTCATCGAGGTCGTCAAGCGGGTGGCCCTGGTCGCCGAACGCACCACCCCCGTACTGCTCAGCTTCAGCGCCGACGGGCTGGTCGTCGAGGCCGGCGGCACCGAGGAGGCCCGGGCCAGCGAGGCCATGGAGGCCACCTTCACCGGCGAACCCCTGACCATCGGTTTCAACCCGCAGTACCTCATCGACGGGCTGTCAAACCTCGGCGCCCAGTTCGCCGTACTGCAGTTCGTCGACGCCTTCAAGCCCGCGGTGATTTCCCCTGCCGGCGAGGATGGCGAGCTCATCGGTGGGTACCGGTACCTCATCATGCCGATCCGCGTATCCCGCTGATCGCAGAGCACCAGCACCCCACGAAAGGTAACCACGAGATGCAGCTCGGCCTGGTAGGCCTCGGTCGGATGGGCGGCAACATGCGCGAGCGACTGCGCGCCGCCGGACACGAGGTGGTCGGTTTGGACCACAACGCGGAGCTGAGTGATGTCGCGAACGTCGCGGAACTGGCCGAGAAGTTGGCGGCCCCCCGCGCGGTCTGGGTGATGGTGCCCGCCGCCGTCACCGACGCCACCATCGACGAACTGGCCGAGGTGCTCGGCGAAGGCGACATCATCATCGACGGCGGCAACTCGCGCTTCAGCGACGACGCCCCGCGCGCCGAACGCCTCAACAAGCGCGGCATCGGCTACGTCGACGTGGGGGTCTCCGGGGGTGTCTGGGGCCGGCAGAACGGCTACGGCCTGATGGTCGGCGGCTCCGAGGAGCACGTCGAGCGACTCATGCCGATCTTCGAGGCCCTCAAGCCCGAGAGCGAGTACGGCTTCGTGCACGCCGGTCCGGTCGGTGCCGGCCACTACGCCAAGATGGTGCACAACGGCATCGAGTACGGCCTGATGCACGCCTACGCCGAGGGCTACGAGCTGATGACCGCCTCCGAGCTGGTCACCAACGTGCCCGGGGTGATCAAGTCCTGGCGGGAAGGCACCGTGGTGCGCTCCTGGCTGCTGGACCTGCTCGACCGGGCGCTCGACGAGGACCCGGAGTTGGCCCAGCTGACCGACTACACCGAGGACACCGGCGAGGGCCGCTGGACGGTCGACGAGGCGGTCCGCCTGGCCGTACCCCTACACGTCATCACCGCCTCGCTGTACGCCCGGTTCGCCTCCCGCCAGGAGGAGTCGCCGGCCCTGAAGGCCGTCTCCGCACTGCGCCAACAGTTCGGCGGCCACGCCGTACGCAAGCGCTGACCGGCACCCGGCCCCCGTGTACGTCCGCCGGCTCGAACTGGTCGACTTCCGCTCGTACGAGCGGATCGGTGTCGACCTCGAACCGGGACCGAACATCCTGATCGGCGCCAACGGGGTCGGCAAGACCAACCTGGTGGAGGCGCTCGGCTACGTGGCGACCCTGGACTCCCACCGGGTCGCCACGGACGCGCCACTGGTCCGGATGGGTGCCTCCACCGCGGTGATCCGGTGCGCGGTCGTACACCAGGGTCGGGAACTGCTCGTCGAACTGGAGATCGTGCCCGGTAAGGCCAACCGGGCCCGACTGGGCCGCTCCCCGGCCCGCCGCGCCCGCGACGTGCTCGGCGCACTACGGCTGGTGCTCTTCGCCCCGGAGGATCTCGAACTCGTCCGGGGCGACCCCGCCGAACGCCGCCGCTACCTCGACGACCTGCTGGTGCTGCGCCAACCCCGCTACGCGGGCGTACGCGCCGACTACGACCGGGTGGTCAAACAACGCAACGCCCTGCTGCGTACCGCGTACCTGGCCCGCAAGACCGGCGGCACCCGCGGCGGGGACCTGTCCACCCTGGCCGTCTGGGACACCCACCTGGCCCGACACGGCGCCGAACTGCTCGCCGGCCGACTGGAACTGGTCGCCGCGTTGACCCCACACGTCGCCAAGGCGTACGAGGCGGTCGCCGCCGGGCGCGGGGCGGCCACCATCGCCTACCGGCCCTGTATCGAGCTGACCGAGCCGATCACCGACCGGGAGAACCTCGCCAAACTGCTCGCCGCCGCCCTGGAGCAGCAACGTTCCGCCGAGATAGAGCGGGGCACCACCCTGGTCGGCCCGCACCGCGACGACCTCACCCTCAGCCTCGGGCCGCTACCCGCCAAGGGGTACGCCAGCCACGGCGAATCATGGTCGTACGCCCTGGCGCTGCGGCTGGCCGGCTACGACCTGCTGCGCGACGACGGCATCGAACCCGTACTCGTCCTCGACGACGTCTTCGCCGAACTGGACGCCGGCCGCCGGGAACGGCTCGCCGAACTGGTCAGCGGGGCCAGTCAACTGCTGGTCACCTGCGCGGTCGCCGACGACGTACCCGAGGCCCTCCGCGGCGCTCGGTACGAGGTGGCGGAGGGGACGGTACGACGTGCCGGATGAGTCGAAACACCCCGCCGAGGGCGGCGACCGGACACCGGGCGGGACTCCCGAGGTGCCGGAGGGGGTGTCCGGGCCGGAACTGGCCCGGGCGGTGCTCGACGCGGCCAAGGCCCGCCGGGCCGCGGCCGCACGCCCCCGCCGCCGTACCACCGACGGGGCCGGCGGTGAACGGCGGCTGCGCGGCTACTCCGGCCCCGGACCGGACCCCCGCGACCCCCAACCCCTCGGTGCCGTGCTGAACCGACTGGTCAAGGCGCGAGGTTGGCAGCAACCGGCCGCCGAGGCGACCGTCTTCGGGGCCTGGGAACGGGTCGTCGGAGCGGAGGTGGCCCAACACAGTCGACCGGTCAAGCTGGAGAACGGCGAACTGACCGTGGAGGCCCGGTCCACCGCCTGGGCCACCCAACTGCGCCTGCTCGCCGGCTCCCTGCTGCAACAGATCGGCCGTGAGATCGGCCACAACGTCGTACGCAAACTGCACATCCACGGCCCGGCCGCGCCCTCCTGGTCCCGGGGACCCCGCCGGGTACGCGGCCGAGGCCCCCGCGACACCTACGGCTGACGGCCTACGGCTGGACCGCCCGGCGCGGCGCCGCCGAGTCCGCGTACACCGCGAAGCCCCGGTCCGCGCAGCGCCGGTAGAAGGCCGCCACCACACTCAGCTCCGCACAGGTGAAGGTCCACTGGGGTGCGGCCCCGCTGTCGTCGCGCAGCGCCTCCAGCCGACTGTCCAGCCAACGCAGCTGCTGCTCGGCCAGACGACCGTCGGCCAGCAGCGAGCGCAGCACCACCCCGACGGACTCGAAGCTGACCGCCTCACCGTGCGGCCGGTGCGCGGCGACGAACCGCTCGATGCCGCCGGCGATCCAGGCGCACCCGTCCGGGTCGATGACCGGATCCTCGTCCTCCGCCGCCGCCTCGGTGGCGTAGAGCACCCCGTCCAGACCGAGGATCAGATCCACCACCTCGGTGTACGCGGTCGCCCGGACGGTGCCGGTCTTCGCGATCAGTTCCGCTAGCGCGGCGGTCGGCGCCGAGATCCCCGGCACATCGACGATGTCGCCGAAGTCGACGAACTCGGCCGGTGCGACCGGGTCGTAGAAGCGGCCGGTCCGCGGCCACTGGACCGCGACGTTGTCCAGCCCCATCTGGTGTCCACCTCTCACATGCACAGGTCGAGTCTGATCGGGTCGATCGTCCGGTTCCGGCCCAGAAAGATCAAGGCCGACCGTTGACCCTGGTGCCGGAAAAAGCCCGCCGTGGACGGTACCGGCTCCGGGTCGGGGAGTGTCGGACCCCCGGCCTGCATCGCCGTCACGCGGCAGATCGGCTGATCATGCCTTGGCGTGTAGGGGGAGTCGCAGACGGCGCGGTTCGGCCCGCTACGTGAATCTGAGCCCGCGCGAAGGGGTGCCGAGTGGTGGTTCTATCGCCCCCGCACAGTAAGATTGGCGTGAGACGAAGACCCGGTGCGGAGCGACGCTTCGTGGGCCCGGTGCGGGCCGGCGAAACTTGTCCGACTCGGGTCGAGCCGATCGCGATCCGCGGGCAACCGCGGCGACCGGCGCGTTCGACCCGTACTCCGGAATTGTCCCAGGTACCGGTCCGCGCGCCGACGTCGCGCCCTGTCCGCCGAACCCGCGTCCGACGTGCCTGACGGCACGCTCGGGTGCGAGAAAGTGGCCGAGGGTGGCAGCGCAGGAAAATCAGCAGTACGGGGCCGAGTCGATCACCGTCCTCGAAGGGCTGGAGGCGGTCCGCAAGCGGCCCGGTATGTACATCGGCTCGACCGGCGAACGCGGTCTGCACCACCTGGTGTGGGAGGTCGTCGACAACGCGGTCGACGAGGCGATGGCCGGATACTGCGACACCATCGACGTCGTGCTGCTCGCCGACGGCGGGGTCCGGGTCACCGACAACGGCCGGGGCTTCCCGGTCGACCTGCACCCCAAGCTGAAGAAGCCCGGAGTCGAGGTCGCGTTGACCGTGCTGCACGCCGGCGGCAAGTTCGACGGCAAGGCGTACGCCGTCTCCGGCGGCCTGCACGGCGTCGGCGTCTCCGTGGTGAACGCGCTCTCCACCAAGATGGCCGTCGAGATCCACAAGGACGGCTTCGTCTGGCGGCAGCAGTACGACCACTCCAAGCCCAGCACCCTGGAGAAGGGTGAGCCCACCGACCGCACCGGCTCGGCGGTCTCCTTCTGGCCCGACCCGGACGTCTTCGAGACGGTCGACTTCGACTTCCAGACCATCTACCGGCGCCTTCAGGAGATGGCCTTCCTCACCCGCGGCCTCACCATCCACCTGCTCGACGAGCGGGTCGCCGAGGACGAGGACGGCAAGCCGCGCGAGGTCACCTTCAAGTACGACGGCGGCATCGCCGACTTCGTCCGCCACCTCAACGCCTCGAAGACCCCGATCCACAAGACCGTGATCGAGTTCGGTTCCGAGGAAGAGGGCATGTCCCTCGAGATCGCCATGCAGTGGAACGAGTCGTACGGCGAGTCGGTCTACACCTTCGCCAACAACATCAACACCCACGAGGGCGGCACCCACGAGGAAGGCTTCCGGGCCGCGCTGACCAGCGTGGTCAACCGGTACGGCGCCGACAAGAAGCTGCTCAAGGGCGATGAGAAGCTCTCCGGTGAGGACATCCGCGAGGGCCTGGCCGCGATCATCTCGGTCAAGCTGACCAACCCGCAGTTCGAGGGTCAGACCAAGACCAAACTCGGCAACACCCCGGTCAAGAGCTTCGTCCAGCGGGTCTGCAACGACCGGCTGGTCGACTGGCTGGACCGCAACCCCGCCGAAGCGAAGATCATCATCACCAAGGCCTCCCAGGCCGCCCGCGCCCGCATCGCCGCCCAGCAGGCCCGCAAGCTGGCCCGCCGCAAGTCGCTGCTGGAATCCGGCTCGATGCCCGGCAAGCTGGCCGACTGCCAGTCCACCGACCCGCGCGAATCCGAGGTCTTCATCGTCGAGGGCGACTCGGCCGGCGGCTCGGCCAAGCAGGGTCGCGACCCGCGTACCCAGGCGATCCTGCCGATCCGCGGCAAGATCCTCAACGTGGAGAAGGCCCGGATCGACCGGGTGCTGAAGAACAACGAGGTCCAGGCGCTGATCACCGCCCTGGGCACCGGCATCCACGACGACTTCGACATGGAGAAGCTGCGCTACCACAAGGTGGTGCTGATGGCCGACGCCGACGTCGACGGCCAGCACATCCAGACCCTGCTGCTGACCCTGCTGTTCCGGTTCATGCGGCCGCTCGTCGAAATGGGCCACGTCTACCTGGCCGCCCCGCCGCTCTACAAGATCAAGTGGAACAAGAAGGGTGACGACGCCCAGTACGCCTACTCCGACCGGGAGCGCGACGGGCTGATCGCACTGCGCCAGCAGAAGAAGCCGAACGCCAAGCCGGACGACATCCAGCGGTTCAAGGGCCTCGGTGAGATGAACTACCCGGAGCTGTGGGAGACCACGATGAACCCGGCCACCCGTACCCTGCGCCGGGTCACCCTGGACGACGCGGCGACCGCCGACGAGTTGTTCAGTGTGCTGATGGGTGAGGACGTCGAGGCGCGCCGCTCATTTATCCAGCGCAACGCCAAGGACGTCCGCTTCCTGGACATCTGACCGGCCCGGCGGCCGGCCTGAGTCGATCCCGCGCCGGCCGTCGATCCACAGAGTTATCCACAGCTTGGCCGCTATCCACAGCTGTTATCCACAGCACAAGTACGACTCTGAGTCTGATAAGGGTAAACAGTGACCGAATCTCCCGAGTCCACACCCAACGAGCCCGAGGTCCCCGAGGCGCTGGCCGCCGTCGTCTCGCACGACCGGATCGAGCCGGTCGGGCTTGAGGTGGAGATGCAGCGCTCCTACCTCGACTACGCGATGAGCGTGATCGTCGGTCGGGCGTTGCCGGACGTCCGGGACGGGCTCAAGCCGGTCCACCGCAAGATCCTCTACGCCATGTTCGACTCGGGCTACCGGCCCGACCGCGGCTACGTGAAGTGCTCCCGGGTCGTCGGCGACGTGATGGGCCAGTTCCACCCGCACGGCGACTCGGCCATCTACGACGCCCTGGTCCGGATGGCCCAGCCCTGGTCGCTGCGCTACCCCCTGGTCGACGGCAACGGCAACTTCGGTTCGCCGGGAAATGATCCAGCTGCGGCGATGCGTTATTGTCTGACCGGAGATGTCCGTATTCGTACTGTCGACGGCAGTGTGCGGATCGGGGACGTGGTCCCGGGCGCAGCGCCGAGCAGCGAGACCGACATCGACCTCAAGGTCCGCGACCGCAACGGCGACCTGGTCCGGGCGTCGAAGTTCTTCCACTCCGGCGAGCACCCGACGCTTCGGCTGCGCACCCGCGAGGGGTACGAGCTGACCGGTACCCACAACCACCCGGTGCTCTGCCTGGTGGACGTGGCCGGGGTGCCGACCCTGCTCTGGAAGCTGCTCGCCGAGGTCTCCCCGGGCGACCGGGTGGTCCTCCAGCGCAGCGTGCCCGACGAGATCGGCTACCCGATGCTGGAGCACGTCGAGGCCGCCGTCCTCGCGGGCGCCTTCGTCAGCGAGGGATGGGTCTCCGAGAGTCGCGCCGGCTTCAACAATGTCGACCGCGAGTTCTTCGTCCGCGTCCTGGCGGCCTACGACCTCGCTGTCGGTGGCCCCCGGTACGTCTCCGAGCGGGTCATCGCCTCCGGCAGCGTCCTGCACGAGCTCGACATCCAGGATCTGTCCGCGCTGCGGGCCAGCGTCCTCGGTGAACTGGTCGGCGCGCGTAGCGCGGGCAAGTTCGTGCCGGAGTTCGTCTGGCAGGGGCCGGCCGCGATCAAGCGAGCGTTCCTCCAGGCCCTCTTCGAGGGGGACGGCTCCTCCTCGCTGCTGCCCCGCAACACCATGCAGATCTCGTACTCCACCCGCAGTGAGCGGCTGGCCCGCGAGGTGCAGCAGTTGCTGCTGGAGTTCGGTGTCGTCAGCCGGCAGTGCCGGTACGACGACGGTGAGATCAAGGTCGTGATCACCAACCGCCGCGACGCCCGGATCTTCGCCGCTCACGTCGGCTTCCTCGGCCGCAAGCAGGCCAAGCTGGAGTCGGAGCTGGCCTCCGTGCCGGCCAGCAGCACGGCCCTCTCCAGCGACCACGTGCCGCTGGTCGGTGACTTCATCCGCGAGCACGGCGCCAGCCGCTGGACCGAGCGGGACTGGCTGCGCCGGCACAACGTGGACCGGATCGAGCGGTGGGAGCGGGACCGCGACGAGATCGCCGCCCGGATCACCAACGCCGAAGTGCTCGACGTGGTCGAGCCGTTGGTCGACGGCCGCTTCTACTACGCCGAGGTGGCCGAGGTCGCCGACGCGGGCGTGCAGCCGGTCTACAGCATCCGGGTGGACACCGACGACCACTCGTTCGTCTCCGACGGGTTCGTCAGCCACAACACGGAGTGCAAGCTCGACCCGCTGGCGATGGAGATGCTGCGGGACATCGACGAGGACACCGTCGACCTGCAGGACAACTACGACGGTCGGGCCAAGGAGCCCACCATCCTGCCGTCGCGGATTCCGAACCTGCTGGTCAACGGCTCCGAGGGCATCGCGGTCGGCATGGCCACCAAGATCCCGCCGCACAACCTGCGGGAGATCGGGGCGGCGGTGCAGTGGTGCCTGGAGAACCCGGAGGCGGACGAGCCGACCACCCTCGAAGCGCTGCTGGGAATCGTCAAGGGCCCGGACTTCCCCACCTACGGTCTGATCGTCGGCCAGGCGGGCATTCAGGACGCGTACCGGACCGGTCGTGGTTCGATCCGGATGCGGGCCGTGGTCGAGGTCGAGGAGGACAAGCGCGGCCGGCCGGCCCTGGTGGTCAGCGAGCTGCCGTACCAGGTGAACCCGGACAACCTGGCCGAGCGGATCGCTGAGCTGATCAAGGAGGGCAAGCTAGCCGGCATCGCCGACATCCGCGACGAGTCCTCCGGGCGTACCGGTATGCGGATCGTGCTGGTGCTCAAGCGCGACGCCGTTGCGAAGGTGGTGCTGAACAACCTCTACAAGCACACCCAGCTTCAGGAGACCTTCGGCGCCAACATGCTGGCGCTGGTCGACGGGGTGCCGCGCACCTTGAACCTGGCGCAGTTCCTCCGCTACTACGTCGAGCACCAGATCGAGGTGATCCGGCGGCGGACGGCCTTCCGGCTGCGCAAGGCGGAGGAGCGGGCGCACATCCTGCGCGGTCTGTCCAAGGCGCTGGACGCCCTGGACGAGGTGATCGCTCTTATCCGGCGTTCGCCGACGGTGGAGGACGCCCGGCAGGGCCTGATCCGGCTGCTGGAGATCGACGAGATCCAGGCGACCGCGATTCTGGACATGCAGTTGCGTCGGCTGGCCGCGTTGGAGCGGCAGCGGATCCTCGACGACCTGGCCAAGTTGGAGCTGGAGATCGCCGACCTCAAGGACATCCTGGCCAAGCCGGAGCGGCAGCGGCGGATCGTCTCGGAGGAGTTGGGTGAGATCGTCGCGAAGTGGGGCGACGATCGGCGTACCCAGATCATCCCGTTCGACGGCGAGGTCTCCATGGAGGACCTCATCGCCCGGGAGGACGTGGTGGTCACGATCACCCGTACCGGGTACGCCAAGCGGACGAAGGTCGACCTTTACCGCTCTCAGCGGCGTGGTGGCAAGGGTGTCAGCGGGGCGACTCTGCGGCAGGACGACATCGTCAGCCACTTCTTCGTGTGCTCTACGCATGACTGGATCCTGTTCTTCACCAATAAGGGGCGGGTCTACCGGGCCAAGGCGTACGAGCTTCCTGAGGCCAGTAGGGTGGCCAAGGGTCAGCATGTGGCGAACCTGCTCGCCTTCCAACCGGATGAGCAGATCGCGCAGATCATCGAGATTCCGAACTACCAGGTGGCTCCCTATCTGGTCCTGGCGACGAAGAACGGCCTGGTGAAGAAGACGCGGCTTGAGGAGTTCGACTCCAACCGGTCCGGCGGCATCATCGCGATCAACCTGCGCGATGAGGACGAGCTGGTCGGTGCTGCGCTGGCCGGCCCCACCGATGATCTGCTGCTGGTCTCCAAGAACGCCCAGGCGATCCGGTTCAACGCCACTGATGAGGCGCTGCGGCCGATGGGTCGGGCCACTTCGGGTGTGATCGGTATGCGGTTCAGCGATGATGACGAGTTGTTGGCCATGGAGGTCGTCCGGGAGGGCCTGGACGTCCTGGTGGCCACGAACGGCGGGTACGCGAAACGTACCCCGATCGAGGAATACCCGGTGCAGGGCCGGGGAGGTAAGGGTGTGCTGACTGCGAAGATCACCGAGCGGCGCGGTGGTCTGGTCGGCGCTGTGGTGATCGACCCGGACGACGAGCTGTTCGCCATCACCAGCAACGGTGGCGTCATCCGGACTCCGGTGAAGCCTGTACGCCGCACGCGTGACAGGAACACAATGGGGGTCAAGCTGATGGACCTTCCGGATGGCGTGACTATCGTGGCGATTGCTCGCAATGCCGACGAGCCTGACGAACAGGACTAGTTGAATGACGGAGACACAGGCGAAGTCGGGGAACGCGGGGACCTCGGCCAACCCGGTCGACGAGGAGGCCGCGCAGAACGGCACGCCAGCGACCGGCCGTGCGGCCGTAGGCCGGGCCACCGTTCCCGCCGACGCGCCTGCCCCGAAGTTCACTCGGGCTCCCGGTATGGCCCCGCCGCCTGACAAGCCCGGTGAGGATCAGGCGGCCGAGGCGGGGGCGGACGAGAAGTCGGGCGGCGAACCTGCCGCTGCGGCGGGGTCCGCCGGCGCCGGGGGTAAGCCCTCGGTCACCCAGCCGATCGCCACCCGGGCCGCCAGCCAGCCCGCCTCGGCGGGCACCACGGGTGTGTTGCCGACGACCGGTACGGGCATGACCGGCAGCCAGCCGCGGGTGACCGGGCTGGCCCCGAAACCGGACTCCTCCCGGCCGCTGAGCACCGGTCGTCCGGCCAACGGGGGCGGACTGCCTCCGGGGGTCGGCACGGCCGCCGTGGGAGCGGCGCGGGTGGGTGAGGCGGTACGCGCCGCCCGTTCCTCGGTGAGTTCGGCCGCCTCGCGTGGACCCCGCCGGGCCCGGCTGAACCTCAAGCGGATCGACCCCTGGTCCGTGATGAAGTTCGCCTTCGCCGTGTCGGTGGTGCTGTTCATCGTGATCGTCGTCGCAACCTCGGTGCTGTACCTGGCCTTGGATGCGATGGGCGTGTTCTCCAGCGTGAACGACAGCCTGAGCGATCTGGTCAACGCCGGTGGTGGTCAGGGCACCAACGGCTTCCAGATCACCGCCAAGGGTGTGATCTTCAGCTCGATGTTGATCGGGGCGGTCAACGTCGTGCTGTTCACGGCCCTGGCGACCCTCGGTGCCTTCGTCTACAACGTCTGCGCCGACCTGGTGGGCGGCATCGAGCTGACCCTCGCCGAGCGCGACTGACAGTTCTTCTGGACATCTCAGCCGGGCCGACCTCCAGGTCGGCCCGGCTGAGATGTCTCCCGCCACGTCAGCGCCGCGCCGGACGTGGGGCGCCGGCGCACGGCGCTGACGTGGGCGGTGACCCCGCCGTTACGCCGAAACGGCGGGGTACGTGGCGCTGGGAAGCCACCGTTTCGGCGAAACGGAGTCGATCTCCGTGCCTGGTCGTCCCCGAAGGCGCGGGAGTGGGCAGGAGCCTCCCGCAGCCGCCCGACCGGACTCCGCCGGCACAGGTATCTCGGTGGGCTCGGCGCCTGCTCTCCGGTAGGTTCAGGGACGACGGCGTTGAGCAGGCTCCAGGCCGACCCCCGATTTGGGGCGGCGTGGGCGGATGGGTTAATGTTGCTCGTCGCTACGCGGGGCTATAGCTCAGTCGGTTAGAGCGCAGAGCTGATAACTCTGAGGTCGCTGGTTCGATTCCAGCTAGCCCCACCGCACTTGGTCCGACGGCCACGTCGAGCGTGAGGGGTAACCCCGATGTTCAAGAAGCTGCTGATCCTGGCCGGTGTCGTCGGTGTGGCCGCCGTGGTGGCCATGAAGATGAAGGAAGCCAACGACGAGCGCGCCCTCTGGCACGAGGCGACCACCTCGCCGGACCTGCGCTGACAGCGTAGGCTCCGACCGCCCGGCGGCTCTGGCCGCCACGGGGCCCTAGCTCAACTGGCAGAGCACTGCCTTTGCAAGGCAGGGGTTAGGGGTTCGAGTCCCCTGGGCTCCACCAATACCACCCGCTACCTGCGGTTTCTCTTTTGAGTTGATCGACTAGTACAACGTCAGTACAGATCAGTTGTGATCTTGATTGGCGAGGGCCGACCGCAGGACGCTCCCGACGATGCCGCGCGACCGGTCTCGCTTCGGCCACCAATGGACGTACGTTTCCAGCGTGATCCGCAGGGTCTTGTGTCGCAGCATCCGCTGTACCTCCTGCGGTTCGGCGTGGTTGGTGATCAGCGTTGTGGCGAAGAAGTGCCGCAGAGCGTGGAAGGTGCCGTGCTCCTTCGGCCAGCCGGCAGCCGCACGCCAGTCGGCCCACTCCCGCGACCAGGTTCGATCGGTGAACGGGTTTCCGCGGGTGGTGGTGAACAGCAGCGGCACCGACCGACGTACCGGGTTGCCCGGGGTGAGGTCGACCAGTTCGACCGGGACGGGCGGGAACTCCCGGACGTGCTCGGCGAGGACCTGGCCGACGACGGGATCCAGGTCGAGGGTGCCGGAGGAGCCAGCTTTGGGCTCGCTGAGATAGAACCCGTCATGCTGGCGGGGCGCGTACCGGAGTTGCTGCACGACGTGCAGCTCGCTGTGCTCCTGGTCGATGCAGCGTGGACCGTCTTCCACACCGAGCGCTTCACCGAGGCGGTAGCCCTGACCGGCGCCGAGCCAGATTGCCGCCCGGTAGCGGGCCGGTACCACGTCGAGCAGCGCCAGAACTTCACGCTCGGTGGGAACCCACTTCGGTGCCCGAGAGTAGCCCCGGAGCACCTGGGAGAGCTTGACGCCATCACAGGGGTTGTCCGGGATGATTTTGTCGGTGACGGCGGCGTTGAGCACCGTGTCGAGCAGCTCGAAGTACAGCTTGAGCGATGTGGACGGCGTACCTTCGGCCAAACGGCGAGTCAACCACTCCAAGACCGAGGTCAGGTTGATTGCCCGCAGCGGACGGTCACCGAACGCCGGGTAGAGGTGACACCGAAGGTTCGACTCGACCCGCTTGCGGGTTTCCAGCGCCCACCCGACCTCACGGGAGAGCCGCCAACGGTCCCCGTAATCCCGGAGTGTCAGAAGCCGTTCGGACTGCTGGACCTTGGTTTCCTCGGCCACACCGGCACGGGCGCGAGCATCGAAGGCTTCCGCGTCGGCCTTCCGCTCGAAGAACCGGGTACGTGGATCTCCCGTAGCGTCAGCGAACCGGACCCGCCACCGCTTTCCCTGCCCGTGCCGGCGGGAAGGCAGCCGCTTGCCGTCCGGACCGCGCTTGTTCAGGTACCAGAGGTCATCGACTGGCATTTCAACCCGCCTGCCCGTCAAGCCAGGCCCGCACGTCGGCGGGGCGGTATCGGAGGTGACGCCCGACCCGACAGGCGCGAGGACCCGTACGGCGGTAGCGCCACTGGTAGAGAGTGCCGACCGGGACACCCAGGAACGCCGACACCTCCTGGACTGTCCAGAGCCGTTCCATCGTCGGGGTCATCGGTCCTCCTGATCGGTCGAGACGGGCGGGGCAACCGGCGAGCTGTCCTGTCTCGCCTTGTCACGGGCAGCGAGTAGTGCCGCCTTCCACTGCGCACGTTGGGATAAGGCACGCAGGAGCCGGTGTTGCAGGGGCGGCACGTCGGCGTCATCGGGCCGGGCGAGTTCCCACGCGTACGCGGGCGGCTGGTCCTGGTAGACGGGCTCAGCGTCGGTGGCGCCGGTGGTGACGCCGAGGAGGTTGCGGACCCAGGCGCGGGCGTCGGCGCGGTGGTCGGCGAGGGTCTTGCCGGACCAGTCGCGGGAGACGAGAATTCGCCGCCCGCCGATGCCGAGGGTGGCCCGTTGGTGCACCTTGCCCTTGCACCGGCCTGCTTGGAGTCGGCCGTGGGCTTTCTTGGGTTGGATGCCGTAGAGCAGCCAGTTGGCGCACCGCTCGTTGCAGGGCGTGACCCGTAGTTCCTGCCAGAGCCGGTCGAGGTGATCCCGCTGCCGGTCCGTCTCCGTCTTGTGGCAGTCCGCGGCCGACTTGGTGATGTACTTCGTGATGTAGCCGATGGTCCGCTGGGCGTGGACGGTGCCGGGGGTGACGCCTTCGGCGTGGACTTGGGTGCCGAAGCGGACGACGTGTGCGGGTTGGGCGTCGGGGTCGGTGTCGATGAGGTCCAGGGCGTCCGCCCATGACGGCAACGCCTGGCCGGTGTCGGGGTCGACCCAGGCGGCGTGGTCGTTGTCCCAGCGCGGTGGTCGGTCGAGGGTGTACCGCGGTTGGTCGGCTGGTGGCCACCAGACTTGGTGGTAGGTGGCGGCGGCGACCTGACGCAGGACCGCCCGGGGGATGGTTCCCCGGATGGCGAAGTGCGCGTGTGGGGCGAGACGGCGTTGGGGTTCGACGCATCCGGCGTATTGGACGTTCCAGCCGACGCAGCGGCGGAGATTTTGCCAGAACCGGTCGAGGAGTCGGGCGAAGTGCACCGCATCCCACGCCGCCCGCCGGTACTCATAGCTGGCCGGGTCGACCGGTGTCCCGTCCGGGAGGACCCGGCCGTAGGAGCCGAGGGTGAGCGACAGCCACATCGACGGCCGATGCTGCGTGCCGTCCGGCGCGGTGTAGACGCGGCCGAGGGTGCGGGGTTCGACTTTCTTGCGGGGCAGGTCGGGCGCGTCCTGACGCCGCCGAGTCGACCGGGTACGCCGGGCGCCGGAATCCTCTTCGTCGTGGCCGGGGGCGATCTGCCCCCGCAGTCCTTCGACAGCCGTGGCCGCTTCGACTTCCGCGATGGCCTGGTCTATGGCGGGGATCTGGTCGAACTGGCCGGAGCGTTGCGCTTCCTCGCGGGCGAACTCCAGATGAGCACGCAGCATGACCAGCTCGCGTTGCGCCTCGGTGGCCGGGTTCGGACCGGACGGGTTCGGTTCGTCGGCCCGGTGCCAGCCCTCGCGGATCTGGGTCTGCCGCAACCGCCGGGCACGCTTGGCACACGGCGAGCACTTGTCCTCCCGCGTCGACCCACACGGCAGGTCGATGACCTCGGTCAAACCGGAGTGCAGGTCGGTACGGCGCAGGGTGATCGGGCGCAGGCACACCCCGTACTCGGCGGCCATGTCGGTGAGCACCTGTCGGGACATGGGCAGAGCGAGACGGGCGGCACGGGAACCAGGCGCCGGCGCGACGGTGGCGGGCAGGTCGGTTGGGGGTGGGGTGTCGGGGGTGAGGCCGGGCAGGGTCGGGGCGGTCAACGGGTCACCTCCGGAAGGTCGAACAGGGCAGGTTGGTCACCGATCGGTGTGGTGCGGGCCGGGCCGATGTGGGAGGCCCAGCGGATAGCGGCAGGGTGGTGACGGGTGCAGGTGACCTCGGCGCGGTAGTGGCCGGTGCCGGGGTGGCCTGCTTCGATCGGGGCGGTGGCTGGCCCACCGCAGCGGGCGCAGTAGGTGGGCCAGCCAGCCACAGCGGTCAGTGCTTGCAACCGGAGCAGTGCAGCCCGAGACAGGTCGACTTGCGGGAGCGGAGTAGGACGGCGAGGACGAGCAGGACCAGGACCACACCCGCGATCAGCGGCGCCGCCGAGCGGACCGCGGTGGCGAGCTGGGTAGCGGCGTAGCCGACACCCGCCACAGCGGCGACAGCGGGGATGGTGGCGGCGATGACGTGCCCGCGTCGCAGTCGACGCACCACCGGCGGGGCCGCGGTGGGGGTGTCGAGGAACCGAACGGTGACCGTCACCCGGTCCGGGTTACCGGACACGGATTGTGGGGCGGTCATGGACAGCAGCCGTCCGGAGTCCCGAACCAGCGCAACGGTCGCGGCGACCTCGGCGGGGGTGCCGACGACACGGCGGGCCAGCACGGCGGGACGGCGGTGGGACTGGCGGGCGAGGTGGGTGCGGGTCATCGGGTCACCTCCGAGGCGAAGACGTGGCCGTTACGCGGGGTCTGGACAACCGACGACACCAGCGCGGACTGAACAGCAACCGGGGCCGGGGTTGGAGCCAAGACGGCGGGTGCCGGAGGGGCGGCCGGGGTCGGATCAGTCGGCAGGTCCGCGGGTTCCATCTCGGCCGGTTCGTCGGCAGGCTCCTCGACACGGCGCACCGGGGCGGGTGGTGGCTTGGGGGTGCCGGTGAGGACGAGTTTGGACAGGGCGAGGAACGCCAGCGCGGGCACCGACGACAGCAGCCGTGAGGAGAAGCTGTCGTTGGCTACCGCGATCTGCGCGGCCAGCGATAGCGCCACCGCGGCGACGAGTAGGACCAGCGGGTAGGCCACGGAGGCGCGCGGGTCGCGGCGGCGTCGACGGCGGATGACCAGCAGCGCGGCGGCGGGCATCAGTTCGGAGATGACGGCGTTGGACCAGCCGAACCAGTCCCCGGTCCCGGCCGGGGCGTGGGCCATGGTCCAGTCCTTGACGTGGGTGAACGATGCGGCACCGGCCATGCCGCCCACGGCCAGGAGGATGAGGACCAGGGCGACGCCTTCCAGCCGTTCGGCGTTCACGAACCGACGCACGACGTCACCTCCCGCTCAGCCGAGACAGTCGGCGTCGGGACGGGCGTGGGACGTAGCCAGGCGCGGAGGTTCCGCAGATAGATCGCGCCGTAGACGAAGCAGGAGACGAGGAAGCCCCACTGCTCGGTGACCAGGGAGTAGGCCAGCCACAGCCCTTGGGCGGCCAGGCCGACAGCCCAGCCGGTCCAAGAGCGTTTCCCGGCGAGGTAGAGGCCGGTGACGCCAACGGCCATGAGCAGCCAGGACCACAGTTGGTGGCTCATAGGGGTGCCTCCCAGGCGTTGAAGTCGAGGTTTCGGCAGACGGGGCACGGGATCTTCCAGATCCGGTCGGCCGGTGAGGTCTGCTCGTGGGTGGCGTTGTCGCGGATGGTGGGGTTCCAGACCTGGACTTCTCCCCACTGGTGGCACAGGCCGCAGTCCTCGGGGTCGGTCACGAGTTGCAGCGGGCCGCCGGGGCTGTGGATGACGACCGTGACCGGGGTGGGCGTGGTCTGGGTGGGTGGGGTGTTCATGCGGCCCATCCCCAGGCTTCGGCGTCTTCAGCGGCGATCTCGGAGTGTTGGCGCAGGGCGGCGGCGATGATGTCGGCCGCGTGCGGGTCGGGGGTGCAGTAGGGGCAGTGCTGCTCGGGTTCGGTGTGGGCGAGGTCGAGGCAGGTGCGGCGGATGGGTCGGCGGGCGAGTCGTCGGGTACGCATCGGAGAACTCCCGGAGGTCAGCGGTGGGTGGGGTTGATGTGCACGCGGATCCACTCCGGCGGCTCGCCCGTAGAGGCGACGGCTTCGGAGAGGCACCGCCACAGCGCCCACGCCTCTGCCGGGGTGAGGTACATGCGGCGACGACCGGACCCGACCGCCAGGTACAGGTCGGCGTCGGGGGTGACCCGGACAGTGACCGGCACGGATGCCTTGTCGACGTGCGGGGCACGCAGCCGGTAGAAGCGGCGCGGCTCCGGCTGGTCGGGTTCGTCGGCGTACGGCATCCGGGTGGGCGTGCCCTCGGGCAACTCGTTGGTGGTCATCGCGGGTCACTCCCGTTCGTGAGGTCCAGGGCGTTGAGCAGTGACGGGGGCAGCAGCGGCGCGGCCTGCTTCGGCGGTGTCGGCCGGTAGGTGTGCCTGCCGTTGCTGTTGGTGGGGGTCGGCTTGGCCGGGGCCGGGGCGGGGATGTCGACCGGTTCCGGCTGAACCTCCGGCGGAGCCGGGAAGGTCGAGGCCATGTCCCGGATCACGTCATCGGGCAGGTAGGAGAACCGCACCCGTGCCGGTTCCGGCTGCCCATCGAGCAGGACATAGGCGACGCCCTTGGCCGAGGTGGGGATCTGGTCGGCCAGTGCTCCCCGGTCGCGGGCGCCGTCGCCGAGGAGGAGGTCGACGTGGGCGCGTTCGGTGAGGCCGAGGGCGATGCGGGTGGGGAAGAAGTCCCGCACGGAGACGACTTCCTTACGCGGGTCCTGGGTCGCGGCGACGACCAGCACCCCGAGCCCGGCACCCTGGGTCAGCAGCAGCCCCAACGCCTGGGTGATCCGCTGGCGGATGTCGCTGTCGGGTAGGAACGCCAGCAGGGCGGCGATCTCGTCAATCACGACGACGATCAGCGGCTCATCGGTGGTGGGTGTGTGGACCCGCACCTTGCCCCGCAACGCCTGCTGACGGGCCCGCATCCGGGTCACGGCGTCGTCGAGGAGGTCGGCCATGCGGGTCCAGTCGTCATCGACGTACCGGGAGAACAGGGGCCGGCCGATGGCCAGTTCCATGCCGCCTTTCGGGTCGATCGCCCACACCCGCACCAGCCCCGACCGGATACCCGCAGCGAGGGAGCGCAGGAGGGACCAGATGACCGAGCCCTTGCCCATCCGGGTCGCCCCGCCGATCAGCACATGCGTGGCCAGCAGCCGCAGGCAGTACACGGCCAGGTCTTCCCGCACACCCAGCGGCAGGGCGGTGAAGTCCGGCCGGGCGGGGACGGGCAGGGGTGCGACGATGCGGGTCAGCGGGTCGCGGCGGATGAACACCAACCACACGTGCCGGGGCCGGTCGCGCAACCGCACTCGATCCATCAGCCGCAGCAGCCACGCCAGCCGGCCGGTGCGGGTCGGGGGTGCCTGACGGCGGCCGGAGAAGACGCGGCAGTGGCGGGTGCCGAACGAGTACGCCAGATCCCGCGCGGCCTTGTGGTAGACCTCCGGGTTCTGACCCTTCGGCATCCGCACCACCAGTTCATCGGTGGCATACGAGCACCGCACCGACAGCAGCCGCGGTAGCACCTCGCCGCCGTCGTACTTCTTCACCAGCCCGCACAGGGACATGACCTCGTGCCACTGCCTGCGGTACACCCACCACCGCCGCCACACCGTCACCGCGCGAAGTGCAACGAGGTGGTGAAACGACTCCCGGCCCTTCCACCACCACACGCCACCGCCGGCAGCGGCGACGAGTAGGGCCAGGAGGTGTGGCCACCAGGCGTGCGACCGGTAGACGTCGACGGCGACCAGGACCAGGACGACGACGGGCCAGGCCCGCCAGTGCCGCACCGCAAACACCAGCAGACGCGCCAGGCCAGCGGTGAGGCGGACGAGCAGGAACAGGCCGGTGACAGTCCAGACCAGCGGCCACGGGGCGGTGATCTGAAACCGGCGGAAGTTCACCAACGGTGCCCTCACCGCGACCACCCCCGCACGTCCCCACCGGCAGCCGCCACGATCAGCACGTCGGCGTGACACGGCTGGGTCAGCGGACACCAACAGGCCAGCGACCGGCCCGCCAGATCACGACGAACCCGCGCCAGCAGCACCGGGTCAGCCACCAGCCACGCGGCGAACTTCGCCACCGCATCCGCCCGATCGACCGCATCCACCCCGACGGTGAACGGGTTACCGAACCGAGACGGCCGACCGACGTAGACCGCACCAGTCGGCATCCGCCAACCCGCCGATCGGCGACGCTGCACACGACGAACCCCGGCGGCCATCACGCCACCGCCTTACGGGCCTGCTCCTGCTGCTCGACCCACGCCTCAGCGCAGACCTTGTGCACCGGCGTGCCCTTCGGGCTCCGGCAGATCGCCGGTTTCCCGCACAACACACACGGGACCGGATCACCGGCACCGCCGGTCCGGGTCCAGTCCAGTTCTCTTGGCATGATGGAACCGCCCTTCCAGGCCGAGCGAGGTTTTGAAGGGCAGCGGGGCGGTCAAGCTTTCCTAGGGCCAGGACCGCCCCGCGCCACGATCAGTCAGGCCGCCGCCTTCACGGCAGGCACCGACAAGGACTCACGAGCCGCGGCCAGCACACCGGCCAACCGATCGATTTCGGCTCGGGGTAGGAACACGTCCACGCTGTTGCCGATCTCGCCCAACTTGAGCACCACCCGGTTCTCGTCGGGGTGGGACCGAAACGACAGCTCGGTGTCGGCATAGATGTGAACGTCCGCCGAGACGTGGACCATCAGGCAGCCTTACCGCGCGTCTCGGCCAGGGTCTTCGGCGCAACCATCGCGGTCGCCCGGTACGAGAACGCCAACCGGCCGTTGCTCCCCACGTACGGGGTCACGGTCAGGCCCTCGAACTCCACAGGCTGGAACGGACCCACCGGCGGAACCGGCTGCACATCCGCCAGGATCTTGATCGCCACCTCACGCGACCGGGCACCCAACTCCGGGTCCATGTCCATCACCCGGCACTGCCACACCCGCTGACCCGTCACCTTGTCCTTGGACGGCGTCCGCTGCCGGGTCGCCTCGTTGAAGTCCTGCGCCTCCGCAATCGAGTCCGGCACGAACACCGCACCATGCGGGAACACCGCCGCGAACGGGACCGAGAACCGAGTTCCACCCCTCAGGGCCATGACCTACTCCTTCGCTGCTGCGACTTGACCGGCAACCCGGTCTATGTGACGCAGTGAACCTAACAACTGATATGCATTCAAGTCAACTGTTAGGTAGGAAGTTCTTGCGCAGCGCCACTGAGCAGGCAGAACGCCTTTCATCTGTTAGGCCCTGGTAGCCTGCAATCAGTCCGAACAGTTCGGACAGCCGAACAACCGGACCAGCCCGAACAGTGCAAACCCGACCAGCAGGGAGCACCGTGATGACCTCTCCCCACGGCCGTATCGAGCGGCCGGAGGCCCGGCATCAACAGGTGGCGCGCAACATCCGCAACGAGATCGAGGCAGGTCGGCTTGTCCACGGCACTGCTCTGCCGTCAACCAGGAAGCTCGCCGAGGAGTGGGGCGTCAGTGTCTTCACCATCACTGAGGCGATGAAGGTCTTGGCTGAGGAAGGGCTCGTCATCAACGAGTCCCGGTCCAAGCGCGTAGTGAACGCTCCTGACCAACTACGCCGTAGCGAGGTCCGTCCGCAGAGGCCCCGCGTGATCCTGATCGGCGGGTACCCAGGCAGCGGCAAGACCGAGTTGGGCCGCATCCTGGCGCGCGAGACGGGCTGGCCGATGCTCGACAAGGACACGCTGACCCGGCCGGTCGTCGAAGCGGCCCTAGAGACACTGGGCCAATCGCCACACGATCGGGAGTCGCAGACGTACCTGAACACGATCCGTCCGAGGGAGTACGAGGCCCTCCAGGACGCGGCCAGCGAGAACGTGCAGTGCGGCAACAGTGTGATCGTTACCGCGCCGTTCATCCGAGAGTTCAATGACCCCGCCTGGATGGCCCGGACCCGCGCCTACTACGAGGCAGCGAAGGCGATCCCGACCGTGGTCTGGGTGTACTGCGACGGCGATACGATGCTGACCTACGTACGCCGCCGAGGAGCTGCCCGCGACGCCTTCAAACTGGCGGATTGGGACCGGTACCTGAGCGGCATCAACCTCGACTTCCGCCCGCCGGGTGAGCACTTCGTGGTGGACAACTGCGCATCAAGCCGGCCCCTGCAGGAGCAGGCCAAAGAACTGGTGAAGGGCATCCTCGCGGACGAGGCACCCTGATGCGTGGCGTGATCCTGTACGGCCCGCCCGCGGCTGGTAAGGACACCGTGACCACCGCCCTGCATGAGCTCGATGCCCGCTTCACCCTCTACCAGCGCATGAAGGCCGGACCGGGACGCACCACCGGCTACAGGATCACCGACGCAGCAACCCTCGACCAGCTGCATCAGCGTGGCGAAGTCATCTGGGAGAACCACCGGTACGGCGCCCGTTACGTGGTTGACCGCCCATCGCTGGTAGAGCAACTGTCGGCCGGGGTGCCGGTCGTGCACCTGGGCCAGCGTGCCGCTGTCGCTGCGGTCACCGCCGCCGTTGCCGATGCTCGGTGGTTGGTTGTCTACCTTTGGTGCCCACGAGACATTGCCGAGCAGCGGATCATCTCCCGGCACACTGGCGACACAGCCGCACGTCTCCGCGCATGGGACGACACCGAGCCGCTAGCCGAGCGTGATCTCTTTCTGAACACCGCCGAGGTGTCCCCGCGTATGGCGGCCGAGGCGATTCACCATCACGTCCTGGGCGACGCACACTCGGCGGCACCCAGCAGTTGAAGCCGGGCCGAGATAGCGGTGATGGGTAGCGAGGGCAGGAGAGGCAGTAGGCCGGTCGGGCAGATAGCCAGGGGAGCACTCGGACTCAACGGAAGACGATCCCAGGAGACGGCAGCGCGCGACCACGGCAGGACAGCTCGTTCCGGACGGACGCCGTTGCGGGTCACGGGTTGCTCGGTCGTTGCGGGTGTACAGGTGCCGGTCGGGTAGGCGGGTGTCGTGGTTGGCCTTGGTCGGCTCGGAGCTTTCTGTGATCTGTTGCCGAATTGGCCTGTACTAGATCAAGCGCGCTCCGCGCGGCGCGGGCCGGGCGCGGTAACCGGCTCCTGACGGAGCCGCCGCCCCGCCCGCCTTCGGCGGCGGGGCGGTAAGTCAGCCGGCCCGAAAGCCACGCCCGCCCCGCGCGTCACCCACTGGTTCCGTGAAGGGAACCGGTGACGAGTCCCGGAGGTCGACCGGGACCAGGACGACAACGTCCTACCTCACGTCACGCATTCAGCCTCACGACGGGAACCGCGGACCGGTCGACGGCGGGGCCGGTCGAGTTGCCGAACGGAATCACGTCGGCCGCTCAGGGGTCCGAGGTGGGAAAGAGGTGAGGGTGAGAAAGGGGGGCGGAGGATGGAGCGGGGTTGGGGTTAGGGCTTGTGCCTCCGGCGGGGGCCAGACGACTCCGAGATGGAGTTGCCGAACGGTTCCGGGGCCGTGGGTGGTAGTGGTTGGGGGATGCCATCCCGCCTACCGCCGACCCAGGCGAGCCGAGCAGACCAGGGCCAGGGTGCCAAGGTCGTTCGTCCGGTAGGGCGCTCCACCTTGTCACCCTGGCCCTGGCCCGCTCCACGGGGTGTGGGTCGGCGGCAGACGGGATGGCTAGGTAGGTGCATCCATCGTGCATCTCAGGGCACGAGCCGCATGAGGCAACGGGGAACGCCGCCTCGTAGACTATCGAGGTGCCGACTCCGCCGCCCGCCGCCCATATAGCCGTCCTTAGCGACGCCAGGGCCATCGCGTGGGTACTAAGCGAGGGCCGCATCGCCTTCAATCTCCGGTTGAAGAGAGCTTTGGCGGGCCTGAGCCTCGGTTCCCCACTCTTTCTCTACGTGACTAGCCGTTGCTTTCGCCCCGTGCCTTTCCGCGGAAAGTCTGGCCTGATCGCGAAGGTAGGCGTAACGAGCCCGGTAACTCGGCTCGATCAGCCCGTTGTTTTTGGCAACAGAAATTTCGGCATGGGCTGCAGTGTTGAGATTCTGCAGTTGTTGGCTCCGTCTCAGATGGTGACCCTCGGGCCGCTAGTACCAGAGCTGGATGCCTTCCACGGGGCATGGCATTTGCGGCTGCGTGCAGGGTTCATTCCGCTGAACGAGCATGACTACCAGCTTCTGGACGAAAAACTATCGGGGGAGTCCACGAATCTGCGGGACGCCGTAGACGCCTATGCGGCACTCGCGAAACAGCGCGAAAGAGTAGCAGCCGTCCATTAGCCATCCTCAGGATTCTGAGATGATGCGCTTCGCGAGCTCGGCTACTGTCACCTCTTCCACCCGAGCGCGTGCAGACAGCTCGTCGAACTCCCGGACTTCACTTTGGCCTGACCAGCTCAGGTGCAGACGTCTTTCCGGGACCGTTGCCACATGCAGGTATTGCTGCGGTGACCCCCAGAGGCACGTTTGGCATTCGGAAGACAGACGGAGATCCCAGTTGGGGCAGTTCTCGCAGGCCCATGACTTCGCCCTGTTGCACGAGGGACACAGCGGCATGAAGTCCTCTGGGACGAGCTCTTGTGCCTCTCCGGACACTCGATACGGGACTCGATGGTCTGCCTGCAGCTCCTTTGTAGTGAATTTCCCGTTGCACACAGCGCAACGATAGGACCACTGCGCGCAGAGACTCTCCTTAAAGGCCTTAGGAAGTTTGCGCCGGCCAATCAAAACTGCATCACCAATTGCAGGGACGAGTTCATAGCGGGCCATCTGGCGGCCACCGACCACCACCATCGTTTTCGCTACCTTGACGCCAGCATCCTTGAGGTCGGCGATGGCACGCGGAGGGTGGTCGTAACCCATTGCCTTTAGGTCTGCGGTTGTTACAAAGCCTTGACTAAACATTTGCTCGACGGCCTTCTTGGCTCGAAGGCTCAACGGCCGACTCAGGACCCAAGCTTTGAAGTCCTCTGGATCAGGGCTTGCCATGGACCGACACTCTAGCCGCTCCCATGTGCAGTATGACGCTCAGGGTAGTAGTGGCATTGCCTCTGCAGGACGAAGCCGCTCAATCGCCTTAGCGACACCACCCAGCCTAGAAACAAGCGCTGGCGACAGATACAGAGATTCCACGGTATGCGCGGTTTCGCCGTTTAGAGTAGCTTGCGACGATTTTCCCGCGTATAGATGGAGATGCTCTAGGTCTAGCACCTCGGTCAGTGGTCTCCCATATGACTTCGTGCCTGTGGTGCCGTCGTATGACAGGATGAAGGAGACATCGCGATCAATCGCGTTACGTAGAGTTGCGATGAAGCTTTCACGAGAGATTCCCGCCATGTAGCGGTGATCTCGGGTATTCGATACTCCCTCGTAAGGGGGGTCCATGTAGACGACGTCGCCGCTGCCGGCGGCTTCCAAGGATTCTGCGTAGTCTCTTGCAAGTGCCGTCGCGCCTGCGAGGGTTTTTGATGTCGCCAGCAGACGTGGCCTCATCGTAGTCGGCTTGGCGCCTAGTCGGCGATGATCTGCACCCTGGTTGAACTCTCCATAGCGGTTGTATCGAACGGCAGCCTTAACGCACCGGGCTAGGAGATACAGAAGGAAATGCGGCTCGTGTGTCGCGTTGAACTTAGTTCGAACCTCATCGTAGTAACGCCTTGGATCGGGGAGTTGCTCGTTCCACATACTCTCGTAGTCGTCCGCCAAGGCCGCCGGGTCTGTCAGAATACGTTGCCATAAGGCCATTAGCGGCTCGTTGATATCACTGATCTCAACAGCCTTTGGTATTGCAAGATGCGCGGCTGCGATAGACACCGCAGCCGAGCCGGCAAACGGCTCTATCAACCGCCCCGTGTCGCCGGGAAGAAGCAGAACAATGGCGTGGGCCAACCGCCGCTTGCTGCCCTGATAGGGAATAGCGTGGGGCGCGGCGTCGAGGGAAGGCAGCCGTCGGGGAGCAATCGGGGCTGGCGTCATGGTGCACAGTCTGCCCCAGTGAGTGGCGTAACCGGCCGCCGGCCCGCAGGATACTTGGTGCGTGATCTCGCTCGGCATGAAGGTGATGAATCCTCTCGGATAGATGAGCCTGATGACTGGGGCCGCGCACGTGAGCGGAACGCGACCACGGACACGCCGGCCGAGCCGGGCTACGTATCAGAAGTGTGGGTGCACGGCCGCCCGTACAGCCAAGCCCGCCGACGGACACAGCCCAGGACCGACGGCAGACGACACGGCGAGCAGACGTGCGACGGTCCCTGACGGTGGGCGACAGTATCTTGATCTTTGCAAGGCATGGGCACCGCCGATGCGTCTAAAGATCAACTAGTACATCGCCAGTACAGATGAGCGCCGCAAGCAGTGTGAAACGTCGAGAGAGGCTGACCGGTCGGAGCGAGGTCGGACCGGCGATCGGTCCGCTTCGACCCGATGCGAGCCAGGCTCGCGGCTTAGGGGTTCGAGTCCCCTGGGCTCCACCAGCACTTTCCTTGGTTGACCTCGTTCCGAGTACAGCCAGCCGCTTACTTCGCGCGCACAGGAACCGCCCCGTTGACCATGAGGTTGACGGCAGTGTGGAGATCAACGAATGCCGTCAACCTCATGATCAACCCGCTGTTAGTGGGTGGAGTTCGGGGTTAGGGGGCGGTGTATACCGCTAGGGCCCAGGAGGCGGGGGAGGCCGAGGGGATGTCGGCGAAGGTGTCCAGCTGTCGCCAGGCGAGCCGGAGTTGGTTCCCGGTCCGGGGCAGCCAGGCAGGGTCGATGGTCCGGGTCAGGTCCTGACCGTGGCGGTGCGGGCAGAGAAGGAACTGAGCGTCCTGGGTTTCCGGGGTGTCGGCCGCGTTGCCGCCGGTACGGGTCCACGACAGGTCCAGTTCGAGCGCGGAGTTTGCGCTGCTGGTGTGCAGGACCGCTAGCCGGCAGGAGGCGCGTACCACTATGGGTTGGGAGGTCGCCGGCACCTGGACGTCCACCGAGTCCTGGAAGGTCGTCCTCAGCGTGACCAGGTGGACCCGGTCGTAGGTTGCGCCGTTCACGGTGATCGACTGCGGCAGGTCGCTGGTGTTGGCGGTGGGCGGGAGGGTGAAGCCGATGATCAGGCCCGCGGCCAGGGCGACAGAGACGACGGCGACGGCCGCGACACCGATCAGCCACCGGGGTCTGTTGCCCTGCCCGATCACCATCATCCGAGTCTATGGGCGAGGTCGTTCGGTTCGTCGAGCCCGATTCACGCGTTTCTTGGTCAGCCAGCGCATGACGTCCAGGGCGTGTGCCGCCGGGTAGCGGATCGGATGGAAGACATGCTCGATCAGGTCGTCGGCGACGATCAGGGTGAGTCGTTCGTACAGGGTCATGTCGCCGGCGGTGAAGGTGGGCAGGCCCAGGGCGGCGGCCAGGGTGAGTCGTGGGTCCGGGATCAGTGGGTACGGCAGCCTCAGCCGGTGTACGAGTTCCCGCTGGTAACCGGTGGACTGTGCGGACAGCCCGTAGACCCGGTCGGCCCCGGCGGTGCGCAGTTCGGCGTGGTGGTCGCGGAACCAGGTGGGTTGTTCGGTGTCCCGCAGCGCGCCGGTCACCTCCAGCAGGCTGTTCGGCAGGTCCAGGCCGGGGCGGCCGGTGAGGGGGTAGATGAAGATGACGCTTCGCCCCGGGCCGAGGGCGGCCAGGTCGACGGGTCGGCCGTCGGTGGCGTAAAAGTGCAGTGCCGGCAGGGGACGGCCGATCAGGTCATGCGGGTCGGTGCCGGTGGGTGACCGGGCGGGTACGAGGAGGCTGGCTGCCGCGTCCAGCCGGGCGTTGAGGGCGTCTCGTTGCGCGGTCAGTTTGCCGATGCGTTCCTGAAGTGCGGTGACGGTGCCGCGATAGGTGGCCAGTGCGGCGGCGCAGACATCGTCCTCGTCGGCTCCGGCGGCGATGGATTCGACGAAGGGTCGGGTCTCCTCGACGCTGAGTCCGAGGGCCATGAGTTCCCGGATCTGGGTTACCAGCCGGACCGCGATGGGGTCGTACTCGCGGTAGCCGTTGCCGAGACGGCGGGGGACGACCAGCCCGACGGACTCGTAGTACCGCAGGGCTCGGATGGTCGTTCCGGTTCGGCGCGCCAGCTCACCCACCCGCACGAGCCGATGCTAAACCCGCACCCTTGGGTACGGGTCAAGGTCGTGGGCGGACTTGACCCGTACCCCGAGGTGCGGGTTTAGCGTGCCCCGCATGAGGGGTGGCGCAGGTGACTTCGACTACGAGACCAAGGGCCAGGGGTACGCGGCGCAGCGGCGTACCGATCCGCGGATCGCGGAGCTGGTCCACACGGCGTTGGGTGAGGCCCGTACGGTCCTGAATGTGGGGGCGGGGGCCGGTTCCTACGAGCCCACCGACCGGTACGTGGTGGCGATCGAGCCCTCGGCCCGGATGCGTGGTCAGCGGCCGGCGACGACGGCGCCGGCGTTGGATGCCACTGCCGAATCCATCCCGTTCGACGATGACGCCTTCGACGCGGTGATGGCGACCGTCACCGTGCACCAGTGGGCGGACACCGCCCGGGGCCTGGCCGAGATCCGCCGGGTCGCGCGGGGCCCGGTGGTGGTGCTCACCTTCGACGGTACGGCCCTGGATCGCTTCTGGCTGGCCGAGTACGCCCCGGAGTTGATCGCGGTGGAGCGCCGACGTTACCCGGCGATCAGCAGTATCGCGGCGGCCATCGGCTCCCAGGTGGAGGTCGTCGAGGTGCCGATTCCGGTGGACTGTGTGGACGGTTTCACGGAGGCCTTCTATGCCCGTCCGGAGCAGTTGCTCGATCCGGCGGTGCGGGCCGCTCAGTCGGCGTGGGGATTCGTCGACGAGGCGGCGGCGAGCCGGGCGGTCGAGCGGCTGCGGGCCGACCTCGACTCGGGGGCGTGGGAGGCCAGGTACGGGCATCTGCGCCACCAGCCGACCTTCCACGGCTCGCTGCGACTGATCGTGGGTCGGCCCTGAGGTGACCTGGGAGTCGACCGGTGGTGGCAGCGGATGTGATGAAGGGTCGGGGGTGCGGCGTCGGGTGACCGACCACCGGCTAGCGT
Source organism: Micromonospora sp. NPDC047134 (assembly GCF_040643455.1). NCBI lineage: Bacteria > Bacillati > Actinomycetota > Actinomycetes > Micromonosporales > Micromonosporaceae > Micromonospora > Micromonospora sp. NPDC047134. The sequence continues at coordinate 81,129 of NZ_JBEYUI010000015.1, forward strand.
CGGGGGCGTGAACAGCGGCTCTCCTCGTGTCCTGCCCGCCGACGGTGATCTCGCCGAGGCGGCGTCCGTGCTGCGTACCGGCGGGTTGGTGGCCTTTCCCACCGAGACCGTCTACGGCCTGGGGGCGAACGCGTTGGATGCGCGGGCCGCGGCCCGGATCTTCGAGGCGAAGGCGCGGCCCAGCTTCGATCCGCTGATCACCCATCTGGCGGAGGTGGCCGACCTGGAGCCGCTGGTGGGGTCGGTGCCGCCGGCGGTGGCCGCGTTGGCGGCACGGTTCTGGCCGGGTCCGCTGACGCTGATCGTGGACCGGCCGGAGGTGGTGCCGCCGATCGTCACCTCCGGGCTGGCGACCATGGCGGTACGGGTGCCGGACAACGAGTACGCGCGGCGGCTGATCGCGGCAGCGGGGGTACCGGTGGCCGCGCCGAGCGCCAACCGGTTCGGTCAGCTCAGCCCGACCCGGGCCGAGCACGTGGTACGCGGACTGGGCGCCGCCGTGGACGTGGTGCTCGACGGTGGGCCGACCCGGTGCGGGATCGAGTCCACGATCGTGGACGCGCGGGGGGATCATCCGGTGGTGCTGCGGCTCGGCGCGTTGCCGGTCGAGGAGGTGGAGAAGGTCACCGGCCCGGTGATCATTCGGCTGGGCAACTCGGGCCAGCCGGTGGCGCCGGGTGCGCTGGCCGCGCACTATGCCCCGCGTACGCCGTTGCGGTTGCTGGCCGCCGGTGAGCCGCCGGCCGAGGGCGGAGAGCGGCGGGGTTACCTGGCCTTTCGGGACCGGCCTGCGGGCGACTGGGCGGCGGTGGAGGTGCTCTCGGTCTCCGGTGACCTGACCGAGGCGGCGGCGCGACTCTTCGAGGCGCTGCACCGGCTGGACGCGGCCGGCGTCGGCGAGATCGTGGCCGAGCCGGTGCCGGAGAACGGTGTCGGCCGGGCGGTCAACGACCGGCTGCGGCGGGCCGCCGCCACCTGGCGGCCCCACTAGGCCGGGTGGACCGGGCCGGCCGGCTCGGGCGGGCGGCGCGGAGCCGGTGGTCGGCAGTGTCCGTCGAGTGCTCCCCACATCCGGTGTACCGATCGGTACAGAACGTGGGCCAGCTCACCAACCGACCGGTACAAAACCCTGCTACGGTTGACCCAGAACCGAGCGGTACAAAACGCGGACATGTGTCCGCTCCGCTCGGACGGTCGATCGGGGTCAACCGGTCGGCGCCAAGAGAACGGAAGAATGATCATGGGCTCTGTTGCGACTGACTCGCGTATGTCTACCCAGGAACTGCGCGACTTCTACCTGCGGTATGTCGAGTTGGCGAACAAGCGTGAGTTCGAGCGCATGGCTGATTTCGCCCACGAAGAGGTCATCATGAACGGCACCCCGGTCAAGATGGCCGACATGGTGGCCGAGTTCTACAAGCACGTCGACGCCGTGCCGGATCTCCACTGGGAGATCCAGGAGATCGTCGTCGAGGGCGACCGGATCGCCGCTCGTCTGATCGACACCGGGACGCCGGTCAAGGAGTGGAACGGCCTGAACCCCACCGGGGCGTCGGTGACGTTCGCCGAGACCGCCTTCTACCAGCTCGAGGACGGCAAGTTCAAGTTCATGTGGTATCTGATGGACACCGACTCGGTGCGGCGACAGCTCGCCGGCTAACTGGTGCGGACCGGCTCGGCCCCGCCGTCCGGCTCGGGTGGACGGTGGGGTGTTCCGTCGGGCTGCGGCAGCCGGGCCACCAGGCGGGTCAGGGCGCCGTTGGCGAAGGTGGCGCCAAGGGCGGAACCGGTGGCGATGGTCCACCCGACCGGCCCGAGCGGGGTGCACCCGAAGAACTGACTGACCCCGGGGGTCTGCACCACCGCGGCCAGCGCGCCGAACGAGACGGCAGTGGAGGCGAGCACGGTGGGACTGGTGCCGCCGGCCAGCACGGTCTGCCCTAGTTGGGTACCGACCAGGGAGACCAGGGCGATCGTGCTGGCGCGGCGGCGACGACCGGTGTAGCGGGCCAAGGTCCAGCCGGCGGTCGCGCCCAGGGTGGTGGCCGCCGCCCGCAGCCCGATCTCCTTGGTCATGGTCTGGCCGAGGGAGGTGTCCGGGCCCTCGCGCAGCATGTCGTCGGCGTGCTCGTCGGCGGGTGGCCGGACGGCGATGGCCATCGCGGGGGCCATGTCGGTGAGCAGGTTGACCAGGAGCAGTTGGCGTCCGTTGAGGGCGGCCTGACCGGTGGCGGCGGCGGTCAGCACGCTGAAGGCGATCTCGCCCAGGTTGCCGCCGACCAGGATGCTCAGGGCGTGGCGTACGGAGGACCACATCGCGCGGCCTTCGACCAGGGTGGCGATGATGGTCTCCAGCCGGTCGTCGGTGACGACCAGGTCGGCGGCGGCCCGGGCGGCCGGGGTTCCTCGTTGGCCCAGGGCGATGCCCACGTCGGCCAGCCGGATGGCGGGGGCGTCGTTGGCGCCGTCGCCGGTCATCGCCACGGTCCGCCCGCGCTTCTGCAACGCCTGGATGATCCGGACCTTGTGGGTAGGGGTGCAGCGGGCCACCACGTCGGTGGCGGTAAGGCGGTCGGCCAGGGCCTCGTCGTCGAGGTGGTCCAGTTCGGTGGCGGTGACGACCCGTTGGGCATCGCCGTCGCTGATGGTGGCGGCGATCGCCTCGGCGGTGGCCGGATGATCACCGGTGATCATGATGGTGTGCACCCCGGCCTGCCGGATGCGGTGGACGGCCGGTGCGGCACTGGCGCGTACCCCGTCGGCGATGGCCAGGAATCCGGTGAAGGTCAGGCCGGTCACCTCGTCGTCGGTGATGTCGGGATCGGTGACGATGCATTCGGCGACGGCGAGGATGCGGTGCCCGGCGCCGGCGCGTTCGCTGAGTTGCCGTTGGAGGTCGGCTCGGCCGGCCTCGTCCAGGGGCTCCTCCCGACCTCCGGTGCGGTGGGTGGCGCACCGGGGCAGCACCTGCTCGGGTGCGCCCTTCACGCTGAGCAGCAGTCGGCCCTGGGTCTGCCCGACGCTGGCGTGGTAGCCCCGGGAGGGTTCGAAGGGCAGCCCACCGGCCGCCCGCCAGTCCGGGGCCGCCTCCTGCTCGCAGACCCCGACGGCGCGGGCACCCTGCAGCACCGCCCGGTCGGTCTGCATGGCCAACTCTTTCGGATCATCCGCGGTGGGGGTGGCGCGCAGTGCGGCCGCCAGGGTCCGCCGCAACCGGTCGTCGAGTTCCTCCGGGCGGGCGTAGCCGTCCGCATCGCCGACCCCGGCCAGCACCAGGTGTCCTTCGGTCAGGGTGCCGGTCTTGTCGAAGCAGAGCACGTCGACCCGGCCCAGGGCCTCGATGGTGCGCGGGTTGCGGACCAGCGCGCCGTGCCCGGCCAGTCGCCGGGCGGCGGCCAGTTGGGCGGCGCTGACCAGGAAGGGCAGCCCCTCGGGCACCGAGGCCACGGCCAGGTTCGCGGCGGTCGCGGCCGTCTGGGCCAGGGGTACGCCGCGCAGCAGCCCGGCCCCGACCACCGCGACCGCCGATCCGGCGGCCAGGGGGATCGCGGCGCGGGTCAGGTTGCCCAGTCGGGCTTCCACCCCGCTGGCCGGTGGTGCCTGTCGGGCCAGGGCCAGACTGCGTCCGGCCTCGGTGTCGGTGCCGATGGCCACCACCACTGCGGTGCCCTGTCCGGCGGCGATGGTGGTCCCCTCGTAGAGCATCGATCGGCGTTCGGCGACGGCTGCGGCGACCACCGGCTGGTCGGTCTTGGCCACCGGTAGGGACTCGCCGGTCAGGGAGGACTCGTCGGCCTCCAAGCCGACGGATTCCAGCACCCGGCAGTCGGCCGGTACGGCGTCGCCGGATTCCAGCACGATCACGTCACCGGGTACGAGGTCGTCGGCGGGTACCACTCGTTCGGTGCCGGAACGGCGGACCCGGGCGGTGACGGCGGACCGGGACAGCAGTTGGGCCAGGGACTTCTCGGTGTTGCGCTGGTGCACGGCGCCGATCAGGGCGGAGCCGCCGACCACTCCGCCGACCAGGGCCGCGTCTACCAGGGAGCCGAAGTTGGCCGACAGGGCCGCCCCGGCGATGAGGACCGGGGTGAGGGGGTTGACCAGTTCCTCGGCTACCGCCCGGAGCAGTCCGCCCGGCCCGGCGGCCTCGGCGGGACCGGCGGCCTGGCGCTGGTCGGCCTCGGTCTCGGTCAACCCCTCCGGGCTGCTGCCGAGCTGATCCAGCACGGTCGGCACCGGCATCAGGTGCCAGGCGGTGATCGCCGGGGCGGGTGTCTCGGCATGTTCGGAGAGCCGGGAGGCCCGCCACACCCCGTGACCGAAGGCCAGGGCCGCCGCGCCGTTGACCGCGGTCAGGGTACGGATGGGCAGGGCGGCCCGCTCGGCGGTCAGTGCGCTCAGGGCGCCGAGACCGGTGCCGGCCAGGCCGACGCGCAGGTTCTGGGCGGTCATCCGGCGGGCCACCCCGGCGGCCTCGATGATCAGGGCGGCGATCCGCAGTTCGGTGCCGATCAGCAGGTGGGCGCCCCAGGGCGGCAGGGCCTGCGGGTCGGCCACCCCCAGGCCGCAGTCTGCTGCGGCCAGCGCCGCCCGGTCGCCGGAGACGAGCATCACCATGGCGCCTTCGCGTTGCAGCCGGCGGATCGAGGCGGCCAGTTGGTCACCCCCGGGCAGCAGAGCGTCGGCGGAGGCGTGCCGTTGCGCGTCGTCGCCGGCCACGATGAGCCGCAGCCCGGCCTGCCGGGCGACCGCCGGCAGGCTGTCCACCCCGGGGGCGGGTTCGGGTTCCACCCGCAGCACCGCCGCCAGGGTGCCGCCCTGGGCCAGGCCTAGCAGGTTGCCGCCCCGCTCGCGCAGCCGACGGCTCTCCTCGGTGTCGCCGGGGTCGTGGGCGTCGAGCCGGTCCAGCGGGCCGAGTTGCCAGCCGTCGCGTCGGCGTACCTCGTCGGGGGCGTCCGGCTCGAACAGGGCGAACGCCCGCGTGGCCACCTGGGAGGTGTCCGCCCCGGGCAGCGGGGCCAGGTCGGCCAGGACGCCCCGGTCGGTGCCGAGGACCCGGGTGTCCAGCACCAGGGTGTCGATCCGGTCGAGTTCACGCAGCACGCTTCGGTCCATCGCGATGACCCCGCGCTTGGCCAGGATCCGGCCGAGCTGGGCGCCGTAGCCTTCCCGACCGCTGCCGGGGGCCTTGGGCAGCGCGGACAGGCCCAGCGCGGCGGCCCGTTTCGGGCCGATCACCGGGCTGGCCGCGGCGAAGGCCGCCACCCCGGCGCCGAGCATCCGGGTCTTGTACTGGTCGACGGTGCTGTCCGGCTTGGGGCAGGGGCGCTCACCGTCCGGGTTACGGGCGACGGCCCGATCGGGTTCGCCGGTCAGTCGGGGCTCGGCCTTCTCCCAGGTGCGCAGCTGGGCCAGTCCTTCCCCCCACTGCACGATCCGCTGGGCTCCGTCGAGCACGATGCCGGTCCAGCCCCCGGCCAGCCCCTGCACCACCGCCTCGGCCAGGGGGAACAGCAGGTCGGCGCGGGGGTCGCTGCGGATGCCCAGTCCGGCCAGGGTGTGCAGTTTGGGGTGCAGGTCCGCCGCGCCGAGCAGGCCGGCCACCTCGGCGGGGATGGGGGTGATGGGCAGGATGCGGGTGGCTGCGGAGATGGTCAGGCCCAGGGCGTCGGAGGCCAGGGCACCGAGGGTACGGGCGGTTCGGGGTCCCTCTTCGGGCGGCTGCGGGGGTGGGATCTCCGGGTCCGGCTCGTGCGGGCAGGTGCGTTCGGTGTGGGCGATGGTGGCGATCAGGTCGCGTACTCTCGGCCCGGGTGTGTCGACGGCGACGATGACCCGGCCGGAGGGGGCGTTGACCCGGGCCCACTGCACCCCGGGCATCCGTTGCAGGTCCGTCTCCACCTGGCGGGCCAGGAGGTCGCCGCCGTCCTGGCAGACCCCGTGCACCTCGATGTGGTGGCGTCCCGGCCGGGACCAGACCCGTCGGCTGCTCAGCCCGATGGTGCGGGCGAACCTGCTGACGGTGGCCCCGGCGTCCCGGGCGACATCCTGCACCAGCGGTACGTCGACCGGTGGCCGGAGGCGGCGGAGCAGACCGCCGAGCGATGTCATCGACGGCCGGGACGGATCGGGTGGTCGATCAGCCTTCCGCTGCTTCTGCCGTACCCCATCTCGCCTCCTACCGGTCGGGCCCGGCGGCCTGGCTTCCCGCCGGGGCGTCCCTTATGCCCGTCCGGGTGGGGGAAGTTTTCCGGTTCGGTCGGGCATGAGCTGGTTCGGTGAGTGGAATGCCGGATGACGACGGGCACGGGGAGGTCTGGATGAGGGTTGGCCGGTCGGGTCCGGCGGTGATCGGCCGCCGATGAGCTTCCTGACCTTGCTGCCCCTGGCGGTGGTCATGATCGCCGGAACCCAGTTGGTGGCGGCGGTCTTCTTCGCCTCGTCCGACCGACCCCGGGCCGCCTCGTGGGGCTATCTGGCCGGTGCGGCGATCGTGGTGGGCGGCGGTACGACAGTGGCCTGGGCGGCCCTGCGGCTGTTCCGGATCAGGTTCTCCACCGGGACGGAACGCGACGGGGTGGAACGGACCATCGACTGGCTCGTCCTCGGACTGCTGGTGGTGCTGGCGATCGCGGTCTTCCTGCTTCGTCACCGGGGTCCGCCGAGCTGGATGGGTCGGCTTCAGCACGCCAGCCCCGGGTACGCCTTCCGGGTCGGCCTGCTGCTGTTCCTGGCCAATCCGACCGACGGCCTGACGATGATCGCGGTCGGTGCTACCGCCGCCCGTCATGATCAGAGCTGGTGGCACCTGCTGCCGTTCGTGCTGCTGACCCTGACCCTGCTCGCCCTGCCCCTGCTCGCCCTGCTGCTGCTGGGCGACCGGGCCCGGGTGCTGCTGCCCAGGATCAGGACCTGGGCGGACACCCACTCGTGGATCGTCAGCGAGGCGGTGATCGCGCTGTTCTTCCTGCTCACCGTCGTCGACCTGGCCCGGTGACACCTTCGGGGGAACGGCGCCGAGGCGGGCCTGGTCCCCGGTCGGTCCGACCTACGGTCGAGTCATGCTCACGTTCGTCGTCACCAGCGTTCTGTACGTCTGTGGATTCGTCTTCCTGTACGGGGTGATCCGGCTGGCCGTCCGACACGCCCTTGAGGACGCCGAGATGCGCAGGGTGCAGACCCAACGCGCGGAGGAGGCGGCCGCGGCCCGGGATCGGGCCCTGCTGCACAAGCACGGCTTCCTCAACAACGGCTGAGACCGGCCAGTTCGGGGAGACCGGGTGATTCGGGGCGGCTGCCGGCGGCCTGACCTGCGGCGGATGCGACGATCTCAGCTGTGATGGGAACGTTGAAGACCGAGCCTGCCCGTACCCGCCCCGACCTGCTGGCCGCGCCGGTGGCCGCCGCGCTGGCCGCCTGGCCGGCCGACGCCGTGGAGGTCGACTCGGTGCTGGTGGCACCGATCGACGCCGAACTCGCCGACACCGCACAGTTCTGTGCCGCGTACGAGGTGGGGCTGGACGAGTCGGCCAACTGCGTCGTGGTCGCCGGCAAGCGGGAGGGGGTCACCCGGTACGCGGCCTGCCTGGTGCTCGCCACCACCCGGGTGGACGTCAACGGGGTGGCCCGCCGGGCTCTGGACGTGCGCAAGGCCAGCTTCGCCCCGATGGCCGACGCGGTCGAGTTGACCGGGATGGAGTACGGCGGGATCACCCCGATCGGCCTGCCGGCGCAGTGGCCGATCCTGGTCGACGCGCGGGTGGTGGCCGCGCCGTACGTCATCGTCGGTTCCGGCGTACGGCACAGCAAGATCGCGTTGCCCGGGGCGGCGCTGGCCACCCTGCCCAACGTGCGGGTGGTGGAGGATCTGGCCAAGCCGGTCTAGATACTCATCCTGCTCGATGTTGTTGCACGTGAAACATCGGGCGGCTCAGGCGCCGGCGGCCTCGCGCTTCTCGACCTCGGCCAGGGCGGCCAGCAGGGTGGCCGGCTCCTGGGCGCCGGCGACGACGTACTTCCCGGCGAACACGAAGGCGGGCACGCTGGTCACCCCCATCTGGCGGGCGGCATCCAGCTCGGCGGTGAGTTCGGCGACCCCCTGGTCGGAGTCGAGGAAGCTGCGGACCTCGGCCCCGTCCAGGCCGACCTCGGCTGCCAGGGTGGTCAGGGCCTCCGTGGAGCCGATGTCCACCCCGTCGGTGAAATGGGCGCGGTGCAGCACCTCGACCATCTCAGCCCCGCGACCCCGCTCCGCGGCCCAGTCGATCAGCCGGTGGGCGTCGAAGGTGTTTGCCGCGATCGCCCGGTCGAAGCGGAAGTCCAACCCCAGACCCGCGCCGATCCCGGCTACCCGGTCGACCATCTGCCCGACCCGAGCCGGTCCACCGAACTTTGCGCTAAGCGCCTCCAGCAGGGGCCGGGGCTCCGTCACCGGGGTGGGATCGAGCTGGAAGGGCCGCTGCCGGATGGTGACCGGGCCCTCGTAGGAGGCGAGGGCCAGGTCCAGCTTGCGCCGACCGATCCAGCACCAGGGGCAGACCACGTCGGAGTAGATGTCGATCTCCATAACCCGGGTCAACCCCTCGGTTCGGCGATCTGTTCCCGCACCTGCCGCTTGAGTCGACCCAGGATGGCGGTGCCGCCCCGCACCCGCAGCGGGGTGATCGCCTGCGCCAGACCCATCCGCTGGTACAGGTCGTCCGGCACGGCGAGCACCTGCTCGGCAGTGGCCCCGGCCAGCCCTTCGGCGAGGATGCCGGCGAAGGCCCGAGTGGTCGGCGCCTCCGGTGGGCAGTCGAACAAGGTCCGGACCGTGCCCTCGGGGGTCACCTCGGCGCGCAGGAAGAAGGGGGTCTGACACTCCGGCACCTGCTCCATGCCTTCGTGGCCCTCCTGGCCGGCGGGCAGCGGGGGCACCGCCTCGGAGTACTCCAGCAGCATCTCCAACACCACGTCCCGTGGCGCGGCGGCGAACTCGTCGACGATCTCGGCCAGCTTGCTCGGCATCTCGGGCATCCCGCCAGGCTACCGGCGTACCCCGGTCACAGGGTGGGGGCCTGCTCGCTGATCTGCCCTAGGGCGGACTGGGGGTCGAACTGCACCGCCAGGTCGCCGAGGGAGACGATGCCGACCAGCTTGCGTTCGACATCGCAGACCAGCACCCGGCGTACCCCCCGTTCGCGCATCAGGGCCGCCGCGTCACCGGCCGAGCAGTTCTGCTCGATCATCACCACCTCGCGGGTGGTGATCGAACCGATCGTCGTGGTGGTGGGGTCGCTGTTGGCGGCCACCGCCCGGACCACGATGTCGCGGTCGGTGAGCAGCCCGGCCAGGGTGGCCCCCTCGGTGACGACGACGTCACCGATGTCGGCCTCCTTCATCACCCGGGCCGCCTCGTCGAGGGTGGTTTCCGCCGGCAGGTAGATGACCTGTCGGGTCATCACGTCAGCGACGCGATAGTCGGACATGAGAGCCTCCAGAGAACGTTAGGTCGGTCGGTTTGCGGTACCCCGTTCTCCGGCTGCTACACCCCATCCGGCGCAGGCTCACCGGTCCTCGGTCAGATGGGGGAGCAGGTCGGCCAGCGGCAGTTCGGTGTGCTCGCCGGTGGCCCGGTCGCGTACTTCGACGTACCCCTCGGCCAGGCGGCGGCCGACCACGACGGTGCGGGGGATGCCGATCAGCTCGGCGTCGGTGAACTTCACCCCGGCCGAGACCCCGGTCCGGTCGTCCACCAGCACCCGCAGACCGGCCGCGGACAGCCGGGCACCCAGGTCGACCGCCGCCTCCAACTGCGGACCCTTGCCCGCCGCCACCAGATGCACATCGCAGGGTGCCACCGAGCGGGGCCAGACCAGTCCCCGCTCATCGTGGTGCTGTTCGGCGATGGCCGCCACCGCCCGGGACACCCCGATGCCGTAGCAGCCCATGGTCAGGCGTACCGGTTTGCCCTGCGGTCCGAGCACGTCCACGGCGAAGGCGTTCGTGTAGCGGCGGCCCAGCTGGAAGATGTGCCCGATCTCGATGCCTCGGCGCATCGTCAGCCGACCCTGGGCGCAGGCCGGGCAGGGGTCACCGGCGCGTACCTCGGCGGCCTCGACCGTGCCCTCGGGGGTGAAGTCCCGGCCACACACCACATTGGTGGCGTGCCGGCCCGGTTCGTTGGCACCGGTCAGCCAGGCCGTCCCCGGCACCACCCGGGGATCGACCAGGTAACGGATGCCCAGCTTGTCGAGCACCTGGGGGCCGAGGTAACCACGAACCAAATCGGGACGGTCGTCCCAGCCGTCGAAGATGTCCACAGTGGCGGGCGAAAGTGCGGCGGCCAGCCGCTTCAGGTCCACCTCCCGGTCGCCCGGCACCCCGACGACGAGGAGTTCCGCCTCCTCGACACCCGGACGACGCAGGGTCAGCACCACGTTCTTCAAGGTGTCGGCGGCCGTCCAGTCCGTCCGACCGGCCAGGGCCCGGTCGTTGGCCAGAGCTACCAGGCCGGCGATGGTCGGGGTCTCCGGGGTGTCGTGCACCTCGACGGCGGGCTGCCGGTGCGGGTCACCGGCCGGAGGTGCCGGGGTGGTGACCGCCTCGGTGTTGGCCGCATAGGCGCAGTCGGTGCAGCCGACGTAGGTGTCCTCCCCGACCGGGGTGGTCGCCAGAAACTCCTCCGAGGCGGAACCCCCCATCGCCCCGGACACCGCGTGCACCACGCTGTAGTCCAGGCCCAGCCGGTCGAAGATCTTCCGGTACGCCGCGCGGTGCCGGTCGTACGCCGCCCGCAGGCCCTCGTCGTCCAGGTCGAAGGAGTACGCGTCCTTCATCAGGAACTCGCGTCCGCGCAGCAGCCCGGCCCGGGGACGGGCCTCGTCCCGGAACTTGGTCTGCATCTGAAACAGCGTCATCGGGAGATCCCGGTACGAGGTGAACAGGTCCTTCACCAGCAACGCGGCCATCTCCTCGTGGGTCGGCGCGAGCAGGTGCTCGGCCCCGCGCCGGTCGGCCAGGGTGAAGATGTCGTCGCCGTACTCCGTCCACCGTCCGCTGGTGCGGTACGGCTCCGCCGGCAGCAGCGCCGGGAAGTGCACCTCCTGGCCACCGATCGCGGCCATCTCGGCCCGGACGACCTCGGCGACCCGGTCCAGCACCAGCTTGCCCAGCGGCAGCCAGGTGTAGCCGCCCGGCGCGGCCCGCCGCAGGTAGCCGGCGCGCAGCAGCAGCCGATGGCTCGGCACCTCCGCGTCGGCCGGGTCCTCGCGCAGGGTCCGGAGCAGGGTGGTGGACATCCGAAGCAGCATTGCCGCAGGGTACGACCGCAGGGGCGGTCTGGGCCAACGCATTGGGCCCTAGGGCTCGCTGAGCCCGGACCGATGCGCGATCACCGCCAGGGCGGTACGGTCCCGGGCGTTCAGCTTGGTCAGCAGGCGACTCACATAGGTGCGTGCGGTCGCCGGACTGATGAACAGGGCCCGGCCGATCTCGTCGTTCGTCTCCCCCAACCCGACCCGGGCCAGCACGGCCCGCTCCCGCTCGGTCAGCACGGCCAGCCGAGGATCGGGGCGGGCCGGTCGGGGCGCGGCGGCCAGCCGTTCCATCACCCGGCGGGTGACCGAGGGGGACAACAGGTTCCCGCCCGCCGCCGCCGTCAGCACCGCCCGGCGTAGCTCCTCCGAGGGGGTGTCCTTCAACAGGTAACCGGCGGCGCCCAGGCTGACCGCCTCGATGATGTCCTCCTCGTCGTCGAAGGTGGTGAGGATCAGCACCCGGGTGGCGGCCAACTGCTCGTCGGCCCGGATCGCCGCGGTGGCGGCCAGGCCGTCCAGCACCGGCATCCGGATGTCCATGAGTACGACATCGGGCCGGTGCTGCCGGGCCAGCCGCAGCCCGGAGCGGCCGTCGGCGGCCTCCCCGACCACCTCGATCCGAGGATCGGCCGACAGCAGGGTACGGATGCCGGCCCGGACCAGATCCTGGTCGTCGACGATCAGCACCCTGGTCATGCCGGCCCGACCAGCGGAAGTTCGGCGTGGACAGCGAACCCTCCCGGTATCGGGTCTGCGGTCAGCCGACCCCCCAGGCTCTCGGCCCGCTCCCGCATCCCGGCGATGCCGTGCCCGATGCTGGCCTTTGGTGCTTCGAGGCCCGGGTCGGCTCGGGCATCGGCGCCGGTGTCGGTGACCGACAGGGTCAGGCGGGCCTCGTCCTGGCGTACCCGGATCTCGACCCGGCTGCCGGCGGAGTGTCGTACGACATTGGTTATCGCCTCCTGCACGATCCGGAAGGCGGCGGCCTCCACCGGACCCGGGACGGGGGTGTCCAGGTCGACCCGGAGGTCTACATCGAACCCGGCGGCGCCGGCCGCCTGGGTTACCGCGTCGAGGTTGGCCAGCGAGACCACCGTGCGGCGCTGGTCCTCCGGTGAACGCAGCAGAGTCACCGTGCGGCGCAGGTCGACCAGGCTGCGGCCGGCCGCCGACCGGATCAGCTCCAGCGCCGAGCGGGCGGCGGCCTCGTCGCGGCCTAACGCCTCCCGGGCCACATCGGCGTGCAGGGCGATCACCGACACGGTGTGCCCCAGGGAATCGTGCAGGTCCCGGGCGATGGCCATCCGTTCGTGCTGGACCCGGGTGTGCGCCTCCTGCCGGTACCGCGCCGCGATCAGTTCGGCGATCCGCCGGGCGTCCGCCTGCGCCGCCCGGCGCGACCGCACGCTGTCGCCGAGAGCGATCGCCGCCCCCATCAACAGCAGGTGCCCGGCCAACTCGTAGCCGACCACGAAGGAGAAGTCCTGCCCCTCGGCCAGGCGGAAGACCACCGAGACCACGGTGACCAGCACGGCGGCGGTGACGGCGGCGGCCAGTCGGGCGTACTCGGCGGCGGAGAAGAGGGCGGCGGCGACCGGCACGGCCAATCCGATCGCCGGGTAGCCGACGGCGTAGTAGGCGCACAGGCCCAGCACCGTAGCGGCCAGCACCGGCACCGGGTAGCGGCGACGGGCCAGCATCAGCGCCCCGAGGCCGACGGCCCACAGGTACGCGACCCCTTCCGGCCCGTGTCGGCCACCCTCGTTGGCACTGATCACGATCGAGACGACGGCGGCGACACCCACACCTAGCAGGAGGTCGAGGACCCAGGGGCGGCACGCCTGCTTCCTCGCACGACCGGCCACGAACTCAGCGTACGGCGCGGGCCCGACCCGGTGGAGTCGTCAGGAGGCGACCCCGACAGTCGCCCACGGACGTACCCGGTCCGGTGGGAAGGATCAGGGGCGTTTGGCGAAGGCGATGAAGCGACGCCAGGTGGGTGGGTCGAAGGTGAGCACCGGGCCGGTGATGTCCTTGCTGTCGCGTACGCCGATCACGCCCGGCAGGTTGTCGGCGACCTCGACGCACTCGCCGCTGGCGCTGCGGCTCGACTTGCGCCAGGTCGCCCCGGTCAGATCGTCCACGAGTCCATCACTTCCTTCATCAGCAGCTCGGACTGCGCCTTGGGCAGGGCGACGCTGCGGATGCCCTCCCACCTCGCCAGCACAGTTGCCATCTCCTCGTTTTCGTCGATGGTCGCGCCACCGACGTGGTTCTCCAGGTGTCCGACCCACTCGCCCTCGACACCGCGGGCCAGGGTCAGCGGGCCGGCGTGGCCGACATGCACGCTCACCTCGGCGGGGATCAGGTGCACCAGCACACCGCCGCGTTTCACACAGTCGAGCAGGTGGTTGATCTGCTGGAGCATGATCCCTCGGAAACTCTCGTCGGCCCGGCGGAGCGTCGTCTCCTCGATCACCGCGATCAGCATCGGCGGATCGGGCCGGGTAAGGATGGCCTGCCGGTCCATCCGTACCGCCAGTCGCCGCTCCACCTCGTCGTCGCTGAGCAGATCATCGGCGCGGATCACCGCTCGGGCGTAGTGCTCGATCTGCAGCAGACCTGGCACCAGTGTGGGGTGATAGCAGCGCAGTTGACGGGCGGCGCGTTCGGCATCCAGCCACGGCCGCAACCAGCTCGGCTGACCGTGCAGCTCGGCGATGCGCAGCAGCCCCAGCAGCAGGCCGTCGCTGTCGAGCACCTCGTCGGCGCGTTTGAGGAAGAGTCGGTCGAAGGGGCGTTGCCCCAGCTCGATGGCGGAGATCTGGGAGCCGGAGAAGTGCACCAGCCTGCCGAAATCCTCCTGGGTCATCCCGGCGGCCAGTCGCAGCCTGCGCAGCTGGGCCCGGATCAGTTCGGCGGTCTGCTCCGATTCCACAGTGCCTCCACGATCTCTTGGCCGCTCCCACGGGGTTCCCGGGCCGGCGTGGAGAACACCCCGGCCCGCGCGTTTGCCTTCCGACCGTAGTCGTGCGATCAGCAGAATGTCACGTAGCGGTCTTGCTCCCATCCACCGGGGACGGGGTGGGGCTGCCCAGGGGTCGCCTCAGACCAGATGGGACGGGGCGGCCCCCGCAACGGTCAGCGGGATGCCCGGCGGGCCACCCGGAAACCGACATCGTCGACCGTGAACGTCGGATGGCTGCGACGGCGTACGGAGGCGCGGCAGCTCCACTGCTCGTCGAACCAGCCGCCGCCGCGCAGCACCCGGTAGCTGCCGTAGACCTCGGCGTCGTAGACGTCCCAACACCAGTTCCACACGTTGCCCAACATGTCGTACAGGCCCCAGGCGTTGGGTTGCTTGCCGGCCACCTCGTGGATCCGCTCGGCGGAGTTGCCGCGATACCAGGCGATCTCGTCCAACGGCCCGTATCGGGGGCCGGTAGTGCCGGCCCGGCAGGCGTACTCCCACTCGGCCTCGGTCGGCAGCCGGTATCCCTCGGCGTCGACGGTCCAGTCGACCTGCTCGCCCTCGATCCGGTACGCCGGTGTCAGACCCTCCTGTTGGGACAGCGCGTTGCAGAAGCGGATCGCATTCCACCAGGAGACGCTCTCGACCGGTAGCCGATCGCCGGTGGCCGCGCTGGGGTGCTCGCCGGTGACCTGTGCGTACTGCTCCTGGGTGATCGGGACGGCGGCGATGTCGTACGGCTGGAGTCGTACCGACCAGCGCCGCTGAGTACGCCGGTCCGACAGCGTCACCAACCCGGCCGGGACGGAAATCATGGCTAGCTGCGCCGTCACGAGCAGGGAGCGTACTCCAGTCGACGGGCAATGACCTCCGCCACGATCGCGTGTCCGGGGCAGCCGGACAGGCCTGCCGGGTGCCAGACTCTGCGACGTTAAGAAGGGGCCCTTCCCATACCGCAGGCGTTAATAAGGTGCCCTTCCTTACTCCGCTCAAGGGAGCAGTGGTGCGCTGGGGTAGTTATGTCGCGGTCGGGGACAGCTTCACCGAAGGCCTGGACGACCCGTATCCGGACGGCACCTTCCGGGGCTGGGCCGATCTGGTCGCCACCCGCCTGGCGGCCGAGGCCGGCCCCGATTTCCAGTACGCCAACCTGGCCATCCGGGGACGCACCTTCCCGAACGTGGTGGCCGAGCAGGTGCCCATGGCGTTGGCGATGAAGCCGGACCTGATCAGCTTCGCTGCCGGTGGCAACGACGTGCTGCGTCGTACCTTCGATCCGGATGCCCTGGTCAGCCGCTTCGACCAGGTGGTGGGCCGGCTGCGGGCGGACGGCGCGGACGTGGTGCTGTTCCGGTTCGCCGACGTGATGGCCCGACTGCCCGGTCAGCGGTTCATCGCCCCCCGGGTGGCGCTGCTCAATCGGGCGGTCGGCGAGACCGCCGAGCGGCACGGCGCCATCCTGGTCGACCTGTACGCCGACGACACCTACCTGAACCCGATGCTGTGGAGCACGGATCGGCTGCACCTGTCTGCGGTCGGTCACCGTCGGGTCGCCGCCCAGGTGCTCGCCGCCCTCGGGGTCGGCTGTGACGAGCAGTGGTTGCTCGTACCGCCCTCCCCGCAGCCGACGCCCTGGCTCTCCGCCCGGGCGGCCGACCTGCGCTGGGCCGGACAGCACCTGGCACCGTGGATCACGCGCCGGCTGACCGGCCGTTCCTCCGGCGACACCCGCACCGCCAAACGCCCCGCGCTCGGCCCTTTCTCGTCACCGCCGCCGCGCTGATCAGGAAGCCGCCGGCACGACGACTTCCTGATCAGACGAGTGGTGCCTAGGCGTGCGGCAGACGGTTGCGGCGTCGGGTCAGCAGCAGCATGAGGCCGCCTCCGGCCAGCAGGACCAGACCGATTCCGGCGATCAGGGTGGTCTGTGACCCGGTGATCGGCAGCTCACCCCCGCCCCCGTTGCCGCCGTCGTCCCCACCGCTGCGGGGGGCGGCGACCACGACGGAGAAACCGTCCTGGTTGTCGCTGGCATCCACATCCGCCGCCGGTACGGCCACCGCGTTCGCCGGCAGCGTGGTGCCCACCCGGTCGGACTTGGCGACGACCTCCTCGGTCAGGCCCTCGACCTGCACGGTCCCGCCCTTGAAGGTGACCGGGGCCTTGGCGTCGGCCGGCACGGTAATCAGGTTGTGCAGCTCGACCGCGGAGTGGATGTCGTCCTTGGGGTCGGTGTCCTCGGCGACCGGTACGAGGGCCAGGCTGTCGTAGGTGCAGACCGCCGAGCGTGCGTCCTCGTCGACCGCGCACTCCTTGGGAGGCTGGGTGAAGGCGGTGCCCTCGGGCAGGCCCAGGGTGACCTTGACCCCGCTGACCGCCTTCCGGCCCTGATTGACGATCCGGTAGCGCACCGCGGCCGTCTCGCCCGGGTTCAGCGGCCCGGTCGCTTCGAGCTTGCCGTCCGCCGCTACCCGCACGGACTGCTTCACGTCCGGGGCGATCACCGAAAGGTCAGCCCCGTCTTCGTCGACGATCTTGATCGTGAAGGTCTTCTTGACATCGGGCGACCTGACGTCGTCCCAGTACGCGTGCACAGTGACCACGACTGCGGCCTCAACCGGCTCCTGCTTGCGGATGCGCAGGTCCAGCGGCACCTCGACCGTCTCGCCGGGGCCCGGCGTGAACTCCGGATAATCGGATCCCTCGAGGAAGCAGTAGAAGTTGTCGGTCTCACCGTCGCACTCGCCGGTGTCAATGCGCGGCTCCGTCCAGTGGACGGAGGCACCCTGGATCGGGTCCTCGCTGCCGGGGGCGACGTTGAATTGCCACGCGGTCGGCGTCTCGTCGGCCGTCAGGTTGGTTAATCTGAGATATATTCGCTTCTTTTCGACTCCCACTGGGGCCGTAGTGCTGGTCAGATCGAAGTCGAACTTCGGCTCCGGATCCATTGCAGCGGCGGGACCAGCGGGAAGAGCTGTACCGGCGAGGACTAGTAGTGCGGCGGCCACCGTTCGTGACAGCCAGCGACGACCAACAGTCACAGCGAAACCTTCCAAGCGAACGGCACGTGTCATTGCCGACGATATTCGGCGAGGGCCCGGTCGCGCTGTCCCGTCATCGGAGCGGCCACCCGGCAGCTCACGACTGGGTACCTTGGGGACCATGCCTGTGCCGAGTGATCCCGACTCCCGACTCCAGTCCTACGCCGATCCCCAGCGGCTGGTCACCACCGAGTGGCTGGCCGAGCATCTGCACGACGAGGGTCTGGTCGTCGTCGAATCCGACGAGGACGTGCTGCTGTATGACACCGGGCACATTCCCGGTGCGGTGAAGGTCGACTGGCATCTGGAGCTGAACGACCAGGTGACCCGCGACTATCTGGATGCCGAACGGTTCGCCGAACTCTGCGCCGCCAAGGGCATCGGCCGTGACGACACGGTGGTCTTCTACGGCGACAACTTCAACTGGTGGGCCGCGTACGCCCTCTGGGTCTTCACCCTTTTCGGGCACGCCGATGTGCGCCTGCTCGACGGCGGGCGACAGAAGTGGATCGCCGAGGGGCGGGAGTTGACCCGTGACAAGCCGAACCGGCCCCGGGCCCAGTACCCGGTGCCGCAGCGCGACGACGCGCCGGTGCGGGCCTTCCGCGAGGAGGTGGCGGCGCACGTAGCGGCAGGTCGGCCGCTGGTGGATGTGCGTTCACCGGGTGAGTACACCGGCGAGATGCTGCACATGCCGGACTATCCGCAGGAGGGTGCGCTGCGGGGTGGGCACATCCCGGGTGCGGTGAGCAAGCCGTGGAAGTCCGCCGCCAACGACGACGGCACCTTCAAGTCGGCCGAGGAACTGCGCGCCATCTACGCCGATCAGCTCGGGCTGAGCCCGGAGGACGACGTGATCGCGTACTGCCGGATCGGGGAACGCTCCAGCCACACCTGGTTCGTGCTGCGCCACCTGCTCGGCTACCCCCAGGTTCGCAACTACGACGGTTCCTGGACCGAATGGGGCAACCTGGTGCGCGCCCCCGTCGTCAAGGGCCCCAACCCGACCTGATCCCTCGGGCCGATCGTCGAAGTCGCCGGGCGGGCCGTCCCCGGCGACTTCAACGATCGACGGGGATGTCGTCCATCAGATAGCGCTGGATGGTGGGGGCCAGCCAGCCGCGCAACTCGGCCAGGGAGATGTCGACCATGGGTGGTATGCGCAGGACGTAGCGGGTGAGGGCCACCCCGAGTAGCTGGCCGGCGATCAGACCGGCCCGGCGGGGAGCCTGGGTGGGATCGGCGATGACCCGGGCCACTGCCGTGCCGAGCTGGGTGGCGCAGATGGTGCGTAGCCGCTCCGCTCCATTGGGGTTGGTGGACGCCGTACGCAGCAGGGCGGGCAGGGTGTCGTCGCCCTCCCAGCGGGTCAGGAAGTGTCCGACGAGGGTGTCGCCGAGGCGCTCGGGGGGCACCCCGCCGAGGTCCGGCAGGCGCAGGTCGAAATCGGCCGCCGCCGCGAACAACCCCTCCTTGTTGCCGTAGTAGCGCATCACCATCGAAGGATCGATCCGAGCGTCCGCCGCGATGGCGCGGATGGTCGCCCGGTCATAGCCGTCGGCCGCGAATCGGGCCCGGGCCGCTCGCAGGATGGCCGCCCGGGTCGCCTCCGAGCGACGCGTTCCCCGCACCCCGGCTGCCGGCTGCGCCTGCGATCCACCCTGCCGCTGGTGTACGCCTTCCGTCATCTGACCGACAGTATGCCAACGATCGTTGACTTCCGGTTCCGGGTCGACTTACCGTCAGGTCAACGGTTGTTGGCAAACAGATGTTGGCAGATGCCTCGGAGGTCGCCATGCTGCCCGAACGAACGGATGTCCTGATCGTCGGCGCCGGCCCGACCGGGCTGACCGCGGCGCTCACCCTGGCCCGTCACGGTGTCCAGGCCACCCTGGTCGACGAGCGGAAACGGCCCCAGGTGACCTCCCGGGCGGCGGTGGTGCACGCGTACACCCTGGAGATGCTGGACCGCATCGACGCCGCAGCGCCCCTGGTGGCGCGGGGGTTGCCCTCCCGTCGGATCACCGTGCGGGACCGGGACCGGGTGCTGGTCACCGTGCCGTTCGACGGACTGCCGAGTCGACATCGGTACGCCCTGACGGTGTCCCAGTCGGTCACCGAGCAGGTGCTCACCGAGCAGCTGGCCGAGGCGGGCGGTGAGGTGCTGCGTCCGTACCGGCTGACCGGCCTGGATCTCGACGATGCCGGCGCCCTGGCGCGGTTCGACGGTGCCACCGTGCGGGCCCGGTGGGTGATCGCGGCCGACGGAATGCACAGCACCGTACGCACGGCGGCCGGCATCCCCTTCACCGGGCGGGCCGACACGGAATCCTTCGTGCTGGCCGACGTGCTCATGGACAGCACCATGTCCCGCGAAGGGGCCTCGATCTTCCTGGCCCGGGGCGGTCCACTGGTCTGGGTGCCGCTGCCCGGCGACCAGGTCCGCCTGGTCGCCACGGTCACCGACCCGCCGGCCGAGCCCGATGCCGCATACCTGCAACGGATCCTCGACGAACGCGGCCCGGCCGCCCGCCCCGACCGGGTACGCGAGGTGCTGTGGTCCTCCCGTTTCCGGCAGCACCAGCGGGTGGCCGAGACCTTCCGCGCCGGGCCGATCCTGTTGGCCGGTGACTCCGGTCATGTGCACAGCCCCGCCGGGGGGCAGGGCATGAATCTGGGCATCCGTGACGCGATAGACCTGGGGGAAACCCTCGCCGAGGTGCTGGCCGGGGGGCACGACCGGCTGCTCGACGAGTACGCCGCCCGGCGTCGTCCGCTGGCCGAGGAGGTGGCCGGCTTCGCCGGCCGGCTGACCCGGCTCGCCGTGGTGCCCCCGCCCGCCCGGCCGGCCCGGGACGTGCTGCTGCGCCTGGTCTCCGGGCTGCCCCCGGTACGCCGCCGGATCGCCCTGCGGCTGTCCGGGCTGCACCAACGGGCGTGACCTCCAGCGGCCGATCCGCCCGCTGAGCTGGTGCGGGTGCTGTTCGTGACCGGTCGTCGGCGGCCATCGCCACGTGGGCGTTCCCGGCAGGCGGACTGGCGGGTAACCAAGCCTGCCCCCGGTCATCGGCCTCGGTCTAGGCTTGCCCGGTGACGGTGGAGCAGCGGGCCCGCAGCGCGAACAGCGGGGCTACGGGGACGGGGCGGCGCCGGTCCCGCAAGGACGAGATCCTGGAGATCGCGGTGGGGCTGTTCGCCTCCCGCGGCTACCACGGGGTGTCGATGGACGACATCGGCGCGGCGGCCGGGGTGACCGGCCCGGCCCTCTACCACCACTTCGCCGGCAAGGAGGCGATGCTGGTCGCCGCGCTGGTGCCGGTGAGCGAGGGACTGCTCGACGGAGGCCGTCAGCGCGCCGCCGGCCACCCGGGCGATCCACGTGCCGCCCTGGAGTCGTTGATCGACTTCCATGTCGACTTCGCATTGGCCAATCCCGCAGTCATCGCGTTGCACCTGCACGAGTTGGACCGGATGCCCGAGGAGCCCCGACGGCGCATCCGGCGCCTCCAGCGGCTCTACGTGGAGGAGTGGGTCACCGTGCTGACCGCCCTGCACGACGGGCTGCCCGACGGGGAGGCGCGGGTGCTGGCGCACGCCGCCTTCGGCCTGATGAACTCCACCCCCTTCCTCGGTGGTGAGGTGGACCGCCGCCGCCGGGCCGAACTGCTGCGCGCCGCCACCCTGGCCGCGCTGCTGGCCCCCACCGGACCGGCCTGAGGTCTCCTCCCCGGGGCTCCAGCAAGAGGGCCCTTCCTTGCTCCATGGCGGTGGGCCTGCCTAGCATGCGGTCCCACCATCTGGACGCTCGGAGGACCCATGATCGAGTCGTTGCTGGTCGCCAACCGGGGCGAGATCGCCCGCCGGATCATCCGTACCGCCAGGCGGCTCGGCGTACGCGCGATCGCGGTGCATTCCGAGGCAGACGCCGATCTGCCGTTCGTGCGGGAGGCCGACGAGGCGGTCTGTGTAGGGCCCGCCAACCCGGCGCAGAGTTACCGCAACACCGAGGCGATCCTCGCCGCCGCCGCCTCGACCGGGGCCCAGGCCATCCACCCCGGCTACGGCTTCCTGTCGGAGAACGCCGACTTCGCCCGTACCGTCGAGGCCGAGGGCCTGGTCTGGGTCGGACCGGGGGCGGACGCGATCAGCGCGATGGGCGACAAGATCAATGCGCGGAACCTGATGGCCGCCGCCGGGGTTCCGGTGGCCCCCGGCACCACCGAGCCGGCGGCCGATCTGACGGCGGCGGTCGCGGCTGCGAACCAGATCGGGTACCCGGTCATGGTGAAGGCCGCCGCCGGAGGTGGCGGCATGGGCATGGGGGTGGCCGCCGACGAGAGCGCCCTGCGCACCGAGTACGACAAGGTGCGTGCGTTCGCGGAGCGGATGTTCGGCGACGGCTCGGTGTTGATCGAGCGCTACTTCCCCCGGGTACGGCACGTCGAGGTGCAGATCCTGGGGCTGGCCGACGGCCGGGTGGTGGCCCTGGGTGAGCGGGAGTGCTCCGTGCAGCGCCGCAACCAGAAGCTGGTCGAGGAGTCCCCCTCCCCGGCGGTGTCGCCGCAGCTGCGGGAGCGCCTGCTGGCCGCGGCGGTACGGGCCGGTGAGGCGGTCGGCTACCGCAACGCCGGCACGGTGGAGTGTCTGCTGGTCCCCGGCACGGACGAGTTCTTCTTCCTGGAGATGAACACCCGGCTCCAGGTGGAGCACCCGGTCACCGAGCTGGTCTACGGCCTGGACCTGGTCGAGGAGCAGCTGCGGGTGGCCGCCGGCCTGCCGCCCACCTTCGACCCGGACGCGCTGAGCCCGCGCGGCCACGCCATCGAGTTGCGGATCAACGCCGAGGACCCGAAGCGGTTCCTGCCCGGCCCAGGGGTGATCAAGACCTGGGTGGAGCCCACCGGCGAGGGGGTACGGGTCGACTCCGGCTACGTCGAGGGCAACACGGTCACCCCCTTCTACGACAGTCTGATGGCCAAGCTCATCGTGTACGCCGACACCCGCGAGGCGGCGATCGCCCGGGCCCGTACCGCCGTGGCCGACTTCGCCCTGTCCGGCCCCAAGAACAACCTCCCCTTCTTCACCGAACTCCTGGACAACCAGGAGTTCACCTCCGGCACCTACGACACCACCCTGATAACCCGCATGCGCTGAACTTTTTGATCAACAGGGGTCGGGTGGGTGGGGTGGGATGCTGGGAAAGGAAGCAGGGCTCGATGGGTGTCACAGTGAGGTGGCCAGGATGACGGAACTGCCGGGGTTTGTGTCCATCCGGGAGGTTGGACCGCGTGACGGGCTCCAGAACGAGGAGCCGATTCCGACCGAGGCTAAGGTGCGGCTGCTCGACGCGCTGTCCCACACCGGGGTACGGCGGATCGAGGCGGTGTCGTTCGTGCACCCGAAGGCGATCCCGCAGATGGCCGACGCCGACGAGGTGTGGCAGCGGGCGACGAAGGTCGACGGGGTGAACTACTCGGCGCTGGTGCCCAACTCCCGGGGCGCTCAGCGGGCCCTGGCCGCCGGGTTCACCGAGATCGAAGTCGTCGTCTCCGCCAGCGACACCCACAATCGGCGCAACGTCAACCGCGGCACGGACGAGTCGCTCGACGACATCGCCGAGCTGATCGACCTGCTGCACGGCGCCGGCGCCACCGCCGAGGTGATCATCGCTACCAGCTTCGGTTGCCCGTACGAGGGGGACATCGACCCCGGCCGGGTGGCCGCCATCGTGGACCGGGTGGTCCGTGACGGCGCCGACCGGGTGGCCTTCGGCGACACCACCGGCATGGGTACCCCCCGACGGGTCCGGGACCTGCTGGCCGCCGTACGCGAGCGCAACGCGGACATCCCGGTGCTGCTGCACTTCCACAACACCCGGGGTACCGCCCTGGCGAACCTGTTGACCGCGTTGGAGTTCGGGATCACCGAGTTCGACGCCAGCGTCGGTGGCCTGGGCGGCTGCCCGTACGCCCCCGGTGCCAGCGGCAACCTGGCCGCTGAGGAGGCGGTGCACATGCTGCACGACATGGGCATCGACACCGGCATCGACCTCGACGCCCTGATCGAGGCCGCCAAACTCGCCGAGGAACTGACCGCCCGCCGCCTCCCCTCCGGCGTCCTCCGCGCCGGCCCCCGCACCCTGCTGACCCCCCTCCCCTAAACCCACCCCCACCCTCCCCCCGCGATCTTGCAGTTTTGGTCGCCATATATCGCCATGAAAGGTGCATATGGGCGACACAAAGTGCAAGATCGCGGGAGGGGTCGCGGGGGTGGGGCAGAGGGCGGGGTGGGTGAGGCGTGGTGGGGGGTGGGGGCAGTGGGGTAGATTAACGATCGTTCAGGTCGGCTGGGGTGGGGAGCCGTGGTGACGGTAGACGGTGGCGCGCTGGAGCAACTCGGTAAGCGGGTTCGGGCCGGCGGTGCGGAGAAGTACCACGCGGCGAACGCGGCCAAGGGCAAGCTGTTCGCCCGGGAGCGGGTGGCGCTGCTGGTCGATGAGGGATCCTTCGTCGAGGATGGACTCTTCGCCAACGCCCTGGCCGAGGGCCTGCCCGCCGACGGGGTGGTGACCGGCACGGCCACCATCGACGGGCGTCAGGTCTGCCTGATGGCCAACGATTCCACCGTCAAGGCCGGCAGCTGGGGCGCGCGTACCGTCGAGAAGATCATTCGGATCATCGAGCGGGCGTACGACACCGGGGTCCCGATGGTCTACCTGGTCGACTCGGCCGGGGCCCGGATCACCGACCAGGTGGAGCTGTTCCCGGGGCGCCGGGGTGCCGGCAAGATCTTCTGGAATCAGGTACGCGCCTCCGGCTCGATTCCCCAGGTCTGCGCGCTGTTCGGGCCTAGCGCGGCCGGCGGGGCGTACATCCCGGCGTTCTGCGACGTGGTGGCCATGGTGGACGGCAACGCCAGCATGTACCTCGGCTCCGACCGGATGGTCGAGATGGTCACCGGGGAGAAGACCACCCTGGAGGCGATGGGCGGTGCCAAGGTGCACTGCGCCGAGTCGGGGGTCGGGCACTTCCTCTGCAAGACCGAGGCCGAGGCCCTCGACGTGGTCAAGCGCTACCTGTCGTACCTGCCGGCCAACTGGACCCAGCAGCCGCCGACGGCGGAGCCGGTCGAGGCGCCCGCCCAGGCGGACCTGGCCGCGTTGGTGCCGGCCAGCGAGCGGCAGGCCTTCGACATGCGGCGGTACGTCAAGGGGCTGCTCGACGAGGGTTCCTTCTTCGAGATCCAGGCGCTCTGGGCCAAGGAGTTGACCATCGGGTTCGGCCGGCTGAACGGCGAGGTCGTCGGCGTGATCGGCAACAACTCGATGTTCAAGGGCGGGGTGCTCTTCGTCGACTCGGCCGACAAGGCGAGCCGGTTCGTGCAGCTCTGCGACGCCTTCAACGTGCCGCTGCTGTTCCTGTCCGACGTGCCCGGATTCATGGTCGGCAGCGCGGTGGAGAAGCAGGGCATCATCCGGCACGGTGCAAAGATGATCACCGCGATCTCCGAGGCGACCGTACCCAAGATCTGTGTGGTGGTCCGCAAGGCGTACGGCGCTGGTCTTTATGCCATGGCCGGGCCGGGCTTCGAGCCGGACGCCACCATCGCCCTGCCCACCGCGAAGATCGCGGTGATGGGCGCGGAGGCCGCAGTCAACGCGGTGTACGCGAACAAGATCGCCGCGATCGAGGACGAGGCCGAGCGGGCTGCCTTCGTCGCCGCCAAGCGCGCCGAGTACGAGCAGGACATCGACATCGTCCGGCTGGCCAGTGAACTGGTCATCGACACGATCGTCGAGCCGCACGAGTTGCGCGCCGAACTGGTCCGCCGCTTCACCGCCGCCCGGAGCAAGGATCGGCACTTCTCCCGGCGTCGGCACGGCGTAACCCCCGTCTGAACCGGCGTACCCGCAGCAGTCAGCACCGGCACCGTCGGCGGCGCCACAAGCGCCCGACGGCCGTCCACACAGGAGGAACCCGATGGACTTCCGGCTCTCCGAGGAGCACCAGGCCCTGCGCGACAGCGTGCGGGACTTCGCCCGCGAGGTGGTCGCGCCGGTCATCGCCGAGCACTACGAGCAGCACACCTTCCCGTACGAGATCATCCGGCAGATGGGCAAGATGGGCCTGTTCGGCCTGCCCTTCAGCGAGGAGTACGGCGGGATGGGCGGCGACTACTTCGCCCTCTGCCTGGCGTTGGAGGAGTTGGCCCGGGTCGACTCCAGCGTGGCGATCACCCTGGAGGCGGCGGTCTCCCTGGGCGCGATGCCGATCTACCGGTTCGGCACCGAGGAGCAGAAGGCCCGCTGGCTGCCGAAGCTGCTCAGCGGCGAGGCGCTGGCCGGGTTCGGGCTGACCGAGCCGGGCACCGGCTCGGACGCCGGGGGCACGGAGACCCGGGCCGTGCTGGACGGCGACGAGTGGGTGATCAACGGTTCGAAGGCCTTCATCACCAACTCGGGCACGGACATCACCTCCATGGTCACCGTCACCGCGGTCACCGGCACCCGACCGGACGGCGCCAAGGAGCTGTCCACCATCATCGTGCCGAGCGGCACCCCGGGCTTCACGGTCGCCCCCGGCTACTCCAAGGTCGGCTGGACCGCCTCGGACACCCACGAGTTGACCTTCGACGACTGCCGGGTGCCGGCGGAGAACCTGCTCGGCGAGCGGGGCCGGGGCTTCGCCCAGTTCCTGCGCATCCTCGACGAGGGTCGGATCGCCATCGCCGCCCTGGCCGTGGGGCTGGCCCAGGGCTGTGTCGACGAGTCGATCAAGTACGCCCGCGAGCGGCACGCCTTCGGCCAGCCGATCGGCAACTACCAGGCGATCCAGTTCAAGGTCGCCGACATGGAGATGAAGGCGCACACCGCCCGGCTGGCGTACTACGACGCGGCGGCCCGGATGCTGGCCGGGGAGCCGTTCAAGCGGCAGGCGGCGATCGCCAAGCTGCACGCCAGCACGATCGCGGTGGACAACGCCCGGGAGGCCACCCAGATCCACGGCGGGTACGGCTTCATGAACGAGTACCCGGTGGCCCGGTTCTGGCGGGACTCCAAGATCCTGGAGATCGGCGAGGGCACCTCCGAGGTGCAGCGGATGATCATCGCGCGGGACCTGGGGATGTGAGCCGAGCCGAGCAGTCGAGGCCAGGGTTCGACCGGCCGTAGGTCCTGGCGCCGGCTCTGCGCGGCTGACCCCGGCTCATCCTGTCGGCTTTCCGCATCGACCGGTCGGGTGGCTGACGCTCGTGTGTCGGCTGTCGGTCCTGGCCCGTAATGTCCGTGGCCATGACGCTGGGTCATGACCCCTTCTCGGCCTCGGTCGAGCCGTCCGACCTCGCGCAGCTGCTGCGCGGCCACCGTCGAGCCGCCGGCCTGACCCAGGCCGAACTCGCGGCCCGGGCCGGTGTCGGCGTACGGACGGTCCGGGACCTGGAACGGGGACGCTCCCTGCGTCCGCAACGGACCACGATCGAGCTGCTGGCCGGTGCTCTGGGACTGACCGGTGCCGCCCGTACGACCTTCGTGGCCGCCGCTCGGGGAGCCGGTGACGACCCGGTCGGCTCCGGTACCCCGACACCACCCATTCCGCCACCACCCGAGCTGATCGGGCGGGAGGGCGACCTGGCCGAGCTGGTGGCCCTGCTGACCGGGCCGCACGGCCCTCAGGTGATCAGCCTGGTGGGCCTGGCCGGGGTCGGGAAGACCGCGCTGGCCCTGGCCGTCGGTCATGCCGTACACCCTGGGGAGACCCGGGGGGTGCAAATCGGCGTCGGATCGGATGTCGCCGAGGTGCTCGCGGCCGTGCTGGAGGTCTTCGGGGCCGCCCGGGTCGCGGACCTGGCCGCCCGGATCGGCGATCGTCCGGGGTTGCTGTTGGTGGACGCGGCCGAACGGGCCCCCGAGGCGGTGGCCCGGACGGTGCCCCGCCTCGCCGAGGCGGCGCCCTCCCTGCGGGTACTGATCACCAGTCGGCATCCGCTGGGGCTGCCGGAGGAATGGGTCCGACCGGTCCCGCCCCTGGAGGTGCCGGCGCCGGAGGTCATCGATCCGGCGACCCTGGCGGCCTGTCCGGCGGTGGCCCTGTTCACCGCCCGGCTGGCGCAGGTCCGCCGGGAACCACCGGCCACCGAGGAGTTGCCTGCCCTGGCCACCCTGGTACGACGAACCGGCGGGTTGCCACTGGCCATCGAGCTGATGGCGGCACGCGGTCGACTGCTCAGCCTGACCGAACTGCTGGACCGGTACGGCGACCGGGTGCTGGATCTGGACCTGGCTGTCCGCAGCGGCTGGCAGGGTGGGCAGATGCGGCGGGACGAGCCCCGCGTACCGGTGCAGGAGACGCTGCGCGACGCGGTGGCGGCCAGCTACCGACTGCTGGACGACGAGGAACGTGCGGCGCTGCGGCGGTTCGCCGCGTTCGGCAACCGGTGGTCGCTGGAACTGGCCGAGGAGATGCTAGCCGGCACCGCCATCACCGCCGATCCCGTACGGCTGCTCGACCGGTTCCTGGAACTGGGGCTGCTGAACCTGCGCGGGGATGCACCGCTGCGCTTCCGGTTGCTCGACGCGGTCCGGGACTACGCGCTGGAGCGCGCCTCCGGCGCCGGTGAGTCGACCCTCATCCGTCGTCGGCACGCCCGGGTGATCGCGCGATTCGTGGAGCGCACCGTGGCGGGACTGGTCGACACGGAGGCCTGTCTACTCGACGAGGTCCGCGGGGACATCGATGCCGCGCTGGCGTACGCCGCAGTCGACGATCCCGGCACCGCCCTGCGTCTGGCGGTTGGCCTGCCGCCCTGGTGGCGACGTCGCGGGCAGGAAGCCGTGGGGCGGGAGTGGCTGTCCCGGCTGCTGACCGATCCGGGTACCGCTGATGTCGATCCGCAACTGCGCGCCCGGGCGGCGCTGGAGGTGGCGGCGCTGGCCGGTGCGGGTGAGGCTGCTGGGGAGGAGTCGCCGAAGGGCCGGGATCGGTCGCGGCGACGGGGGGTGGTGGCGCGGACGAGGAAGCCCCCTGTTGTCACCCCTCGCTCATCGTCCGCGCCGGCACCCCCCTGCACGCCCCCGCGGACCCGAGACTAGCGAGACGGGGACAGGCCATCTGTCGGATTTGATGGTCTATCCCCGTTTGATCGATGGGTTCTGCCGCATTTTCTGCCGCTGCTGTCACCCTCGGCTGGTCGGCCGAACACCGGTAGTTCACAGCGGGGGTTGATCAGTAGCCACGGTCACGCGATGATCAACCTTCGGTGGGGCTGGTGTCCTCCGTACGGACGGACTCGTCGCTGCCGGCGGTCGCGCAGGGATGCACCGCATCTCGCACCCGGCGCAGGCCGTCGAGCAGTGCGCTCAGGGCTGCGGGATCCAGTTGGCCGGTGAACCAGTCCTCGATGAGTTGGAGGTGGCCGGGCAGGCATTCATCGAGTCGACGCAGGCCGGCGGGGGTCACCACGGCGAAGGAGCTACGTCGGTCGGAGGGGCAGGCCTGCCGGACGATCAGGCCGTCGCGCTCCATCCGGTCGACCACCCGGGTCACCCCGCTGGTGGACAGCGAGGTCTGGGCGGCGAGGTCGGTCATTCTCAGTTGGTTGTCGGGCGAGCGGGTCAGTCGGGTGAGCACCTCGAACTCGACCGAGGAAAGCCCGTGTTCTTCCAGCTGCGCGGCGAATCGTGCCGACAGCCCGGCGTGCACCTCGAAGAGGAGGCCGACAGCGGTGATGCGTGAGTCGTTGAACACGTTCGGGTTCACCAGGCCATCCTATCAGTACTTGACACACGGAATATTGCTGAGAGTATAGTTGCTGAGTCAGCCGTTGACTTGCCGAACATTATCCCTGGAGGAAGTTCCCATGACCAGCACCGAGTCGGTTACCCGCGAATGGAACGGCCTGACCATCCCGGCGGCCGGCACCTACCTCCTGGACGCCGCGCACAAGCGGGTCGGCTTCCTGGCCCGGCACATGATGGTCTCCAAGGTGCGGGGTGAGTTCACCGAGGCCACCGCGACCATCACGATCGCCGAGGAGCCGTTGGAGTCGACCGTCAGCGCGACCATCCAG
Source organism: Micromonospora sp. NPDC047134 (assembly GCF_040643455.1). NCBI lineage: Bacteria > Bacillati > Actinomycetota > Actinomycetes > Micromonosporales > Micromonosporaceae > Micromonospora > Micromonospora sp. NPDC047134. The sequence continues at coordinate 110,504 of NZ_JBEYUI010000015.1, forward strand.
GCGGCCAGCATCACCACCGCCCAGGCCGACCGGGACGCACACCTGCGCAGCCCGGAGTTCCTCGACGTCGAGAAGTTCGCCACCCTGGAGTACCGCAGCACCGGGGTGAAGTCCCACAGCGGCAACGAGTTCGTCCTCGCCGGTGAGCTCACCATCAAGGACGTGACCCGCCCGGTCGACCTCAAGGTCGAGTTCGAGGGTGTCGGTCGCAGCCCCTTCGGCCAGGACATCTTCGGCTTCTCGGCGAGCGCCGAGATCGACCGTGAGGAGTTCGGCCTGACCTGGAACGTCGCCCTGGAGTCCGGTGGCGTCCTGGTCGGCAAGAAGATCAAGATCGAGATCGAGGGCGAGGGCGTCCGCCAGGCCTGATCCTGACACCCGCCGGCAGGCCCGCGCTGAAGCTCGCGCGGGCCTGCCGGCGTTGTCCACCACGTCGCGCTGCCACCGGTGGCACGTGTCGGCGAAATGTCGGGAAAACCACGCCGGATGCCCCGGACAACCATGCGGGACGCTGTGGCAACCACGGGGCCGATGCTTAATGTCACAGATTGTTCGTCAGTTGGACCGTTGGCCACGACAGCCCGGCTGGGTAGGAAGTCTTCTAGCGCGTCCGATCGGGCCCGTCGCTGGTCAGAGCGGCGTTGCTGGGCGGTGGACTGCGGCAGGGAACCGATGTTCGGGGCAGCCAGGTTCGGCGCGTCAGCGAGTATGGTTCACACTGCGCTGCGGAACGGCACTGGTTCCGTCGCGTCGCGCCCCGGGAGGAACACATGGGCAGGGATGTCGACCGAGCCACATTCTCCCGTGAGGATCGGGTCCTCTACCGGCAGAAGGTCCGCCGCTGCCTGGATGTCTTCGCCCTGATGCTCGACGACTTCGGCTTCGACGCCGACCGGCCGATGACCGGGCTGGAGATCGAGCTGAACCTGGTCGATCAGGCGGCTGAACCCGCCATGCGCAACGAGGAGATCCTCGCCGCCATCGCCGATCCGCTGTTCCAGACCGAGCTGGGACAGTTCAATCTGGAGCTGAACGCGAGTCCGAGACTGATCTCCGGTGACGGCTTCGCCGACTACGAGCGGGGCCTGCTGGGCAGCCTCAATCGGGCGGGTGAGCGGGCGGCCCGCTCGGACACCCGGATCGTCTTGGTCGGCATCCTGCCCACCCTGACCGAGTGTCATCTGGTCGCCGACAATCTGTCCACGAACGAGCGTTACCGGGTGCTCAACGACCAGATCGTCGGTGCCCGGGGCGAGGACATCGAACTGGACATCCGCGGGGTGGAGCGGCTGCGTACCCACACCGACTCCATCGCCCCCGAAGCGGCCTGCACCAGCCTTCAGTTCCACCTCCAGGTGGCGCCGGACAGCTTCGCCGACTACTGGAACGCCTCCCAGGCGATCGCCGGAGCACAGGTGGCGGTGGGGGCCAACTCCCCCTTCCTGTACGGCCGGCAACTATGGGCGGAGACCAGGATCGCCCTGTTCGAACAGGCTACCGACACCCGCCCGGATGAGTTGAAGGCGCAAGGGGTACGACCCCGGGTGTGGTTCGGGGAACGCTGGATCACCTCGATCTTCGACCTCTTCGAGGAGAACGTCCGCTACTTCCCGCCGCTGCTGCCCATCTGCGAGAGCGAGGACCCGGTCGAGGTCCTGCACGCCGGCGGGGTGCCCGAGCTCGCCGAGCTGAGGCTGCACAACGGCACGGTCTACCGCTGGAACCGCCCGGTGTACGACATCATGAACGGGCGCCCACATCTGCGGGTCGAGAACCGGGTGCTGCCGGCCGGGCCCACCGTGGTCGACATGCTGGCCAACGCCGCCTTCTACTTCGGGCTGGTCCGGGGCCTGGCCGAGGCAGACCGTCCGATCTGGAGCCAGCTGACCTTCAGCTCCGCCGAGGAGAACTTCCACGCCGCCGCCCGACGGGGCATGGACGCCGTAGTGCACTGGCCCCGCCTCGGTGAGGTGCCGGTGACCAAGCTGGTCCTCGACGTGTTGTTGCCCATCGCCTTCGACGGGCTGGACGGCTTCGGGGTGGCCCCGGCCGAACGCGACCGGCTGCTCGGCATCATCGAGCAGCGCTGTCGTACCGGCCGTAACGGTGCGGACTGGCAGACCTCGACCGTGTGGGCCGCCCAGCGGCAACGGGGCATGGACCGGCGGGCCGCCCTGCACCACATGCTTCAGCGGTACGCCGAGTTGCAGGGCAGCAACGAACCGGTGCACACCTGGCCGATCGACTGACCTCAGCGGGCTCGCCGCGAGGGCCGGGCAGGTCCCCTCCGGGTCTGCGGCCCCTCCGGTGACCCCTCGGCCCCGGGAGTCGCATCCGACTTCTCCCGGACCCCGCCGGAGGTGATCTCCGCAGGCTCCGCCCCGGCCTGCTCATCCGACCTGGTGGGCTTGGCGCCGGCCACCCCGGCACCGTCCCCGGCCGCACCGGCGCTGTTCGCGGTCGCATCGGCGTGGTCGCCGGTCGGCTCGCCGGGGCTGTTGTTCTCGGTCGGCTCGCCGGTGACCCCGGAGGCGATGTCGTCGTCCCCGGAGCGCTGCCGAGGCAGCGGCGGGGTGGAGGGCTGATCGGCGACCGGCTGGTCCGACCGGCGTCGGGCAGCCCGCTGGGCGAGCGCGGCGACCAGGACGGATCCGCCGACTCCGACTATCGCCGCGTACGGAGCGATGAGGTGGGCGGACACCTGCTCGGGGCTGATCGCCGTCAACCTCGGTACGGCGAGGAAGTAGGCGATCGCCACCAGCAGAGGGCCGGCCGCACCGGAGGCGGTGGCGCCGACCCGCCGATCGGAGTCGCGTACCCCCCGCCAGGCGGCCAGGGCACCGATCGCCAGTGCCGAACCGAGCGAGAGGAGGGCTCCGGGCCAGTAGAAGTAGTCCCGGATCCAGAACTGGTCGCTGTCGGAGCTGAGCTGCCAGATGCCCAACTGGGCGGTGGTCAGACCCCGACCGGCCAGCACCGAGTCGACCACGGCGACGACCGCGAGCAGCCACAACCAGCCGGCGGTGGCGATCACATTGGTGGCTGCCGCCCGACAGCGCAGCGACCAGAGGGCCACCAAGGCACCCACCAGTACGCCGACTGCGGCGTACCCGGCGGCCATGTCCCGGGGCGCGGGGGTGTCCGGTACCACCGCGACCCGGGCGGGTACCGCGACCAGCAGCACGGTGATCAGTGCGCCCAGAGCGGCGGCCCCGGCCAACGCGATTGACCACCCGCCGTCACCGGGGCGTCGGCCGGTCTGCGAGGGTCGATCCGGGTCGCCTGTCGAGGTCGGGTCGGCCGGGCTGGGGTGCCGGTCGCGGAGCCGTTGGGCGCAGACCGCACCGAAGATGGTCGAGTTGGCGGCGATCCAGGTGGCCCAGATCAGACTGGCCACCCAGGCCGCCGTGCCGGCCGTCGGATCAGCCGGTGCCCAGTTCAGAATGCCCAGGCCGTACGCGAAACCCAGTTGGGCGGCACCGGCGCCGGCGGCTACGCCGGCTGCGGTGGCTATCGATCCTCCCCAGCCCTGTCTGGCCATGCCGGGCAGCGTAACCTCCTGTGCTCGGTGCGGCGAGTCGTGCGCCGTACCGGAGGGTGATGGTGACGGAGGGTGTCTGGCGTCGGTGATCACAGACGCCGATGATTGGGCGGTGGGGGCGATTCCCGGGTGTCGAGTACCGACCCGGAGGCCGGCAGCCTGGTGGAACGCGGTGTCGTAGTCGTGATCAATGTGATCGGGTCGCCACCGCCGACCGAGGTGCCGAACGTGCTGGGGACGGACTGCCGGGCGGCGGCCGACCTCCTGCGCTACGGATTCGTCCCCCGCCATCCGGCCGGGCTGGACGGCGCGGTCACCGCCCAGAAACCTGCCGGTGGCACCCTCGGCCGGTGGGACGACGAGGTGCGCCTCGTCTGCGGAACCCCGGGGGACAGCCCGGATTCGCAGTGACCGGACGCCCGACACGCTGATGCCGGCCGATGGCCCGCGGAGGCGCTAGGTTGACCAGGGTGGGGATGTCGAGATGAGCGAGCGGGGCGAGGAACAGCCGGACGACCGGACACGTCCGTTGCCTTCGTCCGCCGCAGATCCCGACCACACCCGCCCCTTGCCTCCGGCTGCCGCAGATTCCGACTCCGCCGCAGATTCCGACCAGACCGCCATCCTGGGCGGCACCTCTGGACCCCCGGCGGCGGACCCGACCGTACCGGTGCCTCCGGTGCGGCGGGCGGAGCCATGGTCGGGACGGGCCGAGGTGCCGCCGGCGGGTTCCGGTCAGGAGCGCGACCTGGCCGCCGGCGAGTGGTACGGCGACGACCCGGCCGGGCGGCGCTGGTGGCTGCCGATCGTCTGGGGCATCGCCCTGCTGCTGCTCCTGGCGCTGCTCGGGACAGGGCTGTGGCTGGCCCGTCAGGCGGTCGACGAGGGAGACTCCGGCCCGCCCTCGCCGCAGCCGACCACCTCGGCGGCACCCACGAGCGACTCGCCGTCACCCACCCGCTCGCCCTCGGCCACGCCGACGACCAGTGCGGCGCCGACCACCCTGCCGCTGCCCCCACTTGTCGGCCTCACCGAGGAGGCCGCCCGGGCCCTGCTGGACCGGCTGGATCTCGAACCCCAGGTGGAGTACCGCCCGTCGAACCAACCGGCGGGGACGGTGATCGCCACCGACCCGGGGGCGGGGGATCCCGTCGAGTCGGGCGACGTGGTCAGGTTGGTGGTCGCCGATCCGAGCCCGTCGACACCGGCCCCGGAGCCGCCGAGCACCGAGCCGACCACTGCACCGACGACCACTGATCCGACGGCCACGGCCAGCCCCACCAGGTGACCGTCGGAGGGCTCACCACTGGCGGCGTCTGGTACCCACCAGCCCCAGCCCGGCCAGGGAGATGGCCAGCCCGAACACCCCCGACCAGAACAGCGACCGACTGAGTTCGTCCGCGCTGTGCTCGCCGACGGTGTGACCGGTCCTGCCCGCTCGGTGGGGGGCGGAGGATTCGGGGCCGCCGGGCAGGTTGGCCGAGCCCTCGGGCGGCACGGCGAAGTCCTCGTCGGTGAACTCCTCCCAGGTGGGTGGGAAGTCCTCCGTCGGGGTGGCTTCCACCACCGTGATCTCGGGGGCGGGCACCGGTTCGGCCAGCCGGGTCGACGACAGGGCGGGATCCCGGATCAGCACCGCCAGGGTGGCGGCGGCACCCAGCAGTGCCAGGATTCCGAAGGCGTAGGCGATACGGGACCGATGGGGCCGCCGCGCGGACAGATTGACCATGGCCATCCCAGGTTCAGGGTCCTGGAGGCGCGGTGGAGAGGTGCCGGGGTGGGCACACCGATTCTATGGTGCCGGTGTGCCCCTCGGCGGCTGTTCCGAAGGCTCAGCCCGTCGTGGCTCGGCTGCTCAGGCCGTACGGATCGGGGTCCGGCTCACGGGCCGGCGGAGCGAGCGGACGGTGTGCGGCTGCGGCTGCGGCGCGGCCTGAAGCAGTCGCAGCCCATCCCGCTTGACGAAGATGGACCGGCGGTTGACCGCGTCTCCCACCGCGTTCAACTCGTAGCCTTCCAGCCAGAGCCAGCCGTCGTAGGTGGGCCGGTCCAGCACCCGGATCACCCGGAAGTGAATGGGCTTGGCGAACTGGACACTGGCCGCGCTGTTCACGTGCAGTACGTCACCGGAGCGGGGAAGCACATGGGCTCCTGAAGGTCGGCCGGCGGGGAAGGCCGGCAAGGCTGTGTGGGGGCAGTGCGGACTTCCGGCGGGGAGGTCGTGTCTCTACACCGGTGCGGGACGATGACGGGTCGAGCGGTGCTGGTGGCCACCGGCCCGTCATGTCTCGGCTGTCACGGAAAGCGGCTGACGCTACCGCCTCCGATTGCACCGCAGTGATCACAGGGGGAGACTGGATCGAAACGGTGCGTAGCCTGGGTCATACGGACAGAGTGCATCAGCGTCGTGCTTCATGCAAGTTGCATGTCGACTTTTGCCGATACGTGAGCGGCTCGCGCGAAACGACGCTTGAACGTTCCACCACCCAAACGGCACACTGGGACCGGTTTCGCCCGTCGCGGCCGGTCGAGGACCGGCTTCATCCCCCTTTGCCGCGAACGTCCGCCGCCCCATGGATCGCGCCCCAGGCGGCGGCACGCAGCGGCGCGTCGAGGCGGAAGGTGACACCGTGAGTGAGCGGCGTAGTCCGACCATCCGGCGACGCCGACTCGGCGCGGAACTTCGTCGCCAGCGGGAGACGGCCGGAATCACGATCGAGGCGGTCGCCGAGCAACTGGAGTGCTCGGCGTCGAAGATCTCCCGGATCGAGACCGGCCACACGACCGCGACCCCCCGGGACGTTCGGGACATGCTCCGCATCTACGGGGTGGTCGGCGCCGAGAGCGACGAGTTGGTGCAGATCGCGCGGGAGGCGCGGCAGAAGGGATGGTGGCATCCGTACAGCACGGTTCTGGTCGGGGCGTACGTGGGCCTGGAGGCCGCGGCCAGCTCGATCCGTGCGTACGAGCAGCAGGTCGTTCCGGGCCTACTGGAGACCGAGGACTACGCCAGCGCGATGATCCGTGCGGCCCGCCCTGACTTCACCGAGGAACAGGTGCGGCAACGAGTGCGTGTCCGACTCGGTCGTCAGTCGTTGTTGACGCAGGACGATCCGGTCGATCTGTGGGTGGTGCTCGATGAGGCGGTGATGAGCCGTCCGGTGGGCGGGGACGCGGTGATGCGCGCTCAGCTCCAGCAGTTGGTGGAGGTGGCCAAGCTGCCGAACGTGACGTTGCAGGTCCTGCCCTTCGAGGTGGGAGCTCACGCCGGCATGGACGGCACCTTCACGATTCTGGGCTTCCCTGAACCCGGTGATCCGGATGTCGTGTACGCGGAGAACGCCACGGGTGGGCTCTTCCTGGAGAAGAGCGACGAACTACAGAAGTACAACTTCATCTTCGATCACATTCGAGCAGCGGCCATGCGTCCGGAGGAGTCCGTCGGGTACATCGCAAAACTGGCAGAGGAGCCGCTGTGGAAATGGCGACGCAAGGATTCCCCGTGAACCTGACGCAGGCGCACTGGTTCAAGAGCTCGAAGAGCGGGCCGAACTGTGACAACTGCGTTGAGGTGGCGTATGTGACCGGGGCGGTCGGCGTCCGGGATTCGAAGGACAAGGCCGGACCGGCCCTGGTCTTCGCCCCGGGTGACTGGCGCGCCTTCGTCGCCGGCACACGGGACGGCGTCTTCGGACGGGACTGATCCCGTAGTAGTGACTGGTCCCCGATCGGCTCGTCCGGTCGGGGACCAGTTCGTGCCGACGGTCGGCACGGCTGCCGTCGCCACTTCGTGTCCGTCTCGTTGTACCTCTCGGTACGCGCTGGTCGACATCCCCCCGAGCAGGGCGGGTATCCGAACGAGGCAGGCGAGACGATGACGAGTATCGGGTCGGACAACCTCACCAACGGGCCGGGCAAGCCGGAGCGGTTCGGTGGGAAATATCGCGGGGCTCGGCGGGACACCGTGTTGACCGAGGTGGTCTCTACGGACCCCGAACACCCTGGGCGGGAGGCCAGCCCGACGGGCGAGCCGGCGGCTTCGCCGCTCACCCTGCCGTCGCTGGACCCCAATCCGCTCACCGAGCCGTCCTTCCCGGCGGCCGGCTGGTCGACCATGGACGAGGGCTCCCTGGCGGATCATCCGCTGCTGCGCGGACTGCTGCTGGAGTTGCCCCCCAGGGGCAGTGTGCCGCCGCCGGGCTGGCTCGACCGCTGGTTCGAGGCGACCCGGGCGATCCTGGAACTGCTATACGTGCAGGGCACGGGCCGGGCTCGGTGAGCTGACGGCCCGCTGCGGCATGGCCCGCTCGGCCAGCCGGTTGTGCCGCAGCGCGTGGCGGACCCCGATGGCCACCACGCCCAACACTCCGATGGTGACCGCCGGTCCGGTGGCACCGGGGCCGAAGAACTGACCGACGCCGCTGGCCGCGATCAGGGCGGGCAGCAGGGCCAGTCCGGTCACCTGCAACGGCAGCCCGATCATCGGATGGGCGGCGGCGGCCCGCAGCCCGTGCGGGGCCGGGGTCGTGGCGGTGGCGGCCAGTGCCCCCGCTCCGGCCCGGAGCCGACGCACCCGGCGTACGGTGCAGATCGCCACCGTCAACGCGGGCAGGGCGGCCAGGGCCAGGCCACCGGCGGCCCGGTCGGCCAGGGTGGCACCGGCGGTGGTCAGGCCGGCGATCGGCAGAGCCACCGTCAGACCGAGCCCGACCAGGGTCAATCCGAGCAGCCAGCCGGTGTGTCGGCGCAGCCCGCGTGCGTGCCGCATCCGGGGCAGCCCCTCCGCGAGGTAGCCGGCGGCCCACCAGACGACTGCGACCGGGAGCAGGAGGACCAAGTGGTTCTGCATACCGGTCAGCCTTGCCCGTTTTTCGTGTCGGCGAATCCGGGTTGGTCCCCGGTCCCTCCCGTACCCGTACCCGTAGGGGGACCATCGCTTCGTGTTATGGGTGATCCGACATGTTTATCTGGTTGAACACCTCGAACTACCCTCTTCTTGATCGGCATCCTTCGATCTAGCTGTCCCGAGCAGGTGGCGAAGGCTGTCGATGAGAGGGAGGTAGTAGGAAGATGGCTCTTCCACAAAGGTCCGTTTTCGTCGGGTTGGCTGCGCTGGCCATGGTGGCGGCAGCGACGCCGGCCATGGCCGCCGAACCGGTCGGCACCATCCGAAGCGCCGGCGGCGCCACCGCCGTCAAGGACAGCTACATCGTCGTGTTCAAGGACAGCGAGGTGAGCCGTACCGCGGTCGGTTCCTCGGTGGAACGCCTGCTGCGCCGCCACGGTGGAGCCACGGCCCGCACCTACAGCACCGCCATCCGGGGCGCCGAGCTGCGGATCAGCGCCAAGGCGGCGGCCCGGATCGCCGCGGATCCGGCGGTGGCGTACGTCGAGCAGAACCACACCGTGCAACTGGCGGCCACCCAGACCAACCCCCCGTCCTGGGGCCTGGACCGCATCGACCAGCGCAACCTGCCGCTGAACAGCTCCTACACGTACCCCAACACGGCCTCGAACGTGACCTCGTACATCATCGACACCGGCATCCGGACCTCCCACTCGGACTTCGGCGGCCGGGCGACCTGGGGCACCAACGCGGTCGACTCCAACAACACCGACTGCAACGGCCACGGCACCCACGTCGCCGGTACGGTCGGCGGCACCGCGTACGGCGTCGCCAAGGCGACCCGACTGGTGGCCGTCAAGGTGCTCAACTGCTCCGGCAGCGGCACCAACGCCGGGGTCATCGCCGGGGTCGACTGGGTCACCGCGAACGCGGTCAAGCCCGCCGTGGCCAACATGAGCCTCGGTGGCGGGGCGAACACCACCCTCGACAACGCGGTGATCAACTCGATCAACTCCGGTGTCACCTTCGTGGTGGCCGCCGGTAACGGCAACAGCCTCGGGGTCCGGCAGAACGCCTGCAACTACTCCCCGGCCCGAACCGCACCGGCGATCACGGTCGGCGCCACCCAGAACAACGACGCTGCCGCCAGTTTCTCCAACTTCGGCACCTGCGTCGACATCCTGGCGCCCGGCGTGAGCATCACGGCCCCGTGGATCACCAACGACACCTCGACGAACACCATCAGCGGTACCTCGATGGCCTCGCCGCATGTCGCCGGTGCCGCCGCCCTGGTGCTCTCGGCCAACCCGTCCTGGAGCAACCAGCAGGTGCGGGACTACCTGGTCAACAACTCCACCCCGAACGTGATCAGCAACGTGGGCACCGGTACCCCCAACCAGCTGCTCTACGTGGTCAACGGCAGCACCCCGCCGCCGACCAACGACTTCTCGGTCTCGGTCTCGCCGACCTCGGGTTCGGTCGCGCCGGGCGGTTCGGCGACCGCCTCGGTGTCCACCGCCACCACCAACGGCTCGGCCCAGTCGGTAAGCCTCTCGGCCAGCGGCCTGCCGTCCGGGGCGACCGCCTCGTTCAGCCCGGCCACGGTCACCTCGGGCGGGTCCTCGACCCTGACCATCAGCACCTCGGCCAGCACCCCGGCCGGCACCTACCCGGTGACCATCACCGGTAGCGCGGCCTCCGGCACCAAGACCGCCACCTACACCCTGACGGTGACCGGCAGCGGTAGCGGCAGCTGCTCCGGCACCAACGGCACGGACGTGTCGATCCCGGACGCCGGGTCGGCGGTCACCAGCTCGATCACCATCGCCGGCTGCAACCGCAACGCCTCGTCCAGCTCCACCGTCGCGGTGAACATCGTGCACACCTACCGTGGTGACCTGGTCATCGACCTGCTCGCCCCGGACGGTTCGTCCTACCGGCTGAAGAACAGCAGCGGTTCCGACAGCACGGACAACGTGAACACCACCTACACGGTGAACCTGTCCAGCGAGGCGGCGAACGGCACCTGGCGCCTTCAGGTGCGCGACGTCTACCGCGCTGACACCGGCTACCTCAACACCTGGACCCTGAACCTCTGACCCTCGTACGACATCGGGCCCTCGACCACTTGGTCGGGGGCCCGATCGTCGACACTTGCGGGAGTGCGGTCAGACCGCGAAACCGGTCGGTCGTTCGGTCGCCGGCGCGGGCGGCCGGGCCTTCCACAGGCCGACCTTCTGCGCGAACAACCGGCTCAGGTAGGCCGGGTTGAGGATCACGTACCGCCGCCACAGCCGCTTCGGCTCCAGGCCGAGCCGCCAGAACCACTCCAGCCCGGCCCGCTGCATCCACGGCGGGGGCTGGCGCAGCAGCCCGGCGTGGTAGTCGAAGGCCGCGCCGACGGCCATCAACGGCATGTCCAGCAGCGGGCGCATCGCGTACGTGAAGACCTCCTGGCGGGGGCAGCCCAGGCCGACCAGGACCAGCCGGGCCCCGCTGGCCTTGATCCGGTCGGCGATCTCCACGTCCTCCCCCGGCTGCACGGCACGGAACTTGGAGGGCTCCACCCCGGCGATCTTGAGGGCCGGGAACATCCGCTCCAGTTCGGGAATCAGCCGGGCCAGGGTCTCCTCGGTCGAGCCGTACAGGTAGACCGGCAGGCCCTCGTCGGCGCAGCGGGACAGTACATGCAGGGTCAGTTGGGGCCCGTAGACCCGATCGGTCAGGCCCGCCCCGTGCAGCAGATTCAGCGCCCAGCGCACCGGCTGGCCGTCCGGAGTCACCAGATCGAAGGAGTTCAACCGGGCGTTGTGCGCCGGGTCCAGCACCCCGGTCATCACCCCGTGCACGGCGAGCGCGGTCAGCGCCAGCGGGCGGCGCTCCTGGGCGGCGGCCACGACCTGCTCGGTCGCGGTCGCGTAGTCGGTGGCGTCGACCAGGACGCCGAGCACGTTGCGCTTGCTCACGACCGGACCTCGCCGTTGCTGGTCGGGACCCACTTGCCCACGTTGGCCTCGTAGATCTCTCGCATGATCATGGGTACGTCGTAGACCTGCTTCCAGTCCGGGTAGTCGGCCTGGAAGGCCTCGTTGGAGCCGATCCACCACTTGTGGTCGCCGATCCGGTTGGCCTCGACGTACTCGGTGATCATCTCCTGGCCGGTGATCTGCTCGGCCAGGGCGAACGCCTCCCGGTTGGAGATGTTGGAGTGTCGGCCGCCACCGAGGTTGTAGACCGCCGCCGAGCGGGGGTTGCGGAAGAAGGCCTCGAAGGCGGAGACCACGTCCGAGCTGTGGATGGCGTCCCGGACCTGCTTGCCCTGGTAACCGAAGATCTTGTAGGTGCGGCGCTCCATGTTGGCCCGCATCACGTACCCGAGGAAGCCGTGCAACTCCGTGGCGGAGTGGGCCGGCCCGGTCAGGGTGCCACCTCGGAAGCAGGCCGTCTTCATCCCGAAGTACCGGCCGTACTCCTGCACCATCACGTCCGCCGCGACCTTGGAGGCCCCGAAGATGGAGTGCAGGCAGGCGTCGATCGACATGTCCTCCCGGATGCCCCGCTCGTACGGGTGCCCCGGCTCGATCTCCCAGCGGGTGGCCAACTCGACCAGGGGCAGGCTGTTCGGCCGGTCGCCGTAGACCTTGTTGGTCGAGCAGTGGATGAACGGCGCCTCGATGCAGTGTTCGCGGACGTTCTGGAGCACATTGAGGGTGCCCGCGGCGTTGACGTCGAAGTCGGTGAACGGGTCGCGTACCGCCCAGTCGTGCGAGGGCTGGGCGGCGGTGTGGATCACCACCGCGATGTCCCGGCCGTACCGCTGGAACAGCGCACCCAGGGCGCTGCGGTCCCGGATGTCGATGCTGTGGTGCGAGTACGCCTCACCCAGCTCGTCGGTGAGCCGGCGTACGTTCCACGCGGTGGAGGCCTCCTCGCCGAAGAACTCCTGCCGCATGTCGTTGTCGATGCCGACCACGTCGAGACCCAGGCCGGCGAAGTGCCGGACCGCCTCAGAGCCGATCAACCCGCCCGAGCCGGTCACGAATGCGACACTCACGAGCCACTCCTGGTCCGTTGGAGGCAGAAACCAGCGAAGCATAGCGTGACATTCGGTATGCCCGATAAGCAGCGAGGGCCCCGCGAATTCGCGAGGCCCTCGTCGACTGGTGGGGAAGGGGGGAGTTGAACCCCCACGTCCTTTCGGACACACGGACCTGAACCGTGCGCGTCTGCCATTCCGCCACTTCCCCGTGGCATGACCTCGGTCAGCGTAGTAAACCCCGACTCCGCTGTCTCCAGCGGGGCCTCGGCAATGCTACGTGGCTCCGGTCTTCGCCGCGAATGGCGTTCGCTGCTTCCAGCGGTTACCGTTCGTGGCGGACGAAAGAGTAGCACGACAATCCTGAGCCGTCCGAACGAGGCCTGGCCTGCCGGCCGAGCGGCGTGTGAGCTGCGTGCGCTCTGGACGGATACCATCATGTCCTCGGGACCCGAGGAGGAGCCGGTGAGCGTGCTGCAACGCTTCGAGAAGCGTCTGGAAGGCCTGGTCGAAGGAGCTTTCGCCAAGGTCTTCAAAGGGGTCGTGCACCCCGTGGAGATCCTCAACGCCATGCAGCGGGAGGCCGAGGCGCACAAGGCCATCCTGGCTGGCGGGCGCACGTTGGTGCCCAACCGCTACGTGATCGATCTCTCGCCGTACGACCACAGTCGGCTGGCGCCGTACGCCGCCGCGCTGGCCCAGGAACTGGCCCAGTCGCAGGCGGAGTTCATCGGCGAGCAGGCGTGGACGGTCTACGGCGACGTGATCGTCGAGATCGAGCGCGGGGAAGGGCTGGACACCGGCATGTTCCGGGTCACCGCCGAGGTCTACACCGGTGGCGAGGTCGCCCCGGTCGCCGCCCCGGGCTACGACGCCGGTCCCCCCGGATACCCCGCCTACGACCAGGGCGGCGGCTACGGTGCGCCGCCGGCGCACAGCGGCGGTCGGAACGTGCGACTGGTCTCCGGCGACGGCCGCACCTACCCCCTCCAGATGGGGTCGACCGTGATCGGTCGTGGCGACCAGGCCAATCTGCGCCTGCCGGACGTCGGCATCTCCCGCCGACACGCCCGGCTGGACTTCGACGGTGGGCAGGTTGTGCTGACCGACCTCGGCTCCACCAACGGCACCATGGTCAACGGTCAGCGGGTCTCCGCAGTGGCGCTGAACCCCGGCGACATGATCCAGCTCGGCACCACCACCCTCACCTTCCGCGTGGACGGCTGATCCGCCTTGCCGGAACTCGTCATCACCGTCGCCCGGTTCGGATTTCTCGTCCTGCTGTGGATTTTCGTGTTCACGGTGGTCGGCGTCATCCGGCGGGACCTCTTCGCCGGGGCCCGCTCCGGTCGGCTGGTGGCCGCGCCCCGCGCGGTAGGTGCGTCGACCGGCCAGGCGACGGCGAAGCCGGCGAAGGTGAAGCGGGGACGGGCGGCGCATCAACTGGTCGTGACCGCCGGTCAACTGGCCGGCACCAGGATCACGTTGGGTGAGGCTCAGATAACCATCGGTCGGGCCGAGGATTCCACCCTCGTCATCACCGACGACTACGCCTCGGCGCGACACGCCCGGCTCTTGCCCCGTGAAGGGCAGTGGTTCGTCGAAGACCTCGGTTCGACTAACGGGACGTACCTCGATCGCGCTAAGGTCACCGGACCGACCCCCGTACCCCTCGGCGTGCCGATCCGGATCGGCCGCACCTCTCTCGAATTACGGCCATGACTCTGACCCTGCGCTATGCGGCCCACAGCGACCGCGGTCTGATCCGAGACGGCAACCAGGATTCCGTCTACGCCGGACCGCGGCTACTCGCCGTCGCCGACGGCATGGGCGGTATGGCCGCCGGTGACGTCGCCAGCAACATCGTCATCGGTGCCATGGCGCCGCTCGACGAGGACGTCCCTGGGGATGCCCTGGTCGACGCGCTGCGCTCCGCCGTGGGCACCGCCAACCAACAGCTCCGCGAGACAGTGGACGCCAACCCGCAGTTGGAGGGGATGGGCACCACACTCACCGCGACCCTCTTCTCCGGCAGCAAGCTGGGGATGGTCCACATCGGTGACTCGCGCGCCTATCTGCTGCGTGACGGTGACTTCAACCAGATCACCAAGGACGACACCTACGTCCAGATGCTCGTCGACGAGGGTCGGATCAGCCCGGAGGAGGCCAGCAGTCACCCCCAGCGGTCGCTGCTGACCAGGGCCCTCGACGGTCGGGACATCGACCCGGAGTACTCCGTCCGCCAGGTGTTGCCGGGGGACCGCTACCTGATTTGCTCGGACGGACTGTCCGGGGTGGTCAGTGCGGAGACCATCGCCGAGACCATGCGCGAGTACGCCGACCCGCAGCAGTGCGTCGAGCGACTCGTCCAACTGGCCCTGCGTGGCGGCGGTCCGGACAACATCACCGTGATCATCGCCGACGCCACCGACCGCGACATCGTCGAGGCCGCCCCGATCGTGGGTGGTGCGGCCGCCCGGGACCGGGGCATGGCGACCTCGGCGGACGTCTCCACCCCGGCGGCCCGCGCTTCGGCACTGTCCGCTCCCCGGCCGCCCGCGCCGGAGGAGCCGGCCGGAGACGACGACGAGCCGGAGGCCCGCCGCCGTCCGCTGCGTGCCGTGGCGATGACGGCCGCCCTCCTGGTGATCATCGGGGGTGGGGTCTTCGCCGGGTACGAATACACCCAGCGGCAGTACTACGTCGGGGCGACCGAGGACGGTCAGGTGGCCGTGTTCCGGGGCATCCAGGGTGAGATCGCCGGGATGGATCTCTCCTCGGTGCATTCCACCAGCACCGCTCGGCTGGACGACCTCACCCTCGCCGCTCAGGAGCAGGTCAAGCAGGGCATTCCGGCCAGGAGCGAGCCGGACGCGGAGCGCCGGCTGGCGGAGCTGACCATGGACAGCCCGACGAATGTCAACCTGAAGCCGCTCTGCCCGCCCACCTCGTCCCCGAGCACCGACCCCACGGCGGACTTCTTCTCTCCGGAGCCGAGCGCTCCGCCGAGCCGGGCCGCCAGCGGTTCGCCGGCACCCGACAGCAGTTCCCTGGCCCCGCCGGTGAGCACACCGGACGCCCCACCCGCCGATGCCTTCACGCCCACGGTCGACCCGGCGGCCTGCCGGTCGCCCGAGTAGGCGTCGGCTTCCGACCCGAGGACGATCGTGACCGCAGCGGCCACTCCGGCATCCTCGCCCGCCAACGCGGGCGAGCGACCCGGCGTACGCCTGGCCCGGTCCCGACGCAACGCCGAACTGTCGCTGCTGCTGCTGGCCATGGTGCTGGTCGCCGCGTACGGCGCGATGGTCGAGGCGAACGTGCTCGACACGGTCACCCCGAACTTCTGGGTGCCGGCCGCGGTGCTCACCGCCGTGTTCCTCGGCATCCATGTGGCGATCCGGTTCCTGGCCCCGCACGCCGACCCGGCCCTGCTGCCGGCGGTGGCGCTGCTCAACGGCCTGGGGGTCGGCTTCCTGCGCCGGCTGGACCTGGCCTACGCCGACCCGGAGGAGCGCGCCGACCTGGCCATCTTCGCTGGTATCGGTGGTCGGCAACTGGCCTGGACCCTGCTGTCGGTGCTGCTCGCGGCCGGCCTGCTGGTCCTGGTACGCGACCACCGTTCGATCTCGCGGTACGCGTACACCCTGGGGTTGGCCGGCATCGTGCTGGTGATGATCCCGGCGGTGCTGCCGGACCGGATTTCCGAGGTCAACGGCGCGAAGCTCTGGATCCGCATCGGCAGCTTCTCGATCCAGCCCGGCGAGTTCGCCAAGCTGGCCCTGCTGGCCTTCTTCGCCTACTACCTGGTCCGCAAGCGCGAGGTGCTCTCGCTGGCCAGTCACCGGTTCCTCGGCATCGACTTCCCGCGCGGCCGTGACCTGGGTCCGGTGGTGGTGGTCTGGGTGATCAGCCTGCTGGTGTTGATCTTCCAGAAGGACCTGGGCACCTCCCTGCTCTACTTCGGCATGTTCGTGGCGACGGTCTACATCGCCACCGAACGGGTCAGTTGGCTGCTCATCGGTCTGGTCCTCTTCTTCGGCGGCGCCTACCTGGCGTACGTGCTCGGCGAGGCGATCGGTGGGCCGTTCGCCAACTTCTACGTGCGGGCGCAGATCTGGCTCGACCCCTTCGCCAAGCCGTACGACGAGGGCTACCAGTTGGTGCAGGGGCTGCTGGCCCTGGGCACCGGTGGGTTGTTCGGGGCCGGGCCGGGCGGCGGCCAGCCGACGGAGCTGCCCGAGGTGCAGAACGATTTCATCTTCGCCGGGATCGGTGAGGAGATCGGCCTGTTCGGGCTCACCGCCCTGCTGGTGATCTACCTGCTGATCGTGGAGCGAGGACTGCGGGCCGGCCTGGCGGTGCGGGACTCCTTCGGCAAGCTGCTCGCCGGTGGCCTGGCCTTCACCCTGGCGTTGCAGGTCTTCGTGATCGTCGGCGGGATCAGCAAGCTCATCCCGCTGACCGGTCAGACCACCCCCTTCCTGTCCGCCGGTGGCTCCTCACTGATGGCGAACTGGCTGCTCATCGCGGTGCTGCTGCGGGTCTCCGACGCCGGTCGTCGGCCGGTCACCGGCGGCGGCAAGGTGAACCGACCGACCGGGGGCCCGCCGGAGCAGTTGCACGGTGCCCCCACGGAGGTGATCAAGCCGTGAACGCACCCCTGCGCCGGGTCGGTGTCGTCGTCATCGTCCTGTTCGGTCTGCTCTTCGCCAACCTGAACTGGGTTCAGGGGTACAAGGCCGACGAGTACCGCACCAGCGACTACAACACCCGGGTCCAGTTGGCCGAGTACGAGCGTCGCCGGGGCAACATCGAGGCCGGCGGCACCGCCCTGGCGGTCAGCAAGGAGACCGACGGCAAGCTGACCTTCCTGCGTACCTACCCCGGTGGGGCGAAGTACGCCCATGTCCTCGGCTACAAGCCGGTCAACCTCGCCGACACCGGCATCGAGCGGTCCGAGAACGACTTCCTGGCCGGCACCAGCGACAAGCTCTTCGCCAACCGGATCAAGGACATGTTCACCGGCAACCGCACCGCCGGTGGCAACGTGCTGCTAACCCTCTCCCCGCGCGCTCAGGACGTCGCGTACGACCAGTTGCGCAACAACAACCGGGGGGCCAGCAAGGGGGCGGCGATCGCGATCGATCCGCGTACCGGGGCCGTGCAGGCCATGGTCTCCATGCCCAGCTTCGACCCGAACCCGCTGGCCAGCCACAACACCAACGAGGCCGTGGCGGCGTACAACAAGCTGGACCAGGACCGGTCCCGTCCGCTGCGCAACCGGGCCCTCGCGGAGGTGCTGCCACCCGGTTCCACCTTCAAGATCGTGGTGGCCGCCGCCGCGCTGGAGAACGGCATCGGCAAGGACACCAACATCTCGGCGGGCCCTAGCTACACCCCGCCCACCTCCGGTCAGTCGATCACCAACGCGGCGCCCTCGATCTGCCCCCAGGCGGAGGTGACCCTGATGAAGGCGGTCACCGACTCCTGCAACACCGGCTTCGCCAAGCTGGGGGTGCAGCTCGGCCCCGACGTGATCAAGAAGAAGGCCCAGGAATTCGGCTTCGAGCAGGAGGACCTGACCGTGGGCCGGCTCGGTGAGGGCGGTCAGGGCGTCGCGGCCAGCCGTACCGGCAGCATGGAGAACCCGGACGGCGGTCCCGACCCGGCCGCGCTGGCCCAGTCCTCCATCGGGCAGCGGGACGTGCGGATGACCCCCCTGGAAGGGGCCATGATCGCTGCGGCGGTCGCCAACGGCGGCAGCCAGATGCGGCCCTACCTGGTGCGTCAGCTGCTCGCGCCGGACCGCACCACGGTCTACGACACCGCCAACCCGCGCGAGCTGCGCCGCTCGGTCAGCGGTCAGGTCGCCGGCGACCTGCGGGACATGATGGTCAGCGTGGTGCGCAACGGCACCGGGCGCAACGCCCAGATCAACGGGTACACCGTGGGGGGCAAGACCGGTACCGCGCAGTCCGCGCCGGACCGGCCCGACCACGGCTGGTTCATCGGCTTCGCACTGGACTCCGACGGCAACCCGGTCTCGGCGGTCTGCGTCGTGCTGGAGGAGGCGGGCAGCGGCGGCAGCGCCGAGGCCGCCCGGATCGCCGGCCAGATCATGCGCGCCGCCATCGCCGACCCCGGGGGGCGCTGATGCTCAGTCCGGGAGTACAGCTGGGCAACCGGTACCGCCTGGACGAGCGGATCGCCAGCGGCGGCATGGGTGACGTCTGGCGCGGCACCGACCAGGTGCTGGGGCGTACGGTAGCGGTCAAGAGCCTGCTCCCGGCGTTGCTGGACGAGCCGGGTTTCGCCGAGCGGTTCCGGGGCGAGGCCCGGACCATGGCGACGATCAACCACCCCGGCGTGGTCGACGTCTACGACTTCGGCAGCGACCAGCAGATCGCCTTCCTGGTGATGGAGTACATCGAGGGTGATCCCCTGTCGGCCACCCTCAGCCGGGTCGGTCGGCTAACCCCGGCCCGGACGATGGCGCTGGTCGCGCAGGCCGCCGACGCCCTGCACGCCGCCCACGTCAAGGGGATCGTGCACCGGGACGTGAAGCCCGGCAACCTGCTGGTCCGCCCCAACGGCACCCTGGTGTTGACCGACTTCGGCATCGCCCGCTCCGAGCTGGTGGGTCAGCTCACCGCGGCCGGTTCCGTGCTCGGCACCGCCTCGTACATCTCGCCGGAGCAGGCCACCGGTCAGGTGGCCACCCCCGCCTCGGACGTGTACGCCCTCGGGGTGGTCGCCTATCAGTGTCTGGCCGGGCGTCGGCCGTTCGAGGGAGACAACCCCCTGGACATCGCCATGCGGCACGTCCGGGAGACCCCCCGGTCCCTGCCCTCGGACATCCCGCCGCAGGTCTGCGCGCTCGTCGAGCGGGCGATGGCCAAGGATCCGAAGGACCGCTGGGCCAGCGCCGCCATGCTGGCCGGAGCCGCCCGGCAGTTGAAGGCGGCCCTGTCCCGGCAGGCGCGCTCCGGTGGGTCGGCCCCCATCTCGGCGGCGCCGGCCTCCCCGGCCCCGGGGCGCCCGGCGGCATCCCCTCCCGGGCGGGCCCAGGTGCCGGCGCCGCAGCCGCCCCGCCCACCGGCCGCCCCGCACTCACCGGCCGCGCCCAGGCCGCAGGCTGCCCCCCACTCGCCCGCCGCACCCCGGCCGCCGGCCATCAACCGGCCCCCGGCGGCGGGCCACCTGCCGGTCGCCGGGCGGCAGCCGGTCGCCCAGCCCCGTCCGACGACGGTCGCACCGGCGGTGACCGGCTATCCACGCGGTGCGGCCCCGGTTCCCCCGGCGTACGCTCCGCAGGGCGGTCAGTCACGGCCTGCGCCCAGGCGGTCACGGTCCGGCATGGTGTTCCTGGCGATCCTGCTGGGCACACTGGTCGTGGTCTGTTCGGGCGTGGTTTCCTACAGGCTGAAGGACAGCATCAACAGCGGCATGCCGGTAGTGGGGTCCGTGCAGTCGGTGACGTCCGGCGCGCTGGGGCCCGACGGACGAGACGATCCGGCCCGGACGGCGTACCGTCGACTGGATCAGCCCCGAGCGGGCTACGAGACGATGACGAGCGAAGGACGACGGACGCGATGACAGCGCAGGCCCGCCTGCTCGGTGGCAGGTATCAGGTCGGCGAGCTGCTCGGGTATGGCGGCATGGCCGAGGTGCACCGGGGGCGTGACCTTCGGCTCGGCCGCGACGTCGCGATCAAGATGCTCCGCACGGACCTCGCCCGGGACGCCACCTTCCAGATGCGGTTTCGTCGGGAGGCCCAGAACGCCGCCTCCCTGAACCATCCGGCGATCGTCGCGGTCTACGACACCGGTGAGGAACAGGCACCCACCGGCGAGACCCTGCCGTTCATCGTGATGGAGTTCGTCAACGGGCGCACCCTCAAGGAGGTGCTCGGCGCCGAGGGGCGACTGCAACCCCGGCGGGCCCTGGAGATCTGCGCCGACATCTGCGCCGCCCTGGACTTCAGCCACCGGCACGGCATCATCCACCGCGACATCAAGCCCGGCAATGTGATGCTCACCCAGACCGGCCAGGTCAAGGTGATGGACTTCGGCATCGCCCGTGCCCTGGCCAGCGGCGCCACCACGATGACCCAGACCAGTGCGGTCATCGGTACGGCGCAGTATCTCTCCCCGGAGCAGGCCCGTGGCGAGGCCGTCGACGCCCGCTCCGACGTGTACGCCGCCGGTTGTGTGCTGTTCGAGTTGCTCTGCGGGCATCCGCCCTTCGTCGGTGACAGCCCGGTCAGTGTGGCGTACCAGCACGTCCGGGAGGCCCCGCCGACCCCGAGTGATATCAACCCGGACGTCAACCCGGCGGTCGACGCGATCGTGCTCAAGGCGCTGTCGAAGAACCCGCTCAACCGCTACCAGAGCGCCGGCGAGATGCGCGCGGACCTGCTCCGGGCGGCGGCGGGTCGGCCGGTGATGGCCACCCCGGTGCTGCGCGAGGACGAGACCGTGCCGATGGCCGCGGCCGGTGGCCCGGGCTACCCCTCGGCGGGAGCCACCCAGACCCGCCAGATCCCGGCCCGGGTGGGCGACCCTCGTCAGCGGCGTGCCTCGTCCTGGTTGATCGCCATGTTCGCCGCCCTCGGGGTACTGGCGGTGATCGCCCTGGTGGCCGCGCTGCTGCTCAACGACAAGGCGGCCGAGGAGGTGCCGGTCCCCACCCTGGCTGGGATGACCCAGCAGGAGGCGTTCGCCCGGATCGAGGCGGACGGCCTTCAGCCGGTGCGGGGTGACGACGAGTTCACCTCGGACTGCCGCAAGGGCCGGGTGACCACCCAGACCCCGCCCGCCGGAGAAAGGGTCGCCCCGAACAGCACGGTCACCGTGCGGCTCTGCGGCGGCAAGCCGGAGGCGATCGTTCCGGAGGGCCTGGTCGGCAGCAAGGTCGAAAGCGCCACGGCCCGCATCGAGGAGCGCAAGCTCCGGGTCAAGGTCGTGCAGAAGGACAGCGCCGACGCCGCCGGCCTGGTGCTTGACGTCGACCCCAAGGAAGGCGAGAAGGTCGCCGAGAACACCGTGATCACCCTGACCGTCTCCAACGGCAACGTGGTCCGGGTACCCAACGTGGAGAACCTCACCGAGGCCGACGCCAAGCGGGAACTGGAGAACGCCGGCTTCAAGGTGGATGTGGAGATCGGCCCGGAGGTACCCGCCGACCGGGCCGGCCGGGTGACCGACCAGAACCCGAACGCCGGCAGCCAGCGGACCAAGGGCAGCAAGGTGACCATCTTCGTCTCGGTGCCGGAGCCGGAGGACGACGAGCCTGCGCCCCCGACCCCGCCGACCGGGGAGCCGACCACCCCGCCGCCGGACGATGACGGTGGTGGCAGCGGTGGCGGCAGTGGCGACACCGGTCAGCTCTGGCCGGGCGTCCCGCCGTTGCGCCTACCCGTCGACTGAGCGGGCCCGACAAGCCGGATGAGTCGCCGATGGGCGGGGTGAGTCGGCGGCGACTCGTGCGCCGGGTGGCCCTCCTGGGGCTGATCGTCCTCCTGCTCACCAGCCTGCCCTGGATGTGGACGACCGCCACCGCGTACGGCCACCGTCATGCCGTCGACGAGGCCCCGGCCGTGGAGGTCGTGATCGTCCTGGGTACGGCGGTTACCGAGGAAGGACGTCAGCCGGGCATCCGGTTGGCGGGCCGGCTGGAGACCGCCGCCGAGCTGATACACCGGCAACGGGCCCGGGTCGTACTCGTCTCGGGCGACGGGAACGGGGCCTCCGGTGACGAGACTGCGGCGATGACCGCACACCTCACCGAGCGGCTGGGGGTCGATCCGCAGCGGGTCGTCGCCGACCCCTACGGCCTGGACACCTACGACAGCTGCCGCCGGGCCCGGGAGGTGTACGGGGTGCAGCGGGCCCTGATCGTGACCCAGTCCTACCACCTGTCCCGGGCGGTGACCCTCTGCCGGCAACTCGGTGTGGAGGCCGACGGGGTGCCGGCCCGCTGCTCCGGCTGCGGGGCGGGGCTGCTGGCGGAGAAGGCGGTACGGGACTACTTCGCCAGCGGCAAGGCCGCCTGGGACGCGATCCGGAACCGCCCCGCCGCAGTCGACTCCCCGGCGCACCCCGGGGTCAGGGACGCGCTGACCCGCTGAGAGCGGCAGATGGGCCTGGTCGGCCGTAGACCACGCCGCGGCGGATCTTCCCGCCCTCTCGGCTGACCCCGGCCGTGCTGCTCAGCTGGTGGCGAAGGCGGCCAGGCGGCGGGCGTCGACCTCGGCGGCCAGTTCCGGGGCGCGGTCCAACGCCTCCCGGTGACCACAGGTGGCCAGCCAGTTGGCCAACATCAGGTGGCCGCCCTCGGTGAGCACCGACTCGGGGTGGAACTGGACGCCCTCAATCGGCAGGGTGCGGTGCCGCATAGCCATCACGATGCCGGACTCGGTCCAGCCGGTGACCTCCAACTCCTCCGGCAGGGTCTCGCGGAGCACCGCCAGGGAGTGGTAACGGGTAGCGGTGAACGGGTCGGGCAGCCCGGCGAGGACCCCGGAGTTGTCGTGGTGGACCTGCGAGGTCTTGCCGTGCAGCAGCTCCGGGGCCCGAGTGACGGTGGCACCGAACGCCTCACCGATCGCCTGGTGGCCCAGGCAGACCCCGAAGATGGGCAGCTTGCCGGCGTACTCGCGGATGACCTCCAGGCAGATGCCGGCGCGATCCGGGCTACCCGGACCGGGCGAGAGCAGCACCCCGGCCCGGCCGAGTCGACCCACCTCGGCCAGGTCGATCTCGTCGTTGCGCCGTACCTCGCAGTCCACGCCGAGTTGGCCGAGGTACTGGACCAGGTTGAAAACGAAGGAATCGTAGTTGTCGATCACCAGGACGCGCATCGGTCTCACTCGTCCTCGTCAGGGGGTGGGGTGTTGTTCCGTTCGGTGTCGTACGGCAGGTCGTGTTCGTCGCCCGGCGGGGCCTCCTCGCCGGGTTCGGTGCCGGGCTCCACCTCACCCGGGGCACCCGGTATCTCGGAGTCCTGCTGGGTGACCTGCACGTCCTCGCCGGTGAAGGGGAGCAGCGGTCCGGCCCAGGGGAAGACCACGTACCAGAGCAGGGCCACCGCCGTGGTCACCAGCAGCAGACTGCCGATGAGCTTGCCGGGCAGTCCGAAGGGCAGCTTGCGCCAGATCCAGGCGTACATCAGGTCCCCAGCTCAGCCGGGCGCCCCTGGTCCTTGGACTGGGTACGCGTCAACTCCGCATGGATGATCAGGCGCTCGTAGTTGTCGAACTTCGGGTTGCAGGTGGTCAGGGTGAGCATCTTCTTCGTCGGCTTCGCCCCGGGTCGCCCGGGAACCGGGGCCACCACCTCGACCTGGTGCGGCTTGACGATCAGATTCTCGGTCACCTGGTAGACGTACCACTGGTCGCGGTCCTGGACGACGATCGGATCGCCCTTGCGAAGCTCGTCCAGCCGCCAGAAGGTGGCCCGGTTGCGGTGCCCGGCGACGGAGAAGTTGCCCACCTGACCCGGCAGGGCGCTGTCCGGATAATGGCCCGGGGCGTACCGGATGTCCTTCTGGGTCACGCCCTCCACCACTACCCATTCCTTGTCGAACTTCGGAATGTAGAGACCGGCGATGGGCTTGCCCTGCACCGGCGGCTTGGGTGAGGCGGAGGCGGACGGACTGGCCGGGGCAGCGACCGTAGGGTCGGTCTCCGGTGCCCAGGCCTGGGCCAACTGCTGGCTCAACTCGTCCTGATGGGCGTCCACGATCGCGGACTTACCCCAGATCTCGTACCCGGCGAAGAGCAACACCACCAGGCCGAAGGTGATCAGCAGTTCGCCACCGAACCGCAGGCCGGTGCGGAGCCGGGACCAGAAGGAGGGCCGGGTCAGCTCGGAGTAGACGCTCTTGTAGCCCTCGCCGGTCTGCTCCGGTCGCAACTGCACCACCCGGTCGCCCCGACGAGGCTTGGGCGGCTCGCTGGGCTGGTCGGCACCCTCGGGCTGGTCGACCTTCGGTGGCCGGGGCACCGCACCCATCAGGGCGGTCGAGTCCGTCGCGGGCGGAGCCCCCGGCCGTACGCCGTTGACGGCCGGAATCAGGGCGGTGGCCGCCTCATCGGTCCCGTTCGGTCCGTTCTGCGGCGGCTGCCCGCTCCGAGCCGCTCGCTGCTGGTCCGCCGCTTGAGGCCCCGCCGGCACCGGGCCGGACTGCTGGTGGGGTCCTGCCGGGTGGTTCGACGGTGCGCCGGGCCGCTGGTGGGACCCTGGCGGGGTCGGGCCGGTGGCAGAGTCTTGGATCTTGGGGATCAGGGCGGTCGGGCCCTCGGCAGACCAACCAGCCGGGTCCTGGGCGGGACGCTGCGGAGCGCCACCCTCGTCGGGGCGGTACGGCGTGGTGGGCCGTTGGTGGCCGATGGGCGGCTGCGGGCCCTGCGGTGCCGATGGGCCGCTCTGGGGGCGCTGCGGCGCCGGCGTACCGCTGGGGGGCTGCTGGTGGGCGGCGGGTACCTCCACCGGGGAGCGGTACCCGGGCGGTGGGGCCTGGGATTGTGGCGGGGCCTGCGGTGGCGGTACCGCCCGAGGTCCGGCCGGTGCCGGTGGTCCGAAGCCCGGCCCGGTCGGCGGTGACTGGCGGTCCTGCTGCGCGGCCGGGGGTGGCTGACGCTGGTGCTGCTGCCCGGTCGGCGGCTGGCTGCGCTGGGTGCCCTGGTCGGTGGGGCGGCTGGGCTCGAAGGCCGTCCGCCACGGGGTCGGCCCGACCGGAATGTCCGGCTGCCCGGAGGGCAGGGGTACTCCGGTGACCTGCGCCGCGCCCTCGCTGCGCGCCGGGATGGACGGACGCGGCGGCATCGGATCGGGCCAGGCACCAGCCGGGCGGACCGGGGGCGGCGGGGTCGGCTCGGTGCGTTCGATCCTAGGCAGGAAGGCGGTGGCCTCGTCAGCCTGGCCGTGGTGTCGACCTTGGGGACGCTCACTCATGACGGCGCTTCGGCCCCGGCCCTCTGCTCGGCGATCCGCTTGCTCATGAGAGCCTCACTCCGGCACGGTCGCCGAACGCAGAGTGGTGGAATCCTCGAATGCGGGCACGGTGACCGTGGAGGCGTGCTCGGAGTATCCGAGTTGGTAGTTTTCCACCGCGTTCCTGAACCACCGGACTCCCTCGGAAGCGGCGAGGGCCTGCCGAAGCGCGCCGGGATCGCCAATTGCCACGATCTTGAAAGGTGGGGAGTACACCCGGCCATGCAGCAGCAGGGTGTTACCCACGCAGCGTACCGCGCTGGTAGCCAGAACGCGGACATTCATGATTGACATGGCCTCCGCGCCGCCGGCCCAGAGCGCGTTCACCACCGCCTGCACATCGCCCTGGTGTACGACGAGGTCGTCGTTGCTGGCTCCCTCGGGGAGCTTGCTGAGCTGTGGGGCGTCGTCGAGTTCGACAGT
Source organism: Micromonospora sp. NPDC047134 (assembly GCF_040643455.1). Classification (NCBI taxonomy): domain Bacteria; kingdom Bacillati; phylum Actinomycetota; class Actinomycetes; order Micromonosporales; family Micromonosporaceae; genus Micromonospora; species Micromonospora sp. NPDC047134. The sequence goes on from NZ_JBEYUI010000015.1 coordinate 136,348, forward strand.
CAACCCGGGCCCGGTGAGGGCGGTGAAGCCGGCCGCGGTCAGGTTCTCGGCGGCCCGCTCCTGCTGTTCCTTGATCGGAGTGTCCGAGTTGGCCAGGTCGTTCGTACGATTTTCCACCTCCCGGCGCAGGGTCGCGGCCAGTTGCTCGTTGGCGGCAACCCGGTCCCTGCGGCCCTCGATCAACTCGGTGAGCTGAGGGCGGCGGTCCTCGCGCAGGGCGGTTCCGCCGGCGGTGGTAGCCGTGGTGGTGAAGAGCAGGCCAGCAGCGGCGGCGATCAGCGGTACCCCGATTGACCAGCCAGGACGTCGCCGCCGTCCACGCCGCAGCAGGCCGGCGACGAGGCGTCGCAGCACCTTCTGCCACGAGGCCGCGCCGGACGTGTACTCCACGACCGTCTCCCCCTGTCCTCGGCTCCGGCGACCGTACCCGTACGGTCGTGACGGCCCTTGTTCCGCCGTCCGCTGCCGGGGCGTCCGGCAACGGGTCTGGCCCCATTCGTGGATTGAGCGGGGCTTCCGGACTACGCTAGCTCTCGAACATTATTGGCCATGGACCGTCGCCCTCGCGCCCGGTTGCAGGCCGGACGAGGTCGTAACCCCTCTGGAGAGCGTCGTGCCCAAGTCTCAGGTCCGTAAGAAGAAGGTGTACACCCCGCCCACGGACGTCCGCCCGACGGCGACAGCGGCGACGCGTAAGCCCAGCCCGATCTGGCTGCCGGTCACCGCCGTGTCCCTGATCGTCTTCGGCATCGGTTGGTTGGTGGTCTACTACCTCTCCGAGCAGGAGTACCCCGTCATGGAGTTGGGGTACTGGAACCTGGCGGTGGGTTTCGGCGCCATGGTCGGCTCCCTGATCCTGCTTTCCCGCTGGCGCTGACCCCTGGGTCCTCCGACTACGGTCGGTGACGTGTCGAGCCCCGGCCGTGCGGCTGCTGCGATCGCCTCCTAAGGTGTGCGCAGGGCGGCGCGGCCCAGGTGCGAGAAGACTCACGTTACTGCTGGGTAACCTTGCGCGTAGGCTGCACTGCATGACCGAGCGGGAAGGTCATCGGCGGGTCCGGTTCCAGGTGCGGCAGCGGTTGAGATCGCGTACGCACCTATGACCCGGGCTCCGGTCGCCTAGCCGCTCGCCAGGCAGCAGACCGGGAGGCCAACTCGATGGGCAGCGTCCAGATCGTCACCACGATCCTCGCGGCCGCCATCACCGCTGTCGCGGTGTGGCTTGCGGTACGCGCGGTCATGCAGATGACGGCCGTGATCCGGCTGGGTCAGCCCGACCCGTCCCGGTTCGATGACAAGGCCGGCCGCACCAGGACCATGCTCGCGGAGACCGCCGGGCACACCCGGATGCTGCGCTGGAGTGTGGTGGGTGCCGCGCACTGGGTGGTGATGGTCGGCTTCATCGTGCTGTCGCTGCTGGTGCTTGAGGCCTACTTCGAGGTGGTGTCCCCGACCGGTGGGCTGCCCCTGGTCGGCGGGTGGGCGCTCTACGGTCTGGTCACCGAGTGGATCGGCATCCTCGGCATCGTCGGGATCCTGGTGCTGATCGCCATCCGGGTGGCCAACCGGCCGAACCGGGCCGGTCGCCGGTCGCGGTTCACCGGGTCGACGATGTGGCAGGGCTACTTCGTCGAGGCGATCGTCCTCGCCGTACTGATCATGGGTTTCCTGATCCGGGGCTTCAAGGTGGCCACGGACCACTTCGAGTACCCGACCTGGGCCACCCCGCTCAGCCACGCGGTCGGCTCGGTGCTGCCGGACTGGGAGTCCGGGGTCAGCGTGGCCGCTCTGATCAAGATCGCCATCTCGATGACCTGGCTCATCGTGATCTCGCTGAACGTCACCATGGGCGTGGCCTGGCACCGCTTCCTGGCCTTCCCCAACATCTTCTTCAAGCGCAAGCCCGGGTCGGCCGGCTCCGGTCTCGGCGCCCTGCGGCCGATGATGAGCGACGGCAAGCCGCTGGACTTCGAGGAGGCCGACCCCGAGAAGGACCAATTCGGGGTGGCCCACGTCGAGCAGTTCACCTGGAAGGGCCTGCTGGACTTCAGCACCTGCACGGAGTGCGGCCGGTGCCAGTCGCAGTGCCCGGCCTGGAACACCGGCAAGCCGCTGTCGCCGAAGCTGCTGGTGCTGAGCCTGCGCGACCACGCGTACGCCAAGGCGCCCTACCTGCTGGCCGGTGGCGGCAAGGACCTCACCGGTGAGGAGAAGGCCACCGCGGCCCAGTTGGCCCACCTAGACGTGCTGGCCCTGGCCGAGGCGGAGAAGCCCCTGATCGGTGACGCCGAGGCCGGCGGTGTGATCGACCCGGACGTGCTCTGGTCGTGCACCACCTGCGGCGCCTGCGTCGAACAGTGCCCGGTGGACATCGAGCACATCGACCACATCGTCGACATGCGGCGTTACCAGGTGCTCATCGAGTCCAGCTTCCCCTCCGAGGCCGGGGTGATGCTGCGCAACCTGGAGAACAAGGGCAACCCCTGGGGTGCCCCGCAGAACACCCGCGAGGACTGGACCAAGGGTCTGGACTTCGAGGTTCCCCGGGTCGGCGAGGTGGAGGACTTCGAGTATCTGTTCTGGGTGGGTTGTGCCGGTGCCTTCGAGGACCGGGCCAAGAAGACCACCCGGGCGGTGGCCACCCTGCTGAACGAGGCCGGGGTCTCCTTCGCCATCCTCGGCGAGGGCGAGACCTGCTCGGGTGACCCGGCCCGCCGGATCGGCAATGAGTTCGTCTTCCAGATGCTCGCCCAGCAGAACGTGGAGACCCTCAACGAGGCCTTCGAGGGCCGCGAGAAGGCCAAGCGCAAGATCGTCGCGACCTGCCCGCACTGCTTCAACACCCTGGGCAACGAGTACGGCCAACTCGGCGGGGAGTTCGAGGTGGTGCACCACACCCAGTTGCTGGCCCACCTGGTCGCCACCGGCAAGCTCACCCCGGTGCAGCCGGTCGACGGCGGGGTCACCTACCACGACCCGTGCTACCTGGGGCGGCACAACCGGATCTTCACCCCGCCGCGCGAGGTGCTGGGCAGCGCGGTAAGCGCCGAGATCACCGAGATGCCGCGGAACAGTGAGCGTTCCTTCTGCTGTGGCGCCGGTGGCGCCCGGATGTGGATGGAGGAGCGGATCGGCAAGCGGATCAACGTGGACCGGGTCGAGGAGGCCATGTCGACCGGGGCGCGGACCATCGCGGTCGGCTGCCCGTTCTGCTCGACGATGCTCACCGACGGGGTGAACGGCAAGGGCGCCGGCGAGCAGGTCGAGGTGGTCGATGTGGCGAGCGTCCTACTGCGGTCGGTCCGGCCCGAGCAGGGTCGGGGCGTCGAGGAAGGCGAGCCGGTCGCCAGCTGACCAGCACGTGACCGTACGAGGTACGGCGGGCCGATGTAGCCCGCCGTACCTCTTTATTTTAAATTGACGTGCGTGACTATAACGAAATGATCGACACCCTTTGTGTGCGGTTGGTCGCGCAAACGTGAATCGACCGTTGGTCGCCTTGATTCCACACCGCGCCTTCCCTAATGTTGGGCACCGACCGCCGTGGGTCGTCTGTCTCGCCCCTCAACCGCTCGCGGGACGCCCGGCGGTCGGCTGCAAAGGAGTCGCTGTCGGTGGCAACCATGCCCCTCCATCGTCCTGTGCCCGGATGGCCGCGTCGTCCAGGTGGCCTACGGAGAGCTGCGCACCGCCTGGTCGTGCTGGTGGCCGCCGCCGCGGTCGGTGCCGGCCTGATCGCCGCCCCCGCGTACGCGGAACCCTCCGTGGAGGAGATCGAGCGCCAGATCGACAAGCAGTGGCAGCAGCTTGAGCCCACCATCGAGCAGTACAACAAGGTGCGGTCGCAGCTGAAGGTCAACCGCAAGAAGGCCAGCGACCTGCAGAAGAAGATCCAGCCCCTGGCCCTGGAGGCCGAGCTGGCCATGAACCGGGTGGCCGACCTGGCCTCCCGGTACTACGTCAACGGGCCCTCTCAGGAACTCGGGGCGGTGCTGCTGAACGCCAAGCCGGACATGCTGGGCGAGCAGATGGCCCTGCTGGAGCGGCTGGCCGCGTACGAGCGGCAGCAGCTCGAGGGCGTGATGAAGGTCCGCAAGAAGTACGACGACCAGAAGGCCAAGCTCGACGCGCTGATCGCCGACCAGGAAACCAAGGAAAAGCAGCTGGCGGCGAAGAAGAAGCAGATCGACGCCAAGATCAAGCAGCTTGAGCGGTCCCTGCCGGTGACCACGGTCAAGACCACCAACTGCCCGACCATCAACGGGGTGGTCAGCGAGGCGGCCCGGACCGCCATCCGGGTGGCCTGCGCCCAGGTCGGCAAGCCGTACGTCTGGGGTGCCACCGGCCCGAACTCGTTCGACTGCTCCGGCCTCACCCAGTACGCGTACAAGGCCGCCGGCATCTACCTGACGCACTTCACCGGTGCGCAGTGGAACGAGGGCAAGGCCATCTCCCGGGCCGATGCCCGCCCCGGCGATCTGGTCTTCTTCCGCAGTGACCTCAGTCACGTCGGCCTCTATCTGGGCAACAATCAAATGGTGCACGCGCCCAGAGCGGGTAAACCGGTGAACGTCTCTCCGATCACCACCATGCCGATCGCCGGCTTCCGTCGACCCGGCTGAGGGATCGCACAGGAACATCGGCAGGGCCCCCGGTCAAGAGATCGGGGGCCCTGTCCTATGTCGGATCTGGACACCCTGTGTAGCGGCGTGGACCTGTTGTGTATCGACGGAGGTCGTCCCTAAGCTGGGCAATTGTCGGCCCGATGGCAGTTCCGCCCATCCCGGGCGGTGACGGTCCGACACCGCCGAGTCGCCTGTGCGAGCCGGGGACCCACGTTCCCGGGGTGAATCCGCGATCCGCGCGGTAGGGCGCCCCCTTCCCGCCCGAACCCGTCAGCTAACCCGGTAGGCGGTATGGGGAAGAAGGAGTTGGGAGCCCGGTGGCACACCATGCCCCGCGGCCACCGTCACGCCGGGCGACGACGCCCGGCCCGGTGACGGCTGCGCCGCGATCCCACTGGTACCGCTGCACCACCGCATTCGCCGTCCTGTCCGCGACCGCCGTCATCCTCACCGGCGGTGCCACGGCAGCCCACGCCGACCCGTCCGTCGACGCCATCGAGCGCCGGATCGACGCGGACTGGAACCGGCTGGAACCCCTCATCGAACGGCACAACGCCAGCCGGCAGGACCTGGCCGGCAAGCGCCGGGAGGCCGACTCCCTGGCCGCCCGCATCGCCCCTCTCCAGCGCCAGGTCGACGAGGCGATGACCCAGGTAGGTGCCCTGGCGGCACGGGCGTACATGGGTGACACGGTCGGTGCCGTCAACGTGCTGTTGGGCAGCAGGTCCCCCGGCGAGGTCGTGGAGCAGATCGGCCTGCTCGACCGGTACGCCCACCATCAGCAGCAGGCCGTCCGGCAGGCCGCCGCGCTACGCGACGAACTCACCGCCGCCAAGGCCCACCTGGAGGTGGCCATCGGCGAGTTGACCCGTATGGAGGTCGCCCTAGCGGGGAAGCGACGCCAAGTCGACGCCGAGATCGACCGGTTGCAGCGGCTACGACTGCGGGCGTACGGCCGGGGCGGTGGCGGCCCGCTGCGACCCGCGCCCTGTCCGGCCGGCTATCCGGGCGGGGCGGCCGGGGTGGCGGTGAAGTTCGCCTGCGCCCAGATCGGCAAGCCGTACTCCTGGGGTGCCGAGGGGCCGCAGGCGTACGACTGCTCTGGTCTGATGCTGGCCGCGTGGGCGCGGGCGGGGGTGGCCATGCCGCACAACGCGGCCCGGCAGCGTCAGGTGACCCGGTCGGTCGCCCGCAGTGCCCTACGCCCGGGTGACCTGGTCTTCTACTACCGGGATCTGCACCATGTCGGCATGTACGTCGGCGACGGCTGGGTGGTGCACGCCTCCCGCGCCGGTCAGCCGGTGAAGATGAAACGGATGGAGAGCAGCCCGATCCACAGCTTCGGTCGGCCCGGCTGAGGTCAGCGGGTCGGCCAGGTGCGCCAGTTCTGCCAGGCCCGGCTCGGGGTCGGGCCGCGCTGGCCCTGGTAGCGGGAACCGTAGACGGCCGACCCGTACGGGTGCTCGGCCGGCGAGGAGAGCCGGAAGATGCAGAGCTGACCGATCTTCATGCCGGGCCAGAGGGTGATCGGCAGGTTCGCCACGTTGGACAGCTCCAGCGTGACGTGCCCGGAGAAGCCGGGATCGATGAAGCCCGCGGTGGAGTGGGTGAGCAGACCCAGCCGCCCCAGGCTGGACTTGCCCTCCAGCCGACCGGCGAGCTGGTCACCCAGGGAGATGACCTCCAGGGTGGAGGCGAGCACGAACTCGCCCGGGTGCAGCACGAAGGGCTCGCCGTCGGGCACCTCCACCGGGGAGGTCAGGTCGTCCTGCCGGGTCGCCGGGTCGATGTGGGTGTAGAGGTGGTTGTTGAAGACCCGGAACAACTTGTCCAGGCGTACGTCGATGCTGGAGGGCTGCACCAGGGTGGGCTCGAAAGGCTCCAGCGCGAGGGTGCCCGCCTTGATCTCGGAGACCAGGTCGCGGTCGGAGAGCAGCATCGCCACACCATACCGATATGGCTGACCTGCGTGTCGCGCTACCTGTCTAGAACGTATGTTCGATAAGATGTCGGCATGGCTTCCTGGTCCGAATTCGCCGCTGACGAGCCTCGACTCGCCGACGGGATCCGCCTTCTCATGCAGCAGTACGGCCCGGGCTTCGGCTACCTGGCCACGGTCCGCCCCGACGGCGGGCCCCGGGTGCACCCGGTCTCCCCGGTGATCACCGATGACGGTCTCTACTGCTTCGTGATCGACTCTCCGAAGCGGCGTGACCTGGAACGCGACGGGCGCTACGCCCTGCACTCCTTCCCGCCGGAGGAGAGCGACGACGAGGCATACCTCGCCGGTCGGGCCTGGCCGGTGACGGACGACGCCACCGTGGCCCGCCTGGCGCTCGCCGCCCGCGCCGCGCCCCAGGTCGACTGGCGGCTGTTCGAGTTCACGATCGAGGTGGCGATGCTCAGCCGCCGTGGGCACGCCAACCCCGAGGTGCCCGGCGAGCACGGCGGGGTGCCGGCCGTCCAGGTCTGGCTCGACCCGGCGACCACCGTCCCCCAGGCCCAGCGGCCCGCCTCCCTGGCGGCCCACTCCGCCCGCCGCGCCCGCTGCGCGGCCTGACGCCAGCCGGTGCCGGCCCCGTCGAACGGGACCGGCACCGGAGGCGGTACGTGCCGAAGGCGCGCGTCAGGCGGCTCGGTAGGTGTTCCAGGCGCTGATCATGCGGCTGGCCTGGCCGGCCGTGAACTGGTACATGCAGGAGTCGTACGAGTAGTCCATGAAGTTGGTGATCGGGTCGGCGCCCGGGGCGGAGCAGGTGTCCCGACCGGTCGGGCAGCCGCTGGCCGGGGAAGCCTCCGCCGGGGTGTCCGAGACCTGGTCACCCGAGCCGGAGCAGCCGCCCTGGAAGGTGTGGTACAGGTTCAGCCAGTGACCGACCTCGTGGGTGCCGGTGTCGCCCTGGTTGTAGTTGGTGGCCGTGCCGCCGGGCAGCGACTCGCTCAGCACCACCACGCCGTCCATGCTGTTCAGCGTGCGCTGCGGGAAGGTCGCCCAACCGAGCAGGTTGTTGCTCAGCGCCCCCAGGTAGATGTTCAGGGTGTTCTTGCCGCCGACCCGGAGCTGGGTTTTCATCTGCCGCTCGGCGGTGGTGCCCTGCCGGATCGGGTACCAGGAGGTGTTGGTGACCCGGTTGATGCTCTGCAACTGGAAGGCGAAGGCGGTCGCCGCCCCACCGGACGCTCCGCTGAAGGCCTGGTTGAGCACGTTGATCTGAGACTGGATCATCGAGTCCGGGATGTTTCCGCCGGCCCGGGTGGTGTCCCTGCGGATCACGTGCACCACGACCGGGATGGTGACCGAGGCGGCGGCGGCCTGGGTGCCGAGGTTACGCTGGCCGACCCGCTTGGCCCGCTCCTGGAGCAGGTCGGCGAACTCGGCCTCCCGCTGGAGGACCTGGCTCTTGGTCAACTCGTTCGGGTCGTGCGCGAGGACGCCGCCATCACGGACCCGGACCGCACTGCCGGTCGGGTCGGCGCACTCCTCGTCGGCGTGCGCGTGCGCGTGCCCGGCGGCCATGGCCGGGCTGGCGGAGATGGTGGCGGCCGGCAGCGCGCCGACCGTTACCAGGCCGAGCGTCACGGCCAGCGACGTCGATGCGATACCGGCGAGACGCCGGTGCAGCAGGACGGGACGGAGTCCCATAAGCCCACCTCTTTCTGTCGACGCGACCGGGGGGTTGTGTCGCGCCGTGCGGAAAACGTGAGGCAGACGTTACAACCCATCGATAGATTTGAGAATGGGCATGTATTGCTGGCCGGAAAATTCTTGCCGGTCCGTGGGTCGGCCCGGCGGTCGGAGGACGATCGGGGTGCCTGGGTGCACCAGGCCGGTCGACTCAGGTACAGTGGTCCCGCTTGCGGGTGTAGTTCAATGGCAGAACATCAGCTTCCCAAGCTGACAGTGCGGGTTCGATTCCCGTCACCCGCTCCAACGGCAAAGGCCCAGGTCAGGAAGCAATTCCCGACGCTGGGCCTTCGCTTTTGTTGATCACTAACCGCTCGTCGTGCCCCCTACGTGCCCCTTCGGATTCACGTGCCCGTCCGTGCCCGCCGCCGTGTCCCCGGCTGTCGGGTCGGTGTCGCCCTGGTCCTCGTCGCCGTTCGTGGCCGTGCCCTCCGGCGCGCCCCCGCGCGCGTCCTCGACGAACTGGCTCAGCGCGTCGGCGATCTTCCGGTCTCGCCCGGCCGTCTTGTGTAGGTAGATCAGCGCCGCCCGAGTGGTCGAGTGCCCCATCCGGTCCATCAGGTCTCGCCAAGGCCGACATCGACGCAGCATGTCTTGCCCGCCAGGCCGGGCGTCCTCATCTGGCCGAGAGGAGTGCGTCACCCACGACTCTTCGGCTGCGCCTGATGCGCCTTCTCAATCGACTTCGGCGGTCAAGGTGAGGAGATTTCCGCGTACCTTCTCCAGCATTTCGACCAACATGGCGCGCTGATCGCTCGCCATTCCGGCCGTTGCCGTCTCCGCGAGTGTGCGCCACGCCGCTTCGATCTCCGCGATGGCAGCTCGGCCTTTGTCGGTCAGCTGGATTCGGGTGGCCCGCCGATCGCCCGGTACGGACGTCCGGACAAACCAGCCGCCTTGATCCAGGCGGGTGAGGCTGCGCGTGACGGTGGGCTGTTCCACGCCTAGCCGAGCGGCGATCTCAGAGACTGTAATGCCTTCGGGTTCCTGGCCGAGCATCCACAGAAGGACGTCCTGCCCCGGGTGTAGGGCGAGCCCGCTCAGCACGTCGGCCTGCGCACTGCGGTACAGCTTGGCCACCTTGACGAGGGCCTTGTTGGTGGCCAGAACATCCGCGAGTTCCACCTGGGCAGTGTACGAGTTGACGAGCAACCCCCACGTAATGCATAGTCGGCTAACCTATAGCCGACTATGGAGGTCGCAGTGGAAACCGGCCTGTCGCACAAGGTTGCTCTCATCACCGGCGCTTCCGGCGCCATCGGCAAAGCCACAGCGTTCCGCCTGGCTGACGAAGGCGCATCCGTCGCCGTGTCCTGGCACACCAACTTCGAAGGAGCCATGGATGTCGTCGACGCGGTGACGCAAGCAGGTGGCCAAGCCTGCGCCGTCCAACTGGACCACGGCGACCTCTCCACCGTGCCGGCCGTCCTAGAGGAGGTCAATGAACGTCTCGGTCCGGTCTCCGTTCTGGTCGCCAATGCCGTGAAGTGGCCGTCCTTTGACAGTGACGAGGTCGGTGGTCTCGCCACCTCGTTGGCCGTCAACACCGTCGGTCCGGCAGCTTTGATCGACGCGGCCCTGCCGGCCATGCGCTCCGCCGGCTGGGGACGCATCGTCGTCGTGTCGACCGACGTCGTCGAGCAGCCCATGGCGGGGCCGATCGCCTACGCTACGGCGAAGGGAGCGCTCGAGACCGCCGCGCGAGTGCTCGCCGTCCGAGAGGCCCGCCACGGCATCCTGACGAACATCGTGCGTCCCGGCTTCACCCTCACCGACAAGGCATTGAACGCTCCATTCCTGGGGCCAGAAGCGATTGCAGAGGAATCAGGAAAGACACCGACCGGGCGTATCTGCACCCCCGACGACGTCGCCACCGCGATCACCTATTTGGCCTCGGCAGCGAATGGCCACATCAATGGGCAGACGCTGTCATTGGCGGGCGGCCGCGAACTTGTCCGATGACTCTGCGCATACTCACCTGCCGCTTATAGCGCGATCATGCCAAGCATCAGCTGGGACACGACGAGCGCGTTGCCTCATGCGCCTACCGAGTGTGACTCTTCCGATGGGCGCACAAGCAGGGTTGTGGAGCAGCGGTCAGGCCACCGAGTCCGGTGTGAACGGTGTCAGGCAGAACGGATGGCCGGCCGGATCGAGCAGTACCCGCCACCGCGGGTCGGGCTGCTCCGGCAGCGTGGCCCCGAGCGCTACCGCCCGCTCCTCAGCCACCCGGAGATCGTCGGCGGTGAAGTCGAGGTGCACGATCGCCGTTCCCGGCCAGACCGGGGGGACGTAACAGGCGACCTGTTGCGCTACCAGCACAGCTCCGTGAACCTCGATTCCGACACTGGACTCCTTCGCCCACAACTGGCGGCCTCCAAGCAGTGCCCGGTAGAAGTCGGCAAGCCGCTGAGGGTCGGGACAGTCCAGCGAGATGGCCACCAGCCTCACCGGGCGGAACTCGGTCACAGTGGCACCCTACGGCCTCCGTCACGCATATGCCGGTTCTCGGAAATCGGGATCTGCCCGCGATCAGTGCGCGTAGGCGTCGTAGATCAGTTGGCGGACGCGTGTCGCGTCCCTGGGTGGTTGCGCAGGGCCATCCCGCCTGCCATCGACCCGGGGCGAGCCGAGCGGACCACCGCCCGACCCGCCAGCGTCCGAACGAGCCGTCAAGGTCCGCTTGACATGGCGGGCCGGGCGACGGCCCGCTCCCAGGAGGGCGGGTCGACGGCACACAGTGAGGATGGCCGGGTGCTGAGTTAGGCGGGAAGGCCCTGGCTGGAATGATCCTCAGCCAGGGCCTTCCATCACCATTTACAAGTGGTTGGCGACTAGATCGGGGTGGCTGTGTCCGGTTTCCGTGAGGTGGCCGCCAGCGCGGCAGCGCCGATGGCGGCGGCGGACAGCCCCGCCGCTCCGGCGATGGCGCCCGCCACGTTGGGGCCACTGGCGCGACCACCGTCACCAGTTGCCGGCCCACCCTTCGGCCGCCCGATGAAGTACGGCCGCATCATCTCGTTGTCCTCGTGCTCCAGGATGTGGCAGTGCCACACGTAACGGCCGGGCAGATCGAAGAAAGCCTTGATCCGGGTGATCTCACCCGGCAGGGCGATCACAGTGTCGAGGAAGCCGCTCTCCTGCGCGCTCGGCGGCTGGTTGCCGTCGGCTCCGCGGCCGACCACCTGGAACTGGATCTCGTGGACGTGGATAGGGTGCGCGTCCATCGTCCGGTTGTCGAGCTCCCAGATCTCTGTGGAATTGAGTGTCGGGTTCTCGGTGATCGGATCGTCCCACCGCAGCGGTACGGCCGTGCCGCCGGCCGTGACGGTGCCGAGCAGGGCCGCGATCGGGCCGCAACCGGTTGAGGAAACCTGCTCGTTGAGCGAGAGCCGGCGGGTGTTGGTCGCCGTGCCCAGGGGTGTGAACTTGGGCAGGCGGAGCTGATCCGGCGGGACGCTCTTGTCCGCACCGATCCGGGGCCCGACGACGAACTTCATCACCTGTCCGGTCGTGTTGACGTCCGCGAACCCGTCGTCGGCAGGCACGCCGGTGAACGGCCCGTCCGGCCCCTCGTTGATGAGGAACAGCTCAGTGCCGGCCGGCACGTCGGTGAAGTCCACGATCACATCCGCCCGCTGGGCATTGCCGAGCAGGATCTGATCGAGCCGCACCGGCTTGGGCAGGAAGCCGCCGTCGGTGCCAATCAGCCACATCGGCAGGGCCACGGCGGCAGGTCGCGGGGCTGTCGGGTTCGCCGCGATCTTCAGGACGAGGAGGCGCGAGTTGCAGCCGTTGAGCAGGCGCAGCCGGTACCGTCGCTTCTCGACCTTGAGCTTCGGCCACGTCCGCCCGTTGACCACCATCGTGTTCGCGAAGAACTCGGGGTTCCAGATCGGCGGCACGTCGCCATTCGGGATGTAGTCGGCCGGATTGGTGCAGTCGCCGAAGAACGCCCGCGTGCCCGGGTAGAAGAGCGACCCGTCCGGGTTGAACGACCGGTCCTGGATGGCCAGCGGGATCTCGTAGTAGCGGGTGCCGGGCTTGTCACCGATCGCGGGAGCGGGACCGGGCAGGACACCGGGGGGCAGGTCCGACTTGCCACCTCGGAGAAGGTAGAAGCCGGCCGGGCCGGCGTACACGTTCTGCCGGGTCATGCCCAGGGTGTGATCGTGGAACCACTCGGTGGTCGCTCGCTGGTCGTTGTCGTAGTGGAAGGTGGCGGTCCCCGGCTTCCACCTGATCCCGTGTCGCCGTTCGAACTTCCGCCGGAACTCGTCATAGAAGCTGCCCACCGTCGCGAAGCCGGCGGGGATGTTCTTCGCTCTCGGCAGGTACCACGCCTCCGGGTACCCATCGCTCTCTTCCCGGCTGTGCCCGCCGTGCAGGTGGACGACCATCGGCACGGCCCTGTCTGCCAGGCTGAGATGAGGCAGCCGTTCCGGGAGCGTTAGGCTTGCCGGGAGACAGGAAGAGGATCATCGTGACACTACCCAGCACGC